>JBEKSN010000264.1:0-4222 GCA_049517055.1 Candidatus Acidiferrales bacterium | reverse complement strand
TCACTTGGCCGGTTTCGATCAGCAGGGGAATGCGGCAGGCGTCGGATTCGACCAGAACTTTCCAAACAGCGGCGAGCGCAAGCATCGCGGGAACTGCGGCGAGGCCGGCGTTGGTGTTGCGGTCACTCAGAATAATTAACTGAGGCGGCGAAGGTTCGGATACGGCTGCACGGGTTTCGGCGCGAAGACGATCGAGCGCGGCGAGCGCGCCTTCGACGCCTAAGGCTGATTCGAAGGTGAAATCGAGCGTGCGCACGAAACCGCGGTAATGCGATTGAATTTTTTCGATTTGGGCGGCGTCGAGGAGCGGCGATTCGACGAAGAGCGTTTTGCCGAGAGGGATATCGAGAGACATGACGTGGGCTTCGCGGAGCGGATCGATCGGCGGATTGGTCACCTGAGCGAAACGCTGCTTGCAGTAATCCCACAAGGGACGGCGGGCGGAGGAAATAAACGCAGGGGGAGCGTCGTCGCCCATGCTCCAAACCGCTTCTTTGCCTTCCAAGCCGAGCGACTGGAAGAGCATGCGGTATTGATCTTCGCTCCAGCCGAGAGCGGCGGCGACGCGCTTGGGATGTTCGGTAAAAGGGCCGAGAAATTCAACGGAAGGCTCGATCTTGCGCGCGGGACGCCAGCTTTCGCTTGCGCCACCGACATGCAGGATTTTAGCGATTTCATTGCCGCGCCAGACCTGGCCTTCGGCAGGGTCAACGACGATCATTTCGCCGGGGCCGAGACGCATGCGGGCGTCGATGCGCTTGTCGTCAAAATTGGAAAGCCCGGCTTCGGAGCCGGCCATCAACAAACCGTCGGCGGTGATGGTGTAACGCAGCGGGCGCAGGCCGTTGCGGTCGAGTTTCGCGCCAACGTAGCGGCCGTCGCTGAAAACGAGAGCGGCGGGACCGTCCCAGGGCTCCTGCTCGCGAGCCTGCGTTTGTAGGAAGAGCTTGAGGCCCGGGCTGAGGTCGGGATCGGATTCCCAGGCAGGCGGGACGAGGCGGAGCATGGCGGCGGCGATGCTGTAGTCGCGGCGCAGGTGAACTTCAAGAGCATTGTCGAAACTGGCGGAATCGCTGACGCCGGATTCGAGAAGGCGGCACCATTCCGGCGCGTCCATTTCCCGGAGTATTGATTTTTCGCGCGCCCGCATCCAACGGCGATTCGGGCCGATGGTGTTGATCTCACCGTTGTGCGCGACGAAGCGGAACGGCTGCGCCAGAGACCAAGTGGGGCGGGTGTTGGTGGAATAGCGCTGGTGAAAAACGGCGAAGGAAGCCTGGAATTGAGAATGAGCGATGTCGGGATAAAACTCAGGGACTTGCCAGGGAGCGAGCAGGCCTTTGTAGACCACGGAGCGGGAGGAGAGCGAACAGAAATAGATGCCTGGAGCGCCTTCGGATTCGATGCGTTTGCGGAGCAGGAAGAGCCGGCGTTCGAAAGCTTCGCCGGTCTCGCTGGAGCTGAAAAAACATTGCTGAATCGAGGGGAGAGTGGCAGCGGCGGAGGGGCCGAGGATCGAGGAGTCCACGGGAACTTTGCGCCAGCCACAACATTGGACGCCGCAGAGGATGGAAAGTTTTTCAACTGAGGCGCGCGCTTCATTTTCCTGACCGGGCGGGAGGAAAGCCATGCCGACGCCGAATTCCACCGGCAGGTTGATGAGCTCTTCTTTAGCACGGGCGTGGAAGAACTCTTTCGGGATGAAAAGGAGCAGGCCGGCTCCGTCGCCGCTGGAGCCGTCGGCATCCACTCCACCGCGATGGGTGAGGCGCACGAGCGCGGTGAGAGCGCGTTCGATGACGTCGCGCGAGCCGAGGCTGCCCAGTTGGGCGACGAAGCCCACACCACAGGAGTCGTGGTCCGGATGTCCGCTGAGGCGCGCATTCCCCATGTTCCATTACTACCCCGTCGCGCGGGTGAAAGTACAATCGTTAAAATGGATGCGTCGCATCGAAATTTCCCATGCTGGCGGGCGCGAGAAGCAACGGAAACTATTCCTCTGTTATAATCGCGCGAACTGGATCATGGATTTCACACAACTCACGACGTTTCTCGAGGTGGCAAAATCGGCTAGTTTTTCGCGCGCGGGGAAAACCGTGTTCCTCTCGCAGCCGGCGGTGAGCGCGCAGATTCGGCAGCTGGAACTGGAATACGGAACGAGATTGTTCGACCGCCAGGGAAAGAAGGTGCGGTTGACGGTGGCGGGGGATGCGCTGCTGGAGTATGCCGAAAAGCTTCTGGCGCTGCGCAATGAATCGCTGCGAGCGGTGGCAGACCGAGCGAATACGCCTCGCGGGACGCTGTTGATCGGCGCGAGCGAAGCGACGTGCTTGTACGTTCTGCCGGAGGTGTTCGCGGAATATCACCGGCTTTATGCGGACGTGCAAATCAACATCTATCGTAATTTCAGCCACAAAGTATTGGAGAAAGTGGAAGACGGATCGGTGGACGTGGGAATCGTTACGCTGCCGATCAAATCGCCGAGCCTGAAAACGCACTCAATTTTTCAGGACCGGCTGCTGCTGATGGTCAGCCCGCAAAATCCGCTGGCGAAGAAGAAGGTGGTTCGCGCTAGCGAAATCGTAGAGCAGCCGCTGATTTACCCGAAGACAGGGTCCACGCGGCAGATGCTGGACAAGCTGTTTCGTCCGTACCGCTCGCGGCTGCACATCACCATGGAATTGGCAAGCGTGGGGATGATCAAGGCGTTTGTGGCCGCCAATCTGGGCGTGTCGCTGATCAGTGAGACGTTTGCGCGAGATGAAGTGCGGGCGGGCGAAGTGAAGTTAATTCCGATTGCGGATACGGATTTGTGGCGGGAGTTGGGACTGGTTTACAGGCGGGATCGAACGCTGCCGCGAGCGGCAGCTGCTTTCGTTTCTTTGATCTCGCGGAGGGCGGGAACGAAATTGGGCGGGCACGTTCGGGAGCGGTGAGAAAACTTATGTCATGCATTCGAAATTACGATTGGACATGGAGGGCGGGGGCCGCTACTTTCGTATATGGACACCGCAACCACAACTCACGGCACGGATGTGGACCTGCTGCACGAAATGGGCAGCCGCATGGCTGCATCCGACCAAGACGCGTTGCATGAAGTGCTGGACAGGCTGGTAGAGTTCGCAGCCGCGCTGGTGAAGTGCGATTCGTGCTTTGTGTACGTGCAGGAAGATCAGGAATTGGTCCTGCGCGCTTCAAAAAATCCTCATCAAGAAGTGGTGGACCGGCTGAAATTGCAGGTGGGGCAAGGCATTACGGGCTGGGTGGCCGAGCATCGGACGGCCGTTGCCGTGGCCCAGAATGCATCGAAGGATCCGCGCTTCAAGTTGTTCAACGAATTGCCGGAGGACTGTTACCAGGCGTTTTTATCCGTACCGCTGCTGTGCCGCGGAAGGCTGGTGGGCGTCATCAACCTGCAGCACATCCTGCCGCACGTTTATAAACAACGGGACATTCGGCTGATTACCACGGTTGGATTTCTGGTGGGCGCGGAAATTGAAATGGCGCGGCTGGAGACGGCGAACTCGCAGCTTTCCGAACAACTGGAAACGCGCAAGCTGATCGAGCGCGCCAAAGGAATCCTGCAAAACGAAATGGGGATGACGGAAGAGAAAGCTTACCGCACGCTGCAGGTGCAGAGCCGGCAGACGCGAAAATCCATGAAGCAAATTGCCGAGGCTATTCTGCTGACGGACGAAGTGAAACGAGGTTCGCGGACGGCTTAAGGCGAGGGAAATGTTCGCCGAACGGGAGCAAGTTTGCATGCAGCGTGCTCCCGTCCGGCGTGAAACCGCCCAGCCTATTTAGCCGCGGAGTAAGAATCCATCTTTTGCCGCGGCGTGGTTTTCTTTTGCGCTATTTCGGCTCTGGTTGTGCGCGCGTTGTAGTGGAGCACCAATCCGAGCTTCTCCACGTACACAGCGGTCACCACCGTCTCACCGTCCTTGATTTCGAGGGCGATTTTCCCCTTCTCGGGATATTCAATTTCCGTGACCGAGGAGGGGAAAACAAATCCCTTGCCCGTGCCGTTGGAAGAAAAGATTACCACCAGCGGCAACGAGCTGTTTTCTTCGACCGCGTAGGCGTAGTCGCCGGCGGGCAGGACGATGGCCCCCCACTTTGTTTCACCCGGAAGCGTGAACCTGCCGGCAATGGTGGGGGCTGCCGCCGCAGTCGATGGGAATGCCACCGATGAAATCAAGGAAAGAAGCAAAACTTGAAT
>JBEKSN010000263.1:0-4264 GCA_049517055.1 Candidatus Acidiferrales bacterium | reverse complement strand
GACCACAACGCCCCCCAGGGCCAGCGCCCGGTCGAGCTGACGGGCTCCCAGGGCCCCAGCAGGCGCCCCGCCGGACGCCGCACCCGGCCGAGCTTGAGGTTCCTGCTCAGGCGTTAGAAAGACGTCCAGGGTCGGCGATTGCAACGAGCCCTGCTGCGAATTGGCGGTAACGCCCCCCTCCAAATGCGCCTTTCCTGAGTCACTCCAGTAGGTCAGCTCGGGAGCCCGAATTTGCCATAGCGTGGGCCCCGTCGGTGTTCCGGTGAGTTTTACCGGAGATTTGGCCGATGGGGAGCTCGCCGACTTTCCAGGGGGAAGCTTTGGCCCCGTTCCTGGGGCGTTTGGGACTTGTGCAGAAGCCTGCGGGAATATTGCGACTACGCCGCCAGAGGCAATCAATTTTTTTTCGTCGCGCCAGATTTCGATCTGCTCCGCGTCCAACACAGATTCGCCCTGCCACATACGAGCGTGTCCGGAATAAAGCGCTCGACCGCTGGTGTTCGAGGCGATGAGAGTGCTGGAAGAAATGTGAGCGGCGCCCGCACCCAGATTTACATCGTTATTCTGCGCAGATGACAGGTAGGTGGACGCCACGCCACCCGTCGCGCGAATTTCTCCAGATTTCTGATCGATCGATACGCTTCGCGCAGTTGTGCGGCTGGTCGAATCGAAAAGCACAGGCGAGCCGTCGAGAGTGACGAGATCGGTCGCGCTGACAATTCTGGCGCGCTCCGCTGTGGCTTGACGATCGGCCTGTTGAAAATGCACATTCCCGCTCTCATCCAGGGTTTCCCACTCTCCGTTCGCGCCAAAAACGGCGACAAGTTCCTTGGCCGTGCTCACTTGCGGCGCTCCGGAACCGATTGTGCGATCTATTTCCGTGCCTAAATGTCCGAATAATTTCGCCAGGCGCCCCTCACCGTCAAATTCCGTGACGAATTTCCTGGCATGCAATTCCGTTGTTTCGCCGGCACTTTTCATTTCAATGGTGGCCGGCGTCAGTGTCTCGGCGCTTCGAGCGCGCGGCTGGCTGCCTTGCTTTCCATCGCCAAATATCACACGCAACGATTCCGTTTTCAAAGCGCGGGACTGGCCGTCCTGGCGGGAATCAAGAACCGTGCCGCCGCTTGTGGTCATCATACGAATGATATTCTGCGGCGCCATCGCAAGTTCCACATGCCCGCTTGAAAAACGGTCGGTTCCGGCAGGGGCCTCGCGTGTTCCTTCCACGTGGCCATCGGCTAGCAACTTCTCTATCCAACCCGCCGAATTGAGGAATGCTTCGAACTGGTTGCCAGTGACCGTAGTCTTCCCTCCGGACCCTGCCGAATGAATCACGGGATGTCCTTCGGCGGTGGCGTGTTGCGCTCGGAAATCCGCGTCGAGATCGATCGTAATTCTGTCCGCGGAGAGGTCGCGGTTTCCTTGAGTAACGTGAGCAGGGGCGGAAAGGATCACCTTGCGTTCATCGCGTCGGATCTCAAGACTGCTCCCGGTGACATTCACCGGAACTCCGTTCGTTCGATCGGATGGCGAAAGGTCCATCTGCACATCGTGTTCCAACAGGACGACCGATTTTTGAGTGCTGTATGTAACACCCAGGGCATGTCCCTGGCCCTGTGGAAAACGGAAAGCGACCGGATCGGGAGTGGAAGCGTCGCCGGTTTCGCGGTTGAACGTTAGATCGCGAGTGGTGACGTGAATCACTCGGTCGCCGCTACCCGGAGGTGGATTTGCGCCAGCCAGGTCGATTTGCACATCGCCCTCGCATCGCACCGCGCCTGTCTTCGGCTCGTAACTGCATTGACGCGCATGGATATTGTCGTTCCGGTTTCCCTCGCGCCCATAAATGGTCATCCATACGTCTTCCAGCAGATAAGTGTTCTGATCCTTGTACTGGGTGGCGTGCGAAGCGCGGACTGTAAATATCGTGCGGTCACCTTCCACTTTTGAGAATGTCGTTTGGTCCGATTGCTGCTGCACCGTTGCCGGCACGGCGCGAGGCTGTGCTTGATGCGACCGAGATTCGCGTATGCGGCGCTGCGAATACACGCCAACAACAACCAGAGAAATTATGCCGGCAGCGATTGCCGCCCAACGTGCATATCTGGCTGCTTCTTTATTCTGCAATGCCGATCCTCCGTCGCTCTCGCGCTTCCAACTGCCTGCGAGTTTGGCAAGCTGTATGGATCACCACGCATCCGCAATCATTGAAATGTTAGAAGCTGATTATAGGTGAGAGGTTTCCAGGCAACAACTCGTGAGGGCGGCGTTATTCACCGTGGGCAAGTATGCCTAGACCGGCAGCGGCGACGCTGTCGCGCGTGGTGTTCTTAACCAGGTACATCGCCTCATCGGCCAGGTGGAGCAGCTCCGCTTTGGTGCGGGAATCAGTAGGATAAGAGGCTACGCCGACGCTGGCCGTAATGTGGACGTTAATGCCGGTGTCCTTCAGCCAGACTGCCTCTCGAATCAATTTGTGCAGGCGGCGTGCCACGCCAAATGCGTTTTCCTTGGATGTCTGCGGCAGCAGCACCACAAATTCGTCTCCGCCATAGCGGAACGCGAGGTCGATCAGACGGCACTTGTCCTTCACGGCTGCGCCTATTTCCGCAAGCAACCTGGAGCCAACCAAATGACCGTAAGTGTCGTTGACGTTCTTGAAGTGGTCCAGGTCGATAAAGATCAGCGAAAACTCAAAGGCGTAGCGGTGCGAGCGATAAATCTCAGTATCCAGCATGAAATTCAAATGCCGGGCGTTGTAGAGGCTTGTGCAGTCATCCGTAATCGTGAGTTCGTGGATTCTCTGGACATGGCGCGCATTTTCGATCGCGATTGCGGCATAATCCGCCAGCGCTTCCAAAAGCGCCAGATCGCGCTTGCTGAATCCTTCAGGACCGATGCAATTAATCAGCTCGATTACTCCCAGGCACTGATCCCGGAAACGCACGGGAACGGCCACGATCGAGCGCGTTTCCATCTTGGTCTTGGAGTCCACCTGTTTGAAAAACCGGGAGTCCGTGCTGGTATCCGGCACCACCACCGCTTCGCCGGCTTGGGCCACCCAGCCTGCAAGACCCTGCCCAACCTTGATGCGCACGTCCTTAAGCGCTTCGGCGCCTTTGCCCGTAGCGATTTGAAAGAAAAGTTCTTCTTTTTCCAAGTCCATCAGGAGTAATGACCAGGTGTCGGGCCGCAATACCTCGTTGATCTTTTCCATGATCGTGCGGAGCACTTGGTCGAGCTGGAGGGAAGACGTGAGGGCTTTTCCCAGCTCATGAAAAACAGTCACCTCATTGGTGCTTTCGGGGATGTCCGGACCAATGCCCGGACTTCGGCGCCTTTCGACGCCGGCGAACGGCCGGTTGTCCGTGGATCGTTTTATGCGTTCAGCAGCCACACGTTCCTTGGGGTCTGGAGAATCTTTGGGCAACCTTCTCATTATAGAGAACGCTTTCCGCTATTCGCAACGGGCTTAACGGCAGCGATTGACGAATGGCCAATAGGGTGAGATTGCGAGATATCTGGCGAACATTGACACTCCCGCAACCCGCGCCTATATTTTGTGTGTCAGTCGGTCCCAGCGGATGTCTTCTACACCTTTCGGTGAACATCTAAAACGCGAGCGGGAAATGCGAGGCGTCTCTCTGGAAGAAATTTCCTCGGCCACGCGCATCGCCCCGCGCTTTCTTGTGGCGTTGGAGAATGAGCAATGGGACCAATTACCCGGTGGCGTTTTCAACCGTGGATTTATCCGCGCTATTGCACGCTTCCTCGGCCTCGATGAAGATAGTCTGGTATCAGAATATGCGCTGGTTACGAAAGGCCGGGCCGAACCGGGCGTCGTAGCTGACCCTCCGATCGAATCGGGCAGGCGCTACCAGGAGATTACGCTGGTAATTGTTTTAGCGGTGTTACTCATTGCGGGCGCGGTCTTCGCCGCGGTCCATTTCGGCCCGAGGCTTGCCGCCCGTTGGCATAAGCATTCGGCACAGTCGGCTAACATGCCTGCGCCGGTCCCTGGAGAATCCCATTAGCGCTGATCTCCGCGACAGTATCCGTACCGGGCACGCGACCTCCGAACAAAAGCTCGCGGTTTTTTCCGGCGGGGGTTCGCTGGCGCCCGAACATCGCGCGGAGTTACTTACACTTCTTACAGCCGATTCCGATACTGCCATCGCCGAACGCGCTCAGAGCGTCATTTTAACGCAGCCTCTCGAGCCCTTCATTCTCGCGCTGGCGAATCCGGATGCGGACCCTCGCC
>JBEKSN010000262.1:0-4268 GCA_049517055.1 Candidatus Acidiferrales bacterium | reverse complement strand
CGATTGCGTGGGTGGGAGCGATCGCCGGAAGCGTAGGCTCGCCTGCAAACGCGCAGAGCGCGAAAACAAACGTGGCCGCGCAGCAGCAAGCGCTGCAAGGACGCGTTCCGCTTTCGCAAGGGGCGATGATTGCAGCCACCACCAGCAGCGGAACCGGCGGCGGATCGGGCGGAGGGAGCGGAAGTTGCCTGCGCGCCGGCATGGTGGTGCAGACGAAGGAGCGCGGCACGGTCAAGATTGAGTCGTGCCAGGTGGGCGAGCATCTTTGTTGTCCGTGCCACACGCATGGAGAACCGTGGACGCGCATCGTGCGGCTAGAAGTTCGCGACGCCGATACATTCATCCGCCTCCATTTTTCGAATGACGAATCACTGGACGCCACGCCGCACCACATTTTCACCTTGGCTGACGGGTCGCCGATGCGGGCCGAGCGTTTGTGCTTGAGCGACGTCCTAGTTAGCCGCTTCGGGCGCATTACTATAAGGAAAATCGAGGTCATCGTCGAGGAAGGGAAGAAGGTGACGGTGAGCTGCGAGCCTTATCACCAATTTTTCGCCGGGCGCAGCGACGCAACGATCTTGACGCACAACTATACTTTTTCTTCGTAAAGCACCGATTGCCTCTGCTTTGGCAGCGGCGGAGCGTGCTGCGTCCGTAGAGAGTTGTCCCCGATTTTTCGCAACGCGGGCACCTTTCCGACTCTTTTGATTCCCTCGATTGGTCGCGACAAACCGCCGGCAAGATGCCGGCGCTACAAACCACCGACCCATGACTGGAAAACGCTATTACTTGACGACGCTCGGCGCCTGGCATCGCCACGCTGCGCGATTTGTGAATTCGCATTGGCTCGCGCTTGGCGCGGCTGCGACGACTGTTGCGCCGGGGGATATCGATGCTGACGACGCGACGATGATCCTGGTGCTTGTGGAAGCGGATGAAGGCGCGCATCTCGCGCTGGAGGATGACGCGGCGTTCGAAGCGCTGCCGCATCCTCTCGCGCAGAAGCCTATTTCAGAGGCCGCGCAGACTGCGCTGGCCGCGTACGGAGTCACGGCGCGCGCGACTACTTTCGATGCCGCAGAAGCTGTCGCGCGGGTGCATCCGCTCCTGCGCCATCGCGTGTTCTAACCCTAAGACGCCATGCTCATCCGCGAATACACTGACGCCGATCTTGACGCACTGCGGCGCATGCACGCGCAGCAAGGATTCGATTACGCGTTTCCAGACCTGGCGGATTCGCTGTTTGTTTCGAAGCTGGTGGTGGAGGACGGCGCGGGGCGCGCGGTGATGGCTTCGCTGGCGCGGTTGACTTGCGAAATGTATTTGCTGATTGCGCCTCGGGAAGGGAATCCGCGCGAACGTTACGCGCGGCTGCTCGCGTTGCACAGCGCGGGCGAACGCGATCTCGTCGCGCGCGGTTTGCACGATGCGCACGCCTGGCTGCCTCCGCCTATCGCCAAGAAATTCGGCCGTCGCCTCGCGGCCCTCGGCTGGGTTCGCGATGATGCTTGGACGCCGTATTGCCGGCGGCTGATTTTGTAGCAGCACCGGCGCCGCCCGGCGCTGCGCCTCTCAGGTTGCATAAACGCCCCTCCCGACGACGCGTTCCGAGGAAAACTATCCATGCCTTTTATCAACGGCAAGTTTTACATGAATCCGGCTTACGGCCGTGCGCTTGAAAATGCTCGCGCAAACGAATCAACAGACGGAACTCAAGGCGGCCATTGGGTCACAATCGACGGGCGCCATGTCCTGATTCAAGGCAGACAGGAGGCACAAACGCCACAAGCGAGTCCCAATCAGCTGGCACATCTGCGGCAAGTACAGAAGAGGCGCGACGAAGCCAAGGCAGAGGTAGGCTACGGAGAGACATCTGGGATTGTCCCTGAGAAATCTGCCGATTCACCAAGCAATGCGAGTCCTTACCAGCGGAGCACGTGGGATCCGTCCTCAACCAAGAATCTGCAGGACGCGCGCAAAAATATTATGGACATCTCTGAAAGAAATGGCATAGTGAAGAAAAGTAAGCCAGATGATCCAAACAACAAAATCCAGCAATCCATATGGCAGGATAACCTTTCCGTGGCTAAGAACTCTCATGGAGATATGCCAGGCCGGTACTTCTTTATCCGGCAGGAAGGCAAAGGTCCGCAGCGGCCACCAGCGAGCGCAGGGTTTGGACAGGGGAAGCCCATATCCGAGTATGGGCCTTTCCGTAATGTCGGAGGCGGCGACGTTCCGCGGGGCAATAGGACCTTCATAGACATCTATGACAAATAGGCTGCTTGTGATTCTGATATTAACGATGGTGATTCTGGCGGGTCTTCCATCGCGCCCCCTTCTTGCGCAAGAATCGACGAGCGTGTCCGGAGAGATCAGGCAGCTCGGTAGAGGTAACGATGACCGGCAAATTGTAGCAACGCTGGCGAAGGCGCCTCGGCTTGCGGTGCAACTTCTGATTGATGAATTACGCCCCGTCAACGAGACTCGCATTCTGGCTTCCGAGAAAAGGCCGGAGGCAGAACACGTTCTTTGGTCCATCCGCGCGCTTCGATATCTAACGGGAGGAAAGGATTTTTGTGGCCAAACTCGTCATGAATTCGACAAGTCGGAGTTTGAAAGGAACCGCAAGTATTGGCTTTATTCGCGGCATCGAACCTGCGTTTCGTTCTTTGCCATGTGGCCGTCGCGTGGGACGGAATATGTGGCTCCCCAGGATGCCCAAAACGAGATAATCCTCAAATGGAGAGACTGGTTCAAAGACCAGGGCGCATCATTTGACTACAAGCCATTGCTGAATCCCAAACCGGAGGAATGGCTGTGGTGAGACACACGCTAGGAGTATTTGTTCTTGTGCTCGGGATCGCTGTCGCTACCCCGGGACAGACTTCCGCGGATTTGGGCGCAAAGTATCGCAAAATCACTTCTTACGAGGTGCGGCCTGGCATCGTGATGACTCCAAGATATGCTCAGGATGGGCAGGTATGCGAGATGATCGTAGAGAAGCGGGCGAAAACGGACAAGGACGTTATTTTCGGGTCGTCTTTCGCGGAAAAGGAGTGGAAAGACGCCGTGGACGAATTGGTTCCGCCCAGCGAACGGGGGAAGGATGTGACAGGGCTGCTTAACACGACTGTCGACGGCGGCTTTATCACCGCGGACTACACTTATGAAAAAGTAAGAATTCGCGTCCAGGGCGTCACGCGACCGAAACCAACTCCCGCGGTACTAATAACGATTACGTGGAGCAAAAGGACTTGCGCGGAGGAGTCGAGGCGCTAGCAGTCGTCGCGTTGAGGCATTTGAGGCGGTCAGCAGTTGGGGTGGGATTCGATCCAGGAGCCGAGGAGTTTTGCGGCGTACTCGCATAGTTTTTTGTCCTCGGAAGCAAAGGCGGCGCGAAAATGGCTGTCGATGTCCAGCTCGCCGACGACATTCCCTGAGACGAAGACGGGAACGACGATCTCGGATTTGGTCTCCACAGAGCAGGCCAGGTAGCGCGAATCGGCGCTGACATCATCAACGATGACGGTCTCGCCGCTGGAGGCTGCGGCTCCGCAAATGCCCTGATTCAGCCTGATGCGGGTATGCGGAGTCATCGAGCCTTTGAACGGGCCCAGGACCAGCATATCTTCGGCAGGCTCTTTTTCGATCATGTAGAAGCCCACCCAGTTGTATTTCAGCAGGTTCTTGTGGAGCAGGCCGACAATGCCGGTCATTAATTCGCGAGCGGAAGTTGCAGTCGCGGCGAGGGCATCCAGCTCAGGAATAAGGTCTTTGGGTTCCGGATTCGCTCGAAACATATTGGAATTAAATCATGGCACGCCGGATTCGTAGCCGCGCGCCAATCGTGTTGGTTCCATCTTTGCAACTCTAGGCTGCTCGACAGAAAGCAATGGCAAGTCGCCGCACTCCAAATCGGGCGGCTTGCCGGCTCGCTCTTTAGCTCGTGATTTTCGTTATGGTTTTGGTTCGGCTTTCTCTTTCTTGGCCGCTGTAGCGGGTTCAGCCTTGGGCCGCCAGAAGTCGGGATCGGCCTTAATTAGATCTTCCATCATGTAACTTTGTCGCGGATTGATGGCGAAGATGTTGGTTTCGGATGAGCCGATGGCTGCGGCGGAAAGCTCGCTCAACTTTTTCATTCCGTCGGCGCCCATCGCGGCCATGAACTTTGCACCTTGCTGAAAGCCAGCGTCAACTTCCGACATGGACTTTCGCGGAACGATGACCAGGTAAGCGGGTTGCTCACCGCCGAAAACGTTCTGGTA
>JBEKSN010000261.1:0-4290 GCA_049517055.1 Candidatus Acidiferrales bacterium | reverse complement strand
CGACAAAAGCTGCGCAAAGAGTGGATTCCGTACTGGATCGGCCACACCACCGAATTCCGGCCGACCACCAAAATGCCGCAGTTCCGCCTCTCGCAGGACGAGACGCAGGCCCTCGCCGCTTTCGTCTGGCAAGCAGGACTCACCGGCCCTCCGCTTGACCATCAGGCGCCCGGCAACGCAGCCCATGGCAAAGAACTCTTCGAAGAGCGCGGATGCCTCGCCTGCCATTCCATGGGTGAAGGCTCGTCCACGGTTGGCGGGACTTTCGCTGCTAACCTCAGCCGTGTCGGCGAAAAGGAAAATTACGATTATGTCGTTCGCTGGGTCCACGACCCGCGCCAGCGCACCAGGCCGTATTGTCCTTACGAAAAGCGCGACTTGGGACCTGAAGATTATGCCAAGCACAATCTACCGTACGTTTTCGATTTGGATCACTCGCGCTGTCCGAATGATGGCCACGAGCTCGTAGTGCAGCAGCCCACCGTGATGCCGAGTCTGCGTCTTTCAATGGACGACTCCCGCGATATCGCTACGTACTTGATGACGCAGAAGCGTCCCGATGCTTCTTATGCCTCCGCGGATTACATGGATGACCCGCAACTCGGAGCCAAGGGCAAAGACCTGGCGCGTCATTATGGTTGCGCCGGATGCCATGAACTCAGCGGCCTCGAAGACGAAGGCCGTATTGGTACCGAACTCACCAATGAAGGCAGCAAGCCAATCGAGCGGCTCGACTTCGCCCTCTGGACCGAAAACGCCAAGCGCGGCGTTTTCCCCGACGGCAAGACATCCCCGCGTGGCCCTTGGTATGACGCGAAGGGTTTCTTCGAACAAAAATTACAGAATCCCGGAGTTTACGACCAGGGTAAATATCACGCGAATCCGATGGACGCGTTGCGCATGCCCAAGCCGAATCTTTACGGCGATGGTGACGTCGAGGCTCTCGTCAGCATGCTCTTGGGAAGCACCGATCCCACTTTGCCGCCGGAGTACATGTACAGGCCGGCCGACCGCAGGCGCTATATTCAAGAAGGCTGGTGGGTGGTCACGAAATACAACTGCATAGGCTGTCATCAAATTGACGTCGGCCAAAAATCTGTGATGCAGACTCTGCCGTTCTATCAAGGTGAGAATAAAGCGAATTTGCCTCCGGTACTCACCACCGAGGGCGCGCGTGTGAATCCCGAATGGCTCAGGCAGTTCCTGGCCAATCCGTCGCTCAGCACCACAGATACGAACCGGAATGGTGTGCGCCAGTATTTGCAGGTACGCATGCCGACGTTTTATCTATCGAACGACGAAATTCGTAAGCTCGTGCTCTTCTTCCAGGCTATGTCGTCTCAACCCGATCCCTTTATTCCGCCGAAGGTGAAGCCTCTTGATGAAAACGAGCGTGCCATGGCTCGCGCTTTGTTCACCAGCCCGGCGGCGCCCTGCCTGAAATGCCATATGACGGGCAATGAAGCGCACGACAAGAATGCAATTGCACCGAATTTCTTGCTGGCCCACGATCGTCTGCAACCGGCCTGGACCGAGCGCTGGATCATTGACCCCGCGAAAATTATCCCCGGCACTGCTATGCCTTCGGGATTATTCCGCATGGAAAACGATCACTGGGTCTTCTCAGGTCCGGTGCCCGCGACCGTGCAGCATTACCAGGGCGATCAAGCGGACTTGCTGGTCCGCTACATGTTCTCGCTTACGCCGCAGGAACAAGCCGCGCTGGTAGGGAAGACCCCGGCTCCGAGCGGCGGGAGCGCAAAGCCCTCAGGCGGAGCAGGCGGCAAAGGTGCTGGCAGCGGGAACTAGCAGCGCATAGCACAGCCCTCGCTTGTAAAGAATTTGGCCTCATGCAGCCGCAGAATTGTTAGAATAGCCCCGCTTTACTAAGGAGGATTTTCTTCAAATGAAGACTAAGTTTTCTTATCTAGCATTGGCCGCCGTGTTGGCGATTGCCATCACCGGCTGCGGCAAAAAAGAGGACACCAACGAGCAGCCCGTGGCGAATTCAAACGCCAAGAAGGTGATCGATACCTCGACGGTCGGCTCCGTTACCGGCAGCGTAACGCTCGACGGCAAGCCCGTCCCGGCCAAGCCTATCAACATGAGCGCCGAGCCATATTGCCAGAAAGCGCACCCGAATCCCGTTGTCCCGCCTGAGGTCGTTGTAAACGACAAAGGCGACCTGGCCAACGTAGTGGTTTACGTGAAAGACGGTCTCGCCGACTATAACTTCGACACGCCGAAAGAGCCTGTCGTGCTCAACCAACAGGGTTGCATGTACGACCCCCACATCATCGCCTTGATGACCGGCCAGACATTCGAAGTCAAGAACGACGACCAAACCACTCACAACATTCACCCGATGCCGAAAGACAATCGCGAGTGGAATAAGTCGCAGCCGCCAGGCGCTACTCCCATCGACGACACATTCGGCCGCGCCGAAGTGGCCATACCGGTGAAGTGCAACGTGCACCCCTGGATGAAGAGTTACATTTTCGTGTTCAAGAATCCCTACTACGCGGTCACTTCGAAAGATGGAAAGTTTACATTGAAGGACCTGCCGCCGGGAACTTACACGATCGAAGCGTGGCACGAAAAGTATGGTGTCTCGGATCAGACGGTGACCATCGGCGCTAAGGAATCGAAGCCGCTCACCTTCACGTTCAAGACCGCCGCGGCATCCGGAGACTAGCAAGCTGTTGGTTAATTTGTTGGATGCTGTTCGTGATCTGTGGCCGCAGGAGTGGGTTCTTGCTCGCTCCTGCGGCCATGTGTTCTATAACGCGTATTCTTCGCGCACGAGTTTTTAGCAGCTCTGTTCTGATTGACAGGGAATCGCACTTACAATGCCGGAAACCGAGAAGCTTCAAGGCGTCCACCGATTCGCCGTCGCTACGGCATCAGTCACAGTGTTGCTTCTGATGGCCGGCGCGCTGGTGACAAGCAACGACGCTGCCGATTCCGTTCCCGACTGGCCTCTCGCTTACGGCCGAATTATTCCTCCCCTCGTAGGAGGCATTCGCTACGAATTTGCTCACCGCGTGTTTGCCGCCACCGTCAGTGTTCTCACCCTGGTTTTAGCTGTCTGGCTTGCCCGCAGCGGCACTCGCATCGCTCGCAAGCTGGGTTGGACCGCGCTCGGCCTCATCATCGCGCAAGCTCTTCTCGGTGCGCTGCGCGTCCTTCGCGGCCACCCGGCAGTTACGGCGACCATGCACGCTACGCTCGCACAGATCTTCTTCGTTACTGTGGTCAGTCTCGCGTTGCTGACCAGTGCTTGGTGGCAGCGTGACCTTTCATCGCTCGACGATCGCGGCTCGCCCCGCCTGCGCCCTCTCGCAGTCGTTACCACCGCTGCCATTTTCGTTCAGCTCATCCTCGGCGCCGGCTTTCGCCACGGAGCCTTTGGAATCCTGCCGCATCTCGTCGGATTCGTCGTCGTTACGTTTCTGATCGTTTGGACTTGCCGCGCGGTCCGCAAGCGTTTTGGCCAGGTTCGCGACCTTCGCCGCTGGGGCATCTTGCTGCAGGCGTTCCTCGGCACGCAAGTCTTGCTCGGCGTTGCGGCGTATTGGGCCGTAGTGCAGGCTATGCACGCCACCCAGCCGTCTGTGGACTATGTTGTCATCACGGTCGCACATGTGCTTGTCGGCGCATTGACGCTTGCTTCCAGTGTGGTCTTGACGTTATCTTGCTATCGGTTGATTCGTCCGAAAGCAGTCGTGGCACTACGATCGGCCATGGAAACTACCCGCGCCGCTGGTACGCGAGCCGAAAGCTCGAGGGCTTGAGGTCATGAGCAACGAACGCGCAGTCGCCATCAACCTTTTCGAAAAGCCCTGGGCTTACGTCGTGCTCACGAAGCCCGACGTAACCTTCCTGGTGGTGATTACCACCGTTGCAGGCTTTTACCTCGGTTCGACCGGCCCCGTGGATTGGGCTCGCCTCGCGCAAACGCTCTTCGGCACTTTGTTGGTGGCCGGTGGCACTGCCGCTCTGAATCAATACGTTGAAAGAGATATGGATGCGGTGATGCGCAGGACGGCAGCGCGCCCGCTCCCGACCGGGACGTTAAAACCAAGCGAAGTCCTGATTTTCGGCGCCGTCACAATCATTTTCGGTACGGCGTGGCTGGCCCTCACCGTTAACGCACTCGCGGGCTTTATCGCCTTCGCCACGAGCTTGTCTTACCTTGGCCTCTACACGCCTCTCAAGACGCGCACGACGCTTGCAACCGCCGTGGGAGCCATTCCTGGCGCGTTGCCTCCGTTGATCGGCTGGGCCGCT
>JBEKSN010000260.1:0-4293 GCA_049517055.1 Candidatus Acidiferrales bacterium | reverse complement strand
CAGCCTCTTCCCCATCCTCGCTTGAACCGGCCTTTACCCGCGCTCAAACACAGCCTTTCAGTTTCCTTCATTTATTTCAGGGGTCAATGCGAATGCGGGGATCCAGAGTCTGTCCATTTATGATGATGGAGTATTCGTAGAAGACAGACTTGCTGGATATAACGCCTCGGCGGACAAGCCCCGATTGCTTGTACGCGTTGCTGAATTGCTCTTCGTAAAACGGCGAGTTCCCCTTGAAATCGACCAGGAACGGCTCTGCCGATACCCAAGCGATTTCTTCATTATTCGCCGGCGAGATCGTGACGTCGAGATCTGCTTGAGCTACGAAGGGTTTTCCGGCGGCGTCCAGGGTAATGCTAATTGTTCTGATATTGGGTCTTGCTCCGTCCTTCGCTGTAGCTGTGTTCATGCTTCCTCCTCTGAGAACTATGGGGATTGGAAAATCTTCTGAAAACGCGGGTCCGAACGCATTTTGTCGAAGAAAGGATAATCGCGCGCGATGCTTGGCGAATAGCCTGCGCTCACCGCTTTGCCCAGCCATTGCAACGCTTGGTCCGTCTCGCCGAAGTGGTTGTAAACAACTGCGGTGTCAAAGCTCACCTCCGGATCACCCGGAGCAATCGTATCCGCCCGCAGAAGGTCGGCGAACGCTGCCGCCCGCTCGCCCAGCATCGCCTGGCAGATCCCCCGCGTGCTGAAGGCCAGAGAATCCTTGGCATCGACGTTCACCGCTTCATTCGCCAGCGATACACACTTTTCATACGCGCCCTTGGCCAGCCCGCTCTTTGCCGGTACAAACGAATAGGCATCACCGAGGTCCCACCATCCATCATAAAGTTTATCGTTCAGCTTCACAGCCTGTTCGAAACTCTGTGCGGCTTCATCGAATCGCCGCAGGCAGAAGTAAGCCATGCCCAGGTTCGCGTAAGCCGTGGAGGAAGGCCTGATGGAAATTGAATGATTAAGGTTGGCAATGGCTTCGGCGTATTGGCCCAGCGCCACGTTGACTGCCGCCAAATTGTAGTAGCCGCGAAAGCTGTCCGGGGCAAGCGAAATCACCTTGCTGAACATCTTTGCGGCGTCGGCATAGCGCGTGTGATTTGCGTAGAACGCTCCGAGCCAGTTGTATCCGGCCCAATATTGCGGCCGCAGGTCGATGGCGCGCTGGTACGTCTTTTCCGCTTCTGTGAGTTTCCCGAGTTTTTCGTAGGTCCTGGCCAGACCGCGATACGCGTCATCGTTGGTCGGCTCGGCCTTCAAAGCGTTTTCAAACTCCGTCACCGCGTTTTCGTAGCGGCCCGTCCCGGAATAGAGCGTCCCCAGGCATTCGTGCGCGGCGGCAAGATTCGGATCCAGGTTCACAGCCTTTTCACAAGATTCCCGGCTGCTCTGAACCCACTGTGGATCTTTGTTGTCCGTGTATTTCTTCCAGTAAGCGTCGCCCAAACCTGCATAAGCCAGCGCATAGTTCGGATCCAGCTTCAGCGCCTGCTGAAAAACCTGAATTGCGCTGTCGTTGTTTTCGGGCCTGTCGTAATTCTGAAGATAGCCTCGTCCTTGCAGATAAAGAGTTTCGGCGGCCGGGATTTGCGTGCCGTGAGAATCTAACACCTGCCGCTCGGCCGGCGGAACTTCCAGCTCGAGCATGCGGACTGCTCCGTTTACAACTTGGTCTTGAACTGCGAAAGGTTCGGAAGCGGGCAAGGTGATGCTCTCCGCGCGCAACTGCCGGTGCGTTCGCGGATCCACCAGCTCGTAATTTATGCGCATCAAGTCGCCGGATGTGCTCAGGCTCCCTTCCAAAACCAGATTCACTCCGAATTCGGCATAGGCCTGATCGGCGGTGGTGGCATGCTTAGCTTGGATTTCGCTCGCTGATATCACGCCCAAGGATTGGTTGTCGGTCAATTGTGTAAGTTTTGTCGTCAACGTCGCGGTCAAGCCATCGGTGAACGACGCAGCTTCAGGGCCGCCCTCCAACGCACGAAACGGCAGGATTGCCAACAGCTTTTGGTGCGGTACGAGCGTTACGCCCAGCCACGCTTTCGCACGTTCCTGGACGCTGGGGTTTCTAGCCAGCAGCACGAGGGCGACGACCACGACAACGCCTACTATCACCAGGGCAAGAAGTTTCTTCGGGATGCGAGCCTGACGACCTTGCGGAAGTTGCGGCGAGCGCGAAAGCAATCGCAAATCCACATCGAGGTCGGCGGCCGTGGCGTAGCGATCTTCGCGATTTTTCGCCAGCATTTTGCCGACGATTTGTTCCAGCCCTTCCGGCACGTCGGAATTCTGCCTGCTCAGCGGCGGCGGCTCCTCGTGCAGGATTGCGTTGCATGTCTGCAGAAATCCCGCGCGCCGAAACGGATTTTTGCCGGACAGCGCTTCGTAGAAAACCACGCCCATGGAAAAGATATCCGCGCGGCCGTCGCCTTCTTTCTCCTCAAGTATTTCCGGAGCCATGTACGGCAGCGTCCCGGCGAACCGCGCGCTTTCAAAAGTGTGGCGCGTCGTTGCACGGTCGGATCCCGGAAGCTCGCGCGCCACGCCGAAATCGAGCGCTTTCACCTGCCCCTCGCGCGTAAGCATGATGTTTTCAGGCTTGATATCCCGATGCAGCAAACCCGCTTTGTGCGCGGCCGTCAGAGCCGCGGCGCATTGCGTGGCGATCGAAAGAAATTCAGCCATCGGCAGCGGACTTCCAATCCGGTGCCGCAGCGTTTCCCCCTCGACGTACTCCATCACCACGAAAACTTCCCCGCCCTCCTCGAAAACGTCGTAAACCGCGGCGATGTGCGGATCGTTCAGACGCGAAGCCCATTCCGCTTCCTTCCACAGCCGTTGTCGCGATTCCGCGTCGGCTCGCAAAGCCGGAGAGATCCGCTTCAGCGCGACCTGGCGCTTCAGCCCGGTATCTTCGGCCAGGTACACTTCTCCCATACCTCCGCCGCCCAGGCGCTCTCGAATCAGGAATCTGGCGACCGTTTTTCCGCTGAGATCCGTATTGGACGTAGGGGCCGGATCGTGTTGTGTTCGCGCTTCGGCCATTTTAGGAAATGGCGGTCTTCACGTTTCCCGCTTGCGGTTTCGCCTGGAAGTGGGCAGGGAACAATGGGCGAAAAGACCGCTCGGGTGAACGACCGTCCGTGTCGCGCGATAGTACTACCCGGCTAGCGAGGAAGCAATCCTGATCCCGCTCGCTCACAAGTGCCAATCTGTCTGCCACTTCAAAACATCCGTGTTAGTCTAATCCCCGGAAACATATGAAATTCCAGTGTCCCATTTGCCGCAAACCAACCGACTCGGACTCAAGCTCCGACTTCCCATTCTGCAGTGAGCGCTGCAAACTGCTCGACCTAGGCGCCTGGGCCAGCGAGAAATATGTAATCAGCGAGCCGGTAATTGACGAGTCATTCCCAGAAAATCTCGATCGAGACGCGGATGACCGAAAAAACTGACCCGCCGCCATCAGTCGCGCAAGCTCCTTTAGAGTCGGTGTCATCGCCAGCGTTCGCAGCTAAGCCGCAAAAGAAACCGCGCTTCGCTCTTTTCGTCGCCACCGCCGGCGGCCTCGGCTATTTTCCATTTGCTCCCGGTACGTGGGGCTCTCTCGCTGGTGCCGCGATATACTTAGTCTTAGGCTCAATCCTGCGTAAACATGCCGTGTTCGTCATGAGTGGGCTCAGCCTATCTGGGCACGTCACGTTCTGGACGATCGGCTGGCTGATTCCTCGTCCTTGGGAGTTCGCAGCGGGGCTAATCATCGCGGGCGTTGGCGTTTGGGCATCCAACCGCGTATCCGAACGATCTGCCGAAAAGGACCCTCAATATGTCGTGATTGACGAGGTCTCGGGTCAACAACTTACTTACCTACTTACTTTCGTAGCCGGCAACTGGAAATCCTTGCTTCTGGGTTTTATACTTTTTCGAGTGTTCGACATTTGGAAGCCGTCTCCGGTTCGACAAGCGGAGTCACTGCCGGGCGGCTGGGGAATTATGGCGGATGATTGGGTTGCGGCTATCTATGCGGCGGTCATCATATGGGGCTTACGCTATATAGTGCAGTGGGTCTCGGGAACACCTCTGCAGTTCTGAATGTTCGCTGTCGGAATGACAAACAAATTAAATTAGTGCAAGCTGGTGCCCACAAGGAAAGCAGAATTGAAAACGACCGGCACGCCAAGAATCGAAGCCGTGAAACCGCCCGCCGCCCTCCCCGGCGGAGAAATATCCATCAAGGGCAGCGGTTTCGGCGCGCGCAACCACACGCGCCCGCAAGTTCAGTTTGGCTTG
>JBEKSN010000259.1:0-4301 GCA_049517055.1 Candidatus Acidiferrales bacterium | reverse complement strand
ATCACTTCCCGCGGCAGCCCCGTATTCACCTAAACTATCTTCATCTCCACGCCATTCTTCGCCATGCCCAATAATCTCACAGACGAGCCCAGCGCGCGTGAAGCGCACGCCACCAACTTTCCGCGAAGGCCGCGTCCCAGTTTTCGTAGCGCCTGCCTGCCGGCAGGCAGGCCGGCGTCTCGCCGGCTCTTTTGTACTCGCTTTATCTTTGTACCGGCCGCCTTTTTTGCCTGAAAGCATCGGCGAAGGGCAGGCGGGCGTATTTCACTTCCGCGTCCGAGCAAGTACAATCGCTTCTCAGTATCAGGAGACTCGCGAGCTCCGAACCAGATGCTCTTTTTTCTTCGCTCTCGCGCTTGCGATCCTCACTCCGCAGACCGCTCACTCACAGGACAAATCCAAAGACCCAAAAGTCGTCCTCGACCTCGAAAAACCAGCCCGCCAATAACTCGCCCGTTTGGGTTGCGAACAGCTTCGGAAAAACTTGCGATCCCTTCAATCAAAAAATTGGAGAACTTGGCCCTCCAGCCAGTCAGCCTATGAAACCAACTTCCATCGCTGAATTGATGGGTGCGCCAATCGACGTCGTGAAAATCCGTCGCTATGGCCCCGCTTGGAAGAATCCCGACGACGTCCGAAACCGCATTACCAAACTGCTAAAAACGCAGACCGCGGAAGTTTATGTCTACGAGCCCTGGGCCGAGGCTGTTTTTGCCGACATCATCGCCACCGTCCAGTTTTCAGATCACACCGAAGGCACTTTGGAAGTTTCCGGCGTCCACGTCTGCTTCTCCAATCATTCCCGCTCCGCTCTGTGGCTAAGAGCCTCCCCCGCCAAATAGCCTCCATTTTCACTTATCTTTCATTTCGTTTACCCTGAGTGATTTTGGCGAACGTCAGGCGCCTACATTTCGCGCGTTACCCTACTCCAGCGCCGTAGGCGCGCCACAAGTTAGCCCAGCGCGTAAGCGCAGGGTGCCAAACTCCCAAAGAGTCCCGCCTTACTCCCTGCGCTGAGATCATTCGCGAAGGGTCGGCAGAATTTTCGCCGAGCCTTCCGTCTCCCTCGTGCCGTAGCGGAAGGGAGGGGATTCATCCCCTCCGCAAAACAACTCTGTTTCGTTCCTCTACCGCTTGCGCTGCCTCACTCGCGCAAGCATTCGCTTCACTCTTTCGTTACCGGCAGAATTATCGAGATGAAAACACCGGCCATACAACGTTCGCTCTTAAGACCTATCGGAGGTTAGCCGGGCGGGAAAGCGCCAAATCAAGTCCGGTAGTGCAATCTGGCTTTCAATCTTCTTACGAATTACTGCGGGCCGGGCGTGGGCAACGTTTGTGTATAGCAGCCGCCTCGGAAAAGAAACGACGTAAGCATTCCGTGTGGATCCGTAATCTGACTTTCATATATCACGTTTCTCGATTGCCGGAAGTAGCTAAACCCGAACTTGCTGCCATCGGCGACGGTCTGGCTTTTGATGTAGCTATCGTTTGAGTATGCATTGGTCAGGACTAGCGCTCCATCTTCATGACGGACGGTGAGCATCTGGGCCTTCTCATCGTAGGTGTAAGCGTCCACGTGCCCGTCCGAATCCGTTGCCCGAATGAGCCGTCCTCCTGCGTCATATTCGTATCGCACCGTCCGGCCAAGTGAAGATTCGATGCGGCGAATCCGATGTTGCCCATCGTTCTCGAAGTGCAGCCACTTTCCGGAAGGCGTCGTAATAGAGAGGAGATTTCCCCAATTATCCCGTTCCATTTTGTACTCATGGCCTGCCGGGTCAATGAAAGCAGTAAGCACAGTTACATATTGCGGCAGCCACTCCGGATGGTATGGAAAGACAAATGTCCAACCGTCATTTCTTTTCACACGCCAGACTTTTCCGTCAAATCTAGCCTGCGTACGAGTGTACGGACCGCTCCAACCGCCGGGCTCGACATAAACGTCAAAATTCCCTTGTCCGGCCCGCGGCACCTGGTGGACAAAATGAACTCTGGCTCCATCTTCCGTGCTCAGATCGACATAAGCGCCCATTTGTCCGGTAAGAGCCATGTCCAACGTGTGCGTGGCGCCAATCCCGAACGCTCGGGAACGGTCGTCGTTGTTGGTGTACACCCGAGTAAACCGCAGCGGATATTCATCGTCGAATATGAATTCCATTTTTCGCTGAACAAAAAGACCCAGAGCAAGATCCGTACTGAAAAGCTGCGCGCGAGTGTCTTTGACCGCCTGATAGATATAATCGGTCCTCCACAGGGGAGGTTTGCCGGGCAAGTCGTAAATCGTAAATCCCGGATCCCCTGAGTTCAAGAATGGCTTCCAAGCGCCGTTTGCTCCCACAACCTGTCCGCCCATTTCATCGATTTCCAGTCCAGATAGGACGCCTGCGCTAAGCAGGCTCGTGTAGTCGTCGCTCATCGGCAATTCAAAATACAAAATGGCGATGTTCTTGGTCAGTATTTTTTCGAGACGCGAGTTCAACCATTCTGGATTCCACTTCTCCATTAACGAGAGCGGATGCAGTCGCGCCGACGAAACGATTGCGAAACGACCCTCTGTGCGGAGATTTTCGGCGTAGTCCAGGCCGAAGTCGGGGATAAACATGTCGCGCGAAGTTACGCCTATCAGAATCGCAAAAGGATCGCGCGCAAGGTCCGGATGGAGTTGCGAAAGAAAACCGACGCACTTGTCCGCGTTAAGTTGGTGGCGTTCCGGGTCCTCGAGTTTCGGATCCAAGGAAGCTGGCGGAAGAACGACTGCGTCGATTCCCAGTTTAGCTTTGTAGTATCTAGGCGCCCAGTCAAGGGATTCGCTTTCTGAAAGCCCGATGGGAATCAAGTAAAGCTTCTTGGCAGGAACGGACGGAACACGCAACAAATGTGGGGCATTGTTCAGTTCTACTCTGTTCCGCTGATTTTCAGCGACGAATGCCAGTCGAGAGTACTCCCACCATCCGAGGACGCCGTTTGCGACTCCGTACAAATGTCCCTGTCCCCGCGAGCCACTCAGCTTCACCGACCATTGCGCAAACTGTGAGCCGTGAAAAGAAAGGTCATAGCCCAACGCTGGCCATTCGGTCTTGATGTCATTTCCCAGCGCACTCTGCACTTCCGGAGAAGACTTGGCGATTGCGATGGCGTCTTTATAGGCCTCGGTGTCAGTCAGGCGAGTTTCCGCCAGAACAAAGCTCCCGAAAGTGAGAACCACAACAACAATCGCCAGCACCGAAGCAATCCAAAGGATTCGCGCGGCTACGGCCGACCAATTCATGGATGAATCGCGGGACGAAACATTGTTGCCAACGGCGTATCCGCACGTGAGGCACGCCGAAGCATCAGCGGGTACCCGGGACCCGCACTTAGGACAGAATCTCTCAGCGGTTGCGTATTGCATACTCAGTAACTAAACACTGTTAGATTCAAGTTGGCCATAGTACTCGGCGAAAGCACTTGTCCTGTTACTAAACGCTTCGAATTAGATCTCGGGGGTGACAACAGTTCCCTAATGCCCTGGGTTAACGATCAACCTCCAAAACCCTACGCAGATCTGCGGAGACTAGTACCTGCTCACACAAAACTATTTTGCCCCTTAAATTTTTACTACTGAGTCATATGTAATGTTCACCGCAACAGTCCCTTGAAATCTTTCTCCTTTTTCATTTAGCATCGGTCCGGGCACAAGAAAAAGTGCTCTGGAAGGATGTACGGGCGAGAGAGCGCTTCGCGAAAAGCTCCTCAGCCCCAATTGAGAGGACTGGAGAAGAAGATGAACAGATTTCTAAAGGGCCTCCGCGCGGCCCCTTGGGCCTGGATGCAGACCGGGCCCCTAACAGTTGACGTCGAAGGCCTGGCCGTCGTGGCGGCCGAGCGAATTCCCGCGAGCATTCACACCCCGGCTCGTACTGAGGGCGCCCCGTTGCCCGAAGGTATCGCCGAGCAGACCCTGGCCGCCGTGGCGACCCTGGCCGCCGTGGCGGCCGAAAACGAGATCATCGAAAGCGCGGAACCTGCTCGCCCATCCGAAGAAGCCGAGCCCGCAGTCGAAGAAACCAAATTAACCTTGGACGATTTCCCCTCCCTCAAAGCCGCCTTAGAATCCTTCGAAAAGCGCGGCGATCCAATTATGATCACAGTCGACACCGAACGATCCGGCTCGGAACCTGTTTATACCCTGGCCGCCGAGGCGACCCTGGCCGCCGAGGCGGCTGAGGGCGATTTGCCCGAACGTGCCCCAAAGCGACGCCCCGCCAAAGCAAAGCCTGCAAGGCGTAAACCCAACCGAATCTCGGCCCGTGCCATCA
>JBEKSN010000258.1:0-4308 GCA_049517055.1 Candidatus Acidiferrales bacterium | reverse complement strand
TCCGCTCCAGTTGTAATAGGCGAAAGTCAGAATGGCGCAGGCGAGCGGAACGCTGGGGTGTCCCGTGGGAGACTCGAAAGCCGGGATCAGGCTGATGGAGTTGGCGAACAAAATAAAAATCGAAATCGAGCCCACCAAAGGCAAGTAATTGCGCGCGCCGTGATCGATGTTTTCGTCCAGCAAGTCGCGAATGCCGATGCCCATCGGATTCGTCAGGAGCATTTCCATCACTTGCTGCGTCCCGCCCGGACGATCCACCGAAATCCGTGGCCGCAACCAGAGAAAAAAGAGCATGCTGATCAAGACGACCAGGAGCGATGCGGCTACGAAATTTGGGATCGGATAGGTGGAGTCTTTCGGAGTTACATGGAATGCAGACAAGACTGCGAGCGCCAGTTGGCCGAACCACTTATTCAACAGGATTGTGAACCAGTTCAAGTGCTCGGTCATTCTTATCCCCGGCTCGATTGAAACGCCGCAAAAATCTCGTAGAGACTCTCTGCGAAGGCCCCCGCCCCCAAGGCGAGCAGCCCCAAGATCATCGCTACGAGAGGCACTGCAAAGTAGTGAAGACTAACATAGATAGCCACTGCTATCAACACGTAGCGGCCCACGAACTTCCAATAAATTCCCGTCGGAACGCGGGCTTGCTCGCTTCCCTCCTGCGCCTGTGCGACAGAGACGAGAGCGCCCAGACCCTGGTCCAGCCAGCGGTAATTCAGCCAAGCGAGGGCGGTTCCGATCGCGAGTCCTGTTCCCTCTTTGTGGGATTTAGCGAAGAACCAAATAAGGGCAGCGGCAAAACCCAAGGCCAGCGTTAGCCAGGCGATCCGCTGGCGTGCGCCTTCAGAAACGTCATTGCCCTGAGTTTCCGCCGCCATCCGGATCATCCTTTTGCAATCTCCTGAGCATGTCGCGAACTCCCACAGCGAAACCCACGGCGCCCACAATCAGCATCAACCAAGGTTTGGTATGCAGCCAGCGGTCGAGCAGGTAGCCGAACAAGCCTCCCACGAGGGCGCCGCCGACCAGCAGAAACGGGAGCTCCATGGCCATGGCGATCTGGCGGTTAGCTCCGCCGTTCGGATTCTTGCGAGGCGGAGGAGGTTGCGAGGCCATCGGCGTTCCGCGGTCAGCGTCCGAATGGCGCGAGTAGAGAATAGGTCGCCAGTCGCAGGAACTGCTCGGGGAAAATTCCGGCGGCCAGTGTGACGATGGCCATAGCCGCGAGCGCAAATTTCTGGGCGATTGAGATCACCGGGCGCACAGGATCGGTTGATTCGCGCACCCACATCGCTGCAACCAATCGAAAGTAGTAATACACCGCGGGCAAAATATACAGTACCGAGAGGACGGCCAGGTAGGTGTGCCCGGTCTCGATCAAAGCCCAGAAAACCAGCAGCTTCGCGAAGAAACCCGCTGTGGGCGGAATTCCGGCGAGTGAAAGCAAAAATATCAGCATCAACACTGCGGCGCCGGGATTGCGCTGGATCAGCCCGTTCAAGTCGTCGATATCGTCGCCAATCACGCCCTTATGCCGCAGTAGAATTACAATTGCGAAAGCGCCGGTGTTGAAAAACGCGTACACGAATAGGTAAAAAGCCATGGCTTGCAAGCCGCGCTGGTGCAGCGTGCCATCCGGATTCACGGCGGCAACAAGCCCGAGCAGAATGTAGCCGACCTGCGTAATAGAGGAATAAGCGAGAAGCCGTTTTATATTGGACTGCGTGATGGCAGCCAATGTTCCAACGGTGAGCGAAAGCACCGCAACCGCTTCCATCACTACTACCCAGTCGAGGTTCACAGGCCAGAAAACAGTGAGGAACAGCCGCAGCAGCAGCGCGAAGCTGGCCGCTTTCGAAGCCACGCTGACGTATGCGCTAATCGGCGTCGGCGCGCCTTCGTAAACGTCGGGAGCCCACTGATGAAACGGAACCGCAGCGATTTTGAAGAACACTCCGGCGGCCACTGTGCCGAGCGCTAAAACCGTGAGCACATCGCCGTGCCCGTAACGCGTAGTGCGTTCTGCGACGGCTGTGGCAATCACTTGCAGGTTCGTCGAGCCGGAGATGCCATACAAAATTGAGAAGCCGTACGCCAGGATGCCCGAGCTGAAGGCTCCCATCAGGACGTACTTCATCGCCGCTTCGTTGGACTTGCGATCGCGCCGCAAAAACCCCGTAAGCACGTAAAAACTGAGGGCCATGGTTTCCAGCGCAACGAACAGCACGATCAGGTCGTTGCCGCACGCAAGAAACATCATTCCCACGGTGGCAAAAAGCATCAGGGCGTAGTACTCGCCGTGCTGCTCGCGCTCGATTTCCATGTATTTCACGGAAATCAGAATCACGAGTGCGGTGGAGGCTAGAAAAATAAATCCAAAAAAAATGAAGAAGGGATCAATGACGATGGAATCGCCAAACGCCGAATAGGATTGCCCGCCCATTCCCCTCAACATCACTACCAGCGAAGCGCCGCTCATGATCACGCCGACCATGGCCGTCAACGAATTCCAGGATTTCTCACCTTTCATGAGAAAGAAATCCAGGAGCAGAGTACCGAGGCCGAAGCAGGCGAGAACCGTTTCCGGCAAGATGAAAACGAAATCCCGGCGCGTTTGCTCGAAAACGTCTTGCCAAGGAACCTGAAGCATCTACCTAACCTCAGCCGGTGAAGAAGTTGATGAAGGCACAAGCGGTGCCTTCGCCAGAGGCACCTTCGCGGGAAGGGCCATCGAAATCGGAGCTTCCGCCTCAGCAGCGGCAGGTGGAGTCAACGCAGGCGCTGAGTAGTAACCGGGATGCACGCGCTCCACCAGATCGTGCACGGGCTTATCGAGAACATCGAACAGCGGCTTCGGGTAAATCCCGATCCAGAACGCCAGAGCGACGAGCGGAAGAAGCGTTGCGTATTCGCGCGCGTTCAAGTCGGGCAGATGTTCGTTCGCAGGATTGGTTATGTTTCCAAACATCACCCGCTGATAAAGCCAGAGCAGATATGCGGCGCCCAGTATCACGCCGAGTACGCCCCACGCCGCCCATTGCCAGCTCACTTCAAACACGCCGCGCAGAATCGTGAATTCACCGATGAATCCATTCAATAGAGGCATACCCAGCGAGCTGAGCGTTACGATCAAATAAACAGCCGCGAAATTCGGCATGGGCGTTGAGAGCCCGCCAAATTCCGAAATCAAACGCGTGTGCCTGCGCTCGTAAAGCACGCCGACAATCAAGAACAGCGCGCCGGTGGAAATCCCGTGGTTGATCTGCTGGATGATGCTGCCGGAAAGGCCCAGCGGAGTGAGGGCGAAAATTCCCAGGGTGCAGAATCCCATGTGGCTCACCGAAGAGTAGGCGATCAGCCGCTTCATGTCTTTCTGCATCATACAAACCAAAGCGCCGTAGACGATGCCGATCAATGACAGAACGATAATAATCCAGCGGTATTTCACCGTCGCATCGGGAAACATGGGCACCGAAAATCGCAGGAATCCGTACGTCCCCATTTTCAACAGGACGCCGGCCAGGATAACCGAACCTGCCGTGGGGGCTTCGGTGTGCGCGTCCGGCAGCCAGGTGTGAAACGGAAACATGGGAACCTTGATGGCGAAAGCGAAAAAGAAACCCCAGAACAGCCATTTCTGCAGCCAGCCATACTGGGCCGTAAACGGATGCATCAAAATTTCTCTGATATCAAACGTGCCGCGGTAGTAGTAGATCGCCAGAATCGCCAGAAGCATCAGCACCGATCCGGCCAGCGTATAGAGGAAAAACTTAATCGCAGCATAGAGGCGCCGCTCGCTGCCCCATACGGCGATCAGGAAATACATCGGCACGAGCATCACTTCCCAGAAAACGTAAAACAGCACGAAATCGAGCGACATGAAAACGCCCAGCATGCCGGTCTGCAGCAGCAGAAGCAGGATGTAATATTCCTTCTCTCGTTTTTGGATCGCCGACCAAGACGACAGAATCGCAATCGGGCCGAGCACGGTGGTCAGCATCACCAAAAGGAAACTCAGCCCGTCGATTCCCAGCGTAAAGTGCGCGCCAATCGAACGAATCCACAAGCTATCGGTGACAAACTGGAACCGCGGCGCGTTCATGGCGGAATTGAAACGCCACAGAAGCGGCAGGGATACGAGCAGCCCCAGAAAGCCGAAGATATTCCCCATCCAGCGATGCAGATCGGGTCGCTCGCGCGGGATGAAGAGCATCAAAATCGCGCCCACCATCGGCGTAAATAAAATCGTGCTTAAGATGTGGCTATCGGAGAAAAGCATCCATTCCCTCGCGTTCTTGCCTTAAC
>JBEKSN010000257.1:0-4386 GCA_049517055.1 Candidatus Acidiferrales bacterium | reverse complement strand
GGAGCGTGGCGCGGCGTCAAGCCCAAGGTCGCCGCCGAACACGGCGCGATCGGCTGCCTGATTTATTCCGATCCGCATGATGACGGTTACTCCGTCGAGGACGTCTTCCCCAAGGGTCCCATGCGCCCCGCGGACGGCGTTCAGCGAGGCAGCGTAATGGATTTCCCGGCTACGAATCCCGGAGACCCGCTCACACCGGGCGTCGGAGCTACGCACGACGCCAAGCGAATCCCCATCAAGGACAATCCGTCCCTCACGAAGATCCCGGTGATGCCGATTTCCTACGGGGATGCGCAGCCGCTCCTTTCAGCGCTCGAAGGCCCCATGGCACCGGAGGAATGGCGCGGCACTCTCGCCATCCCCTACCACGTCGGTCCGGGTGCCGCGAAAGTCCACCTGAAGTTAGCATTCAACTGGGACACGGTGCCGCTTTATGACGTCGTCGCTAAGATCCCAGGAGCCGAGCAGCCCGATCAATGGGTCCTGCGCGGCAATCACGAAGACGGCTGGGTGAATGGCGCCGAAGATCCCATCTCTGGTCAAGTAGCCATGCTGGAAGAAGCTCGTGCGTTAGGAGAATTGGTGAAACAAGGCTGGCACCCCAAGCGCACCATCATTTATTGCGCATGGGACGGCGAAGAAGAAGGCCTGCTCGGCTCGACCGAATGGGCCGAAGCTCACGACAAGGAGGTTAAGCAGAACGGCGTCGCCTACATCAATAGCGACGGCAATGGCCGCGGTTACTTCTTTGTGGGCGGTTCGCAATCGCTCGAACATTTCATGAGCGGCGTCACCCGCGATATTCAAGACCCGGAGACGAAGCTTACCGTTCGACAACGATCTTTCTTCCGCGCAATCGAGCGGGCACACAACGATGAAGACCGCAAGGAGATCCGCCAGCGTGCAGACTTGCGTATGCCGGCCTTAGGTTCCGGGAGCGACTACACGGCGTTCATAGACCACTTGGGAATCGCTTCCATGAACTTGGGTTACGGCGGCGAAGGAAACAGTGGGATCTACCATTCCATTTACGACGATTTTTACTGGTATACGCACTTTAGCGATACCGACTTCGTCTACGGCCGCGCTCTGTCTCAGACCGCAGGCACTGCGATCATGCGTCTCGCTGATTCCGATCTACTGCCGTTTGAATTTACCGACTTCGCCGACACCATCCATCTCTACTTGAAGCAACTTAAAAAGCTTGCTGATACTTCGAGGGACGAAGCCATCGAACGCAACAAGGACCTCGACGACGGACTTTACGCTGCAACGAGCGATCCGCGCCATCCGACCGTAGCCCCGCCGCGGTTGGACGTTCCCCCTCATCTCAATTTTGCGCCTCTCGACAACGCCGCCGACGCTCTTACTCAGAGCGCCCAGCGTTATCACGACGCTCTCGCCAAGGCCTGGAGTGCCGCAGTTCCCCCCGCGACGCTCCAAGACTTGAACCGGAAGCTAATCGACAGCGAGCGACGGCTCACAACTGAGCAAGGCCTCCTCCGCCGGCCCTGGTACAAGCACATGATCGACGCACCCGGCGTCTATTCCGGTTACGGCGCGAAGACTATTCCCGGAGTGCGCGAGGCCATCGAGCAAAAGCACTGGGATGAAGCAAATTCCGAGATCACGCGGGTTTCGACCGTGCTGGAAAACGAGGCCGCGCTGATCAACTCTGCGGCGCAAGAACTCGAGCAAGTCAAACCCTGATCGCTCATTGAGCCGGTTGCGCCCGCCAGCCCGGCTTTAAAAAGAGTTTTTATTTTGCAATCGGGCGAGTGCTGGTCGGCGGGAGGTCCAGGCAAACCATATTTTCGTCGCGCCCGTTCGTCAGCAAGGCGCAGTCAATTCCCTGAGCGCTGCGGATGGCTTCCGTTTGGGTGGCGCCTGCAGCCGTGGAGCAGTGCATGGCGCCTTTGAACGTAACGCAAACCTCATACTGATTCTGATTTTGTTGCCTTGAAAGATAAACAAGCAAGGCGATGAAAACGACGCCTGCAAGAATCATGATCATGCGCACTTGAGTTTTCTTATTTGCCATTCTTTCCTCGCGTAAAATCTCCGGCAAGTTCTACGAAATACTTTCGTTCGCATTGTCGGCACGGCGCGCCAATTCCTGCTGAATATATTTCCGGAAATGCGGCGTCAGCGTTTCGAGCGTCAGAGCGTCCTTCAAATCGCGCAACGTAATATCCGGAAGAAATGTGAGCAGCGAAGGAACGGGCGTATGCGCGTGCCGAACCAAAGCCACGCGCACATTGTACTGCACGGACCATTTCGCATGTTGTGAGATGGCCGTCACTACGCGCGCCGGGACTCCCGGCTTCGCGAGAATCTTGAGGATCTGGCTTTCGGTTAACTGAGGATTTGCCAGCGCAAGCTTCACTGCTTGTGGTTGGCCCTCTGCCAGGACCGCGGCGGCCACCCGCGGCGGGCCGCGCCTTGCGAGGGTCAGCTTCTCCCCAATGGGAAGATGCGGCACGCGCGTGAGAATAAATTCTTCGGCCGCGCGACGAATGTCCGCCGGGGCCGAAGGCAGCAAGCTGAGGCTGACGAGATCGAACAAATAAAGCTGGCGCAACACGGAGATTGCAATACGGTGCGGAGTTCGCGGATGGCGAGCAAGCCTGAGCCGGATGCTTTCGCTGGAAGTCCACTTCCCTTCCTGGGCGACCGCGGTGAGAAGCTCAGCGGAAAGATCGGACCGTTCCAGCAATCGGCTGAAGTGAGGTTCTTGCATGTTTGGATTTTCGAGCAATGCAAGCAGGGTTTCCACGTCCGCTTCGTGGATCAGCAGGTCTAGATCGTCGCCCGAGGCAGACCGCGCGCGCTGCAGGCTTGCGGCGGCGTCATCACCCGGCATGTGCCTTTCGTTTCTCCAGACGGATCGCCATTCTTGCCGCAGCCTCGGCGGGCTTCACGTGCAGTGGGACCAAAGTGGCGCGCGGCGCAACTCTGGCCAGCCAGGATTCGATTGCGGCATCGAAGAATTTGCTGCGGCCGATCGTGCCGCCCGATCTCGCAACGGGCACTCCGCGATCTTGCATGCCTAGTTTTTGAAGGACGCTGGAAACTAATTCGGCCAATGATTCCGCGGCGCTCGAAAGTATTTCGCAGGCAACCGCATCGCCGCGGTCCCCCAAGTCAGCGACTAACGGAAAAATGCGCGGAAAAACGTCGTCGGGGTTTTTCACCACCCAGTCGAGGACGCGGCTCCAGTCTTTGCACCCAAGCCAGTGCAACATTTTCTGGGAGAGCGCGGTTGAGGGACCGCGTTTCTCTTCGGCGCGAACTACGGCGGCCAAAGCGCGGCGGCCAATGTCAAAACCGCTTCCTTCATCGCTGAACCAGGGGCCGCGTCCGCCGGCGCGCGCAATATGGCCTTCCGCATCGCGTCCATAGGCAGCCGAGCCGGTGCCCACAACAAGGATGACGCCTTCGCCGTCGCCGACCGCCGCTTGCAGAGTAATCTCGAGATCGGTAGTCACCAGGACCGCCGCTTCAGGAAATCCGCGCTCGAGAAATACGGCGATGCGCCTGGCTACGACGTCGCGCCCCGCGCCTCCGATGCCCGCGCAAATTCCGAGAATGTCGCTCGATTTTAAGTGGCACCTTTCGAGCACCAGATCCGCGGCGTCGCTTAGCGTGAACCACGCCTTTGCGTACCCAGCGCGAATGGGATTCGATGGGCCGGCGGTGGCGTGTGCCAACACCTTATTTTCGGCATCAACCAGGAAGCAGTCTGTCTTCGTTCCTCCGCCATCGAAGCCGAGATAATAAGCTCCGCCTGGAGGCGCATTCTTTTCCGGCATATTCTCCACCGTGCTTGACAGTTTTCGAAGCGGGCGGTTAGCATCGCGCGACTCGGCTTGCGCGGCACAATGCAAATCCACCCAATCGATTTCGCGATACTCGCGCTCTATCTCGTGGGCATCACGCTCTTCGGCGCCCATTTTCGCCGTGGCCAGCAAAATCTGCGCGATTATTTCTTGGGCGGCCGCAGCGCGCCGTGGTGGGCCATCGCCTGTTCGATCGTCGCGACAGAAACTTCGACGCTCACGATCATTGGGACGCCTGGAATCGCCTACGGCGGAAACCTGGGATTTCTTCAGCTCGTGCTGGGCTACTTGGCGGCCAGGGTGATTCTATGCGTCGTCCTGGTCCCCCAGTACTTCCAGGGGGAATTCTACACGGCTTACCAGCTTCTGGAGAAGCGTTTCGGGGCGCGCATAAAGTCTGCGGCAGCGGTGGTCTTTGTGTGCACGCGCGCGCTGGCAGAGGGCGTCCGAATTTCCGCAATCGGCAAAGTTGTGAGCGTGGCATTTGGCACCGGCGAACGAACTTCCATCCTCATCATCGCCACGCTTACATTGTTTTACACGTTTG
>JBEKSN010000256.1:0-4424 GCA_049517055.1 Candidatus Acidiferrales bacterium | reverse complement strand
CGGGAGACATGTACGCGACCGTGCCCACGGCCACGCCCGGGCTGGTGAGATCTTCCGGACGCACTCCCGCGATCTGCGCGGCGTGGGTTGCATCCTGCGTCATCGAATGGACTGCGGCGAGGCGAATTTGTTTGGCTAGTCCGAAGTCCAGAATTTTTGCGCGACCGCGCTCGGTGACGAAAATGTTGGCGGGCTTGATGTCTCTATGAACGATTCCTTTACTGTGTGCGGCGTCGAGCGCGTCCGCAATCCCAATCGCCAAACCCACCAGGATATCCGTCTCGACAGGGTTTCCGGAGATGCGGTGCTTAAGCGTCGTGCCTTCCAAAAATTCCATGGCGATAAACGCTTCGCCGTGCTGATCGTCAATCTCGTAAATCGTGCAGATGTCAGGATGATTCAGGGCCGAAGCCGCCTTGGCTTCGCGCTGAAAGCGGCTGAGGGCTAGCGGGTCTTTGGCTACGTCGTCAGGCAGGAACTTGAGGGCCACAAAGCGGCCGAGTTTCAGATCCTCGGCCTTGTAGACCACACCCATTCCCCCGCCGCCGAGCTTTTCGACGATGCGGTAGTGAGAGACGGTACGGCCGATGAAAGAGGAAGAGTCCGTCATGGGGCGCGCTCATATTAGGTTGGCGCAGGAGGCAAGTCAACGGCTCGAACTCAGGTGGATACAATCCGATTCAGCAATCTAGGATTTTTGTGAGCTATTACGCCCGTGCTCGAAGCTGATAGAATCGCCGGCGTGAGACTAACGATCCTCACCGCTGGCGGCCTCAAGGGATGACGCTTGGACGGGGCAAACCGCTGGAACGATTCCCGACTCAGCATCCCACGAGAATTGAATGAACTCCCTCAGGACCTCTGCTCCCGTTATCCACGTTTCCGGAATCCGGAAGACCTACGGCCGAACGGTAGCAGTTGACGAGGTGTCGTTCGAGGTCAACGACGGCGAGATATTCGGTTTGATCGGACCGAACGGCGCCGGAAAGACCACCACGATGGAGTGCATCGAGGGTATTCGCAAGCCCGATCGCGGCACCATCTCAGTTCTGGGCCTTGATCCCTTTCGTCAAGTTTACAAACTGCAGGAACGGATTGGAGTGCAGCTTCAGCAGGCGCAGCTGCAAAAGCGAATAAAAGTCTGGGAGGCCGTAGATCTCTGGGCTTCGCTGTACCGGAAAAAGTCCATAGACGGCGAACGCTTGCTCGAACAGCTCGGCCTCGTCGACAAGCGGGACGCCTGGTTTATGAACCTCTCGGGTGGCCAGAAGCAGCGACTGTTCATTGCTCTAGCCCTGATCAACGATCCGGAAGTGGTGTTTCTCGACGAGCTGACGACCGGGCTGGACCCACAGGCGCGGCGGGCGATCTGGGAACTGGTGCGCGGCATTCGCGAGCGCGGCAAGACGGTGTTTTTGACCACTCACCTGATGGAGGAAGCGGAGCGGCTGTGCGACCGGGTGGCAATCATCGAGCACGGCCGGATTATTGACATCGACACGCCGCAGAGGCTCGTGGATCGGCACTGCCCTGAACGAATCGTCGCGCTGGCCACGGATGACCCGACCGCCGAGGAACGTTTTGGAGCGATCCCGCAGGTTGAGTCGGTGGTTCGCAGCGATTTGCAATTCACGATTCGCGGCAGGGGTGAAGATTTCGTGACCGAAGTGATCCATTGTTTATCCGAGAATCGGATACGCGTCACGGACTTTCGCATGATCGTCCCGAACCTTGAGGACGTGTTTCTGAAACTGACGGGCCACTCGATTCGAGACTAGGATCCAAAATGATGCTACGAGGGCTCTGGAAACTGACCTGGATCGAGATCAAGGTCTTCATGCGCGAGCCGCTTGGCGCGTTCGGGACCATCGGGTTCCCCGTTTTGGTGTTCCTCATAGTGGGTCGAGCAGCTGGACGTAACGTCGCAGCGCCCACGCTCGCCGCCAGCAGCTTTCTCCGCGTCGGCCTGCCCGTTCTCGCGTCGCTCCTGATCGCGGTTAGCTCTGTGCTGTCCCTCGTCACGATCATCTCGATTTACCGCGAGGGCGGCATTCTCAAACGGCTGCGCGCCACTCCGCTACGCCCACAGACGATCCTGAGCGCCCAAGTGATCGTCAAGCTGATACTCACCGCGTCGACACTGGCCTTAATGGTGCTCGCGGGAAAACGGTACTACCCGATCAGCGTCCACGTTCCATTGTTCGGATTTACGATTGCGCTGTTGATCAGCACTTTGAGCATCCTGTCGATTGGCTTTCTCATCGCCAGTATCGTTCCCACGGCGCGCTTTGCACAGCCGATTGGCGCAGCGATTTTGTATCCGATGATCGCTGTCTCAGGACTCTTCACGCCGGTTAACTCGATGCCGCCAGTCCTTCAAGCGGTGGCCCGAGTGCTACCGATGACCTATGCGGTGTCGCTCATGGAGGGAATATGGAAGGGCGACGCGTGGTCGGCGCACATGGGCGACGTAGCGGCACTGGTCGTGGTGTTTGTCATTTGCACGGCTCTCTCCGCGAAAGTGTTTCGTTGGGAATAACACACTGCGCGGTGCCGCCTGGGTGGACGTGCCTACGGGCTAACGGATGCACACGACTTGACCGTCAGAACTGAAAATCGGATCGTATCATCTGAATGAATTCTCAGTCTCATCCCATCATCACGATTTTTTGCGGGTCAGAACATGAATCAAAGCTCCGAGCGATACCCAGCTTCTTCATCCGGAAATACAGGGTCGAGCGATTCAGTCCCAAGCGGGCTGCAGCACCGCTGGGTCCCGAGAGAACCCACCTGGTCTCTTTCAGTGTCTTTAGGATATGGCTGCGCTCGACCTCTTCCAGCGTTTGATGACGGTCTGGATTTTGACCCGGCGTGATCCGAGATTTCAAGTCCCGGAGCGAAAGCCGCAGCGCCGGACCGGGGCTTAAAATCACTGCGCGTTCGATTACGTTTTCCAACTCCCGGATGTTGCCAGGCCATCGGTAATGAATCAGAGCCTCCATCGTTTCCGACGGAATCGTGTCAATCGTCTTGGACATTCGTTGTGCGGCTTGTTGTACAAAATGCTGCACCAACAGCGGAATATCCTCCTGACGTTCCCGCAAGGGAGGAACGTGGATAGGAAACACGTTCAGTCGATAGTAGAGGTCGCTACGAAACTGCTTCTCCAGAATCATCCCTTCCAGGTCACGATGGGTCGCGGCCACAATGCGAACATCAACTTTTTGTGTCCGCGTGCTTCCCAGGCGCTCAAACTCCCGCTCCTGCAAGACACGGAGGAGCTTTGGCTGCAGCTCGAGTGGAATATCGCCGATTTCATCCAGGAACAGCGAGCCTTGATGCGCCACTTCAAGCCGGCCGATCTTCTGTGCGATCGCGCCAGTGAATGCTCCTCGCTCATGGCCGAACAGTTCACTTTCGAGCAGCCCGGTCGGGATGGCAGCACAGTTGAGCTTAACGAACGGTCGAACCTTGCGAGGACTATGACTGTGTATGGCGCGGGCGATAAGTTCCTTGCCGGTGCCGGTCTCGCCCAGCAAGAGGACGGTCGAATCTCCCCCGGCCACGGTTTCGACCATCTGCAGCAAGCGTCCGAGAACGGAACTTTTTCCAATGATGCCTTCGAAACCGGTCTCCGATCTCACCGTCTCCTCGGTTAGGTCGATATGAAGCCTGCTCTCCAGATCGGTTCTCGGTCTCGCGTTCTCGTAGTGCAAAGGATAAATAAGACTATTTAAGCCCATCGACATCCTCCTTACCGTACTGCTTATCGCCGTGACTGTTTTGCCTTTGCCGTCTTGTGGGCCGGCTCTCGCCCAATCCATTCACGGATGTATGCCGGGCAATTCTCAAGCTCGATGCCGCTCACTTCGCTAGCGGCGAGAAACTTGACTCCATCGCGGTCGACGAGGGTGACGTCTCTCAAATCCAAGGCGATTTTGCGGCTGGCGTCTTCCAATTCGAAGAGCCTCCGCAGTTCGTCAATATCCTCTGCCTCGATTCGACCGCTCAGAATGAAAATGACTTTTGCGTTTGCTTTCCTTTGGATTCTCAGCATACGAAGCCCTTCCGAGAGACAGACGAAACCTGGATAGCAGGTGGCTGTCCAATCTCAAGCCACTGAGGGAGAGTGTCTTACGGGATAATCGACTGTCAGTTTTTCGCCAATTGGCGAAATTCCGCGCAACATTCCTTTGGGAACTTGCTTGATTTCTGGGAGTTAGCTCTGGCTCACCAACTGCTCGCACAGACTCCAGGTCGCTGTCCCGGGAGGCTCGTGCTGTTATGCAGAAGCATTTGGCGGAGCCATTCGACATTTGTTCTTGCTCGTTGCTCATTTGCCGGCCGAAAGCGCTTTGCATGCGAGATGCTAAATTTCCGACGGGGCGTATTCTCAAGCAGACGCTTTGAGAAGTCCTTCAGAA
>JBEKSN010000255.1:0-4480 GCA_049517055.1 Candidatus Acidiferrales bacterium | reverse complement strand
GCTGTCTATTGCTCCTGGCTGTTTTCCCGGTGATCGGAACTGCGGCCTTTCAGAAATCTCCCACGGCGCTGGCGGACCCGACAAAGTCGCAGTCGGCGATATCCATAAGCACTCAATCGGATGGCATTTCGATCAAAACGCCGACCGCGGAATTTCAGCTTCTTCCCTCGGGCTATCTTCGCGGCTACCTGAACGTGAATGGCGGCAAGTTGACGATAGACGATCCGCAGGGGAAGGAGGCGAGTGATCCCGATTACGTTGTGATCGATGGCAAAGAGCTCCGCGATTTCGAAATCGATATTGCTCACCCAAAAATTTCCGAGGCTTCCCGTCGCCTCGGCCCATTGGGTAAGCGGATCGACCTCAAGGGCATTAGTAGATCCAGGCCAGAAATCGAGAAGACGGTTTCGGTGGAGTTTTACGACAACTTCCCGTCACTGGCGTTGACTACGGCCTCGTACAAAAATATCGGCAAGACTCCTGCAGCGCTCGAGACAGTAATCACGCAGCGGCACGAACTGAACGCATCTTTGATTGATTCTGCAGTTCGTCCCTTCGCGATGTGGTCATTCCACGGATCGAGCGAGAAATGGGGAAAAGATAACGTGGTTTTGATTTCCAAGGGTTTCTCTCGAGCGAATCCCATGGAGCAGGTCATGAAAGGAGATCCCGGCACGGGAGGCGGCATCCCGGTTGTGGCCTTTTGGACTGCCGAGATGGGAGAAGCGATCGGCCACCTCGAAACTCTGCCGCTCACACTGGCAATTCCCGTTCACGTTGACGCCGGCGGACGAGTCGATGCCTCGATAGAGTTGAAGCCCGAACAAACGCTCGAGCCCGGTGAAGTTTATTCTACGCCCGTCAGTTTCCTTTCAGTATTTCACGGAGATTTTTACGAGCCGCTGCGAATGTACTCCGATGCGCTGGGCGCACAAGGCTGGAAAATCCCAAAACCAAATTCCGCGGATTACGAAGCGAATTGGTGTGGATGGGGTTACGAGCTGAAATTCACGCCCGCGCAAATGATCGGCACCATCCCAAAACTGCAGGAATTGGGATTGAAGTGGACAACGCTCGATGCCGGCTGGTTCGACATCAGAGGGGATTGGCTGCCTCGCGCTGGCCTGGGCGTCGATGGCATCAAGAAAATTGTTGATGCCTTTCACTCGGCGGGGCTTCGAATCACGCTGTGGTGGATTCCCATTGTCGTCGAAGACGGACAGGGAATCGACATGCTGGACAACCACACTTACAAACTTGCGGATGTTGTAAAAGAGCATCCCGACTGGCTGATGCTGGACAAGGACGGCAAACACGCCCGCATGACGACGGGCCTTGCAGGTTTGTGCCCGGCAGTTCCGGAAGTTCAGGAATATTATCGTGAACTAACCAAACGTTTCATAAGCGACTGGGGATTCGACGGCCACAAGTTGGATTTTGCGTTTACCGTGCCGCCCTGTTACAACCCCAAGCACCATCACAAATCTCCTTACGACTCTACGCAAGCAATGGGCGAGATTTATAAGATCATTTTTCAGACGACACGCGCCTTGAAACCCGAGAGCGTCACGCAGAGTTGCCCTTGCGGAACTCCACCTAACATGGCCTGGCTTCCTTTCATCGATCAAGCCGTGACGGGTGATCCCGTAGGTTCCGGGCAAGTGAGGCAGCGAATCAAAATGTACAAAGCTCTTCTGGGACCTTACGCCGCGGTTTACGGTGATCACGTTGAACTCACTAAGATCTCCGGAGTTAACTCAAATAACGAACAGGATATCGGACGCGATTTTGCATCCACCGTGGGGGTGGGCGGTGTGCTGGGCACCAAATTCACGTGGCCGGATTACGGACCGAAACTCAAGAATGTCTATCTCACCACCGAAAAGGAAGCTCTCTGGAAGAAATGGATCGCGATTTACAATCAGAAAATGCTGTCGCGCGGCGATTTTCGGGACCTGTACACTTACGGGTACGATGTGCCGGAAGCTTATGCCGTGGAGAAGGACGGCAAAATGTATTACGCGTTCTTCTCGCCGGCTGCGGCATCCAAGTGGCACGGAACCATCGAATTGCGCGGACTTTCGCCCGGCAAATATCGCGTAACCGACTATGAAAACGGCCGCGAGCTGGGAACGGTCGACAGCGACAATCCCAAACTCACGACGCAATTTCGGGAACATTTGCTACTCGAAGCCGCAAAAGAGTAGGCTGGCGCGCTGAATGAGCCTCCTAGCCATCGACATCGGGTCAAGCCAATGCAAAGCAGTCGTCTTTGCCGTGTCCGGCGCAGTAGTTGCGAAGAGCGTCTGTCCTTACTTTCCTGATTTTCCGCAGCCGACCTTTGCGGAAATGGATCCGGAGAAATTCTGGAATGCCGTTTGTGAGACGTCTCGCGACGTAACACGCGATTTAATCCATGACCCAGTGCAGGCGTTGTGCCTCAGTTCGCACGGAGAAACTTTTATTCCGGTGAACGCTCGGGGCGAGGCAATCGGCCCCGCAATACTGAATATCGATAACCGAGCGACCCGCGAAGCGAACTGGTGTGAGAACGCCATCGGAGCGCGCCGCATTTTCGAAATAACGGGGCTGGTTGTTCACCCGATGTACCCGATACCCAAGATTCTGTGGCTACGCCGGCACCGGCCCGAAATTTATTCCAAAGCGATTCGATTCCTCGGCGTAACGGATTTTGTTCACGTCAAACTTGGACTTCCGCCATACATCGGATATTCGCTGGCGTCGCGATTCCTCGCCTTTGACGTGATTGGCGACTGCTGGTCCGAAGAAATTTTGAATGCCGTCGGCTTGACCGGCGATCAGCTTCCGCTTGCCGCTCCAGCCGGAGCAATGGCCGGAACGCTTAGCTCCGGAGCCGCGAACGCCCTTGGGGTAGGTGTGGGCACGCCTGTCGTCGTTGGCGGCCACGACCAGGCGTGCGGAGCTTTGGGTGTCGGCGTGATCGAGTCCGGCCGCGTGTCGGATTCGATGGGAACCTATGAATGTCTTGTTGCAGCGTCGGATGAGCCGAGGCTGGGTGAGGCAGCGTTTTCCGCTCGCCTGAACTCTTACAGCCATGTAGTTCCGAGAAAGTTTCTCACCCTTGCATATTTTCCGTCCGGGATCATGGTTCAGTGGTTCCGCGATCTGATTTATGGCCGGGGCATACAGTCGAAACACTCAAAGCTTGAAGCGAACGAATCCGATGAGTATTCTTTGCTGGAAAGAGAATGCACAGCCCTTCCAACCGGCCTGTGTATTACACCGCACCTGTTCGGGACATGTAATCCTGATTTTGATCCGCGCGCTCGCGCGACCATTTTGGGGCTTTCTTCAGAATCGAACCGAAGCCAAATCTACCAGGGAATCCTCGAAGGAATCGCCTGCGAGCTCGCGCAGGTGGCCGAGCTGCTGGCGAACGCGAGTGGCGAATTCAAGGATCTTTATGTTATTGGTGGTGGAACGCGTTCACCGCTGGGACTGAAGCTGCGAGCCGCCCTGACAGGGTGCCGCTTGCACGTGATGCAATGCGATGAAGCTGTTTGCCTGGGTGCAGCGATACTGGCTGGCGTAGGGGCCGGAGCCTATACGAGAGTTGTGGAGGCCGTGGATCAGGTCATCCGCGAAAAGGAAGTCGTCGAGCCGGACGAGCAGCTCGCGGCTTCGTACGCGTCCCAGTTGAAACAATATCGGCGCTTATGTGCCGCTTTAAAAATGTTACGCGATGTTAATTCTCGCGCCCAATTGGAAGAGGAGAAATAGTGATCCAGCCAACCGTCGGATTTATCGTTTACGGAGTTCACAAAGATGGATTGAAAGATCCGATGGGAACGCCGTTTATCGACGATGCAGTCATTCGGCGTTCTAAAAAAGCGTTAAGCGCCGCGGGGTTACAGATTGTCGATCATGATGTGGTAGTGGCAAGCAAAAAAGAAGCCGAGACCGCTCTAAAAAAGATGAAGTCGAATGATGCGGTGGACGCTGTGATCTTGTTTTCCGGAACTTGGGTTTGGGCAGCACATCTTGTCGCCGCCATCCGTGATTTTGCCGCGACGGGCAAAGCCGTTTTGCTGTGGACGCATGACGGCTCGCAGGGTTGGCGGCCCGTTGGCGGTCTGGTGATGCACGGAGGATTGCTCGAAATCGGCTTGCAGCATAAATTTGTGTACGGCAGCGCCGATGACCGCGAGACGGTCGAAAGCATCGTGAGCTACGTGCGCGCGGCTCATCTGAAAAATATTCTCAACATGGGAACCGTCGGAGTATTTGGCGGGCGCGGCATGGGTCAGACCTGCGGAGCTGCCGACCCATCGCAATGGATGCGAATGTTCGGCTTGGACATCGATTCGCGAGATACAACGCAGCTCATCAAAGCGGCCGAGCACATCTCGCCTCAGAAAATCTCGAAGCTAGAACCACGCCTGAAGAAGCTGTTCGGCACAGCACCGGAGAAAACGGTCGTTAACGAAAGATCAATGCG
>JBEKSN010000254.1:0-4512 GCA_049517055.1 Candidatus Acidiferrales bacterium | reverse complement strand
GAACTTGCCAAAGCTTTGGGAATGAATCAGCGAGAAGTCGCCGACCAGGAAAAGATCGATGCGGGCTTCGCTAAAGCTCGCAAAATCTACCTGTCTCGCGGCTACATCAATGTTCGCATCACCCCGACGAGAGACCTGGACGATAAAGCAAAGCTCGCGAGCTATTCTGTCCAGGTCGACGAAGGCGGCCAGTTTCATATGGGACAAGTTTACTTCGACGGCGTGCCGGATCGCGGCGCAGCCGCGCTATTGAAAAAATGGAAACTCAAACCCGGCGATATCTACGACGCGACGTATCCGTTCGATTTTCTTCAGAACACAGCGGCTAAAGAGTTAGCCCAAGTGGGCAGCAGTTATCGGACTTCCACGGTGAAGCAGGAAGCTGACTCAAACACATCGATCGTCAATCTTCGCATCCAGTTCCACTGAGTGGCGCCTCTGCTCTTTTGACTCCGCCGCGCGCAGCCTTTACACTTGATGCGTGCCATCCTTTTCGCGCGGTTACGGGCATCGGTTTGACCTGAGCGGCTATTTTCCGCGTGCTATCAAGACGATCTGCATTGCCTGCATCTCAGTTTTCTTTCTGCAAACAATTTCCGGGCTGCTCTTTCATGGAGCGGGGGAGAGATTTTGGGTTGATTGGTTCGGACTGAGTCCCTATGCTGCTGTGTACGGTTTTCGCATCTGGCAGCCGTTCACTTATATTTTCCTTCACGGCAGTGTCCTGCACATTCTTTTCAACCTGCTCTATTTAGCGATGTTCGGCGCGGACCTGGAACACAGTTGGGGCGCGCGCAAGTTTTATATTTATTTTTTCGTGTGTGGAGTTGGCGCGGGGATTGTTGACATCATCGTAAAGCTGCTGTTGGATCCGCACGGCCGCGGCACGGCATTGGTGCCCACGATTGGAGCTTCCGGAGCGATCTACGGCGTGTTACTCGCGGTAGCAATCGTGATGCCACACCGTCAAGTGTGGGTGTTTCCGTTGCCGGTTACGGTGTCCATGAGAATTTTCGTGATTGTGATGGGCGCCATCGAATTTTTCAGCACGATTGGTTCAACCGGTGACGGCGTGAGCCACGTTTGCCATCTTGGCGGGATGCTGGTGGGCTACATTTACTTGCGGCGCGGCTCTTACCTTTATAACTACAGGAATTTTTTTACGGATTGGAAACGCCGGCGGCTGCGCAAGAAATTCGAAGTGTACGTCCGCGACCACAACGAGAAGCCGCCGTCAAATCCGGATAATTGGGTGAATTGACGATCCTGAGAGGGCCATCATCCTGTGGACAAGGCGACGAAGGATCTGTTCTTCTAAATCCGCACCCGTTGGGCCACGCTACCCGCCGATACGAATCAAGCGCATCAAATTGGTCGAGCCGGTAGTGCCGAGCGGTGTGCCGGCGATCACACCTACGATGTCGCCGCGTTTTACCAAGCGCTCCTCGGTTAGCCGGGCTTCCGCAGCTTTCGCAAGTTGGTCGATGTCGTGAACGCGCGCGATGGTGCGCGGCAGCACGCCCCAGAGCAGGCTCAGGCGGCGGCGCGCTTCCTGTACCGGCGAAAACGCAACGATGGGCGCGCGCGGACGGTACTTTGAAACGAGTCGCGCGGAAGATCCCGATTCCGTGAAAACCGCGATTATCTTCATGTGCAATTCTTCGGCTGCGTGGCAGATCGCTTCGGCTATGGCTTCGCTGATCAACAAATCGCCCGAGCGCGCCGGACGCGGGAGCGATGTGACGCTGGCTTCCGCTTCGCGAATGATGCGGTCCATCATGGCCACAGATTCAAGAGGATAGCTTCCTGCTGCCGTCTCGCCGGAAAGCATGAGCGCGTCGCTGCCATCAAAAATTGCGTTGGCGACATCAGAGGCTTCGGCTCGCGTGGGCCGGGGATTTTTCTGCATGGAATCGAGCATCTGCGTGGCCGTGATCACCGGAACGAGCGCATCGCGTGCGCTGGAAATGATGCGCTTTTGCACGACAGGAACTTTTTCCGGACTCATTTCCACGCCCAGGTCTCCGCGCGCGACCATCACGCCGTCGGCAACGGCAAGAATTTCTTCCAGGTTGTCGATGGCTTCGGGTTTTTCGAGCTTGGCGATAACGGGCGTGTCTTTTCCGTCGCGGGCGATGGCGGCCTTCCCGGCTCGGACGTCCGCGGCCGTTCGAACGAAGCTCAGCGCAACGTAATCGGCGCCCATTTGCAGCGCAAAGTTCAGGTCGCGGCGGTCCTTGGGAGTGAGCGAAGGAATTTTCAGTTTCACGCCAGGAAGATTGATGCCCTTGTGTTCGCCCAATTCCCCACCGTTTTCGACCTGGCAGACAACTTCTTTCCCGCGGCTAGAGACAACGCGGAGAGCGATTTCGCCGTCGTTCAAGAGAACGCGGTCGCCCTTGCGAACCGACTCCGGCAAAGCGCGAAAGGTTGTGCTGACACCCTGCTCGGTGCCGATCACGTTCTTTGTGGTGATCACGAAACGCTGGCCGAAGTGCAAGCGCACCGACTTGCCCTGTTCCAGCGCGCCCGTGCGGATTTTTGGCCCCTGCAAGTCGGCCAGAATCGCAACGGGCTTGCTGTAACGCGCGGAGGCGCGGCGCACGCAGATCGCCAACCGAACTTTGTCCTCCGGGGTGCCGTGCGAGAAATTCAGCCGAGCAACATCCATGCCAGCGTGCAACAGCTCGTCAATCATTTTTTGAGAGGAGCTTGCGGGTCCTAAAGTGCAGACGATTTTGGCCCTTCGAAGGTTGGACACGATTATTTGGCCACGGCAAAGGCGGTGACAACCGCAAAGTAGAATTGAATTCCCTTGCGGAAGGAATCGATGGGAATGCGTTCATCGTCCGCGTGCATGCGCATCAAGTCGTCTTCGGTAAGCGGAAAAGGATCGAGCCCATAGGCTTGCACGTTGCGCATGCGCAAGCGAGCTGAATCGGTGGCGCCGGTGGACATATACGGAACTACGGGCGCACCGGCAAATTCCTGGGCGCTCACGGTCTTTATCGTAGCGTACAGATCAGTCTCCAACGATGAAGATGGCGCGGCTTCTCCGCCATTCGGTTGTGTTTCAAAGCGAATCTGTGGATCGTTCACGAGTTGTTTTAGCTTGCCAATAAGCGGGTCGAGTTGATTGCCGGGAAGCAGGCGAATATTCAGGACGCCGCGCGCTTCCGAGGGCACGACATTTTGCCGTATGCCGGCCTGAAGCATCGTGGGAGTGGCCGTGTCGCGGAGCATCGCGTTCCAGATAGGATTAGTGTTGGATACCCATCGAGCCGCATGATCGGCACGGTCCGGGCTTTCGAGCGCTTGCAGCCACTTGCCGGTCTCTTCATCCTCCAGGGGGGCGATACCTTCAAAATAACCGCGCGTGACGGAATTGAACTGCACCGGGGCTTCGTACGTTCCAATCTTGCCGATCGCCACGGCTAGGTGGGCGACGGGATTATCCTTGCGCGGGATCGAGGCATGGCCCGAAGTTCCGGTCGCGATTACATCCACGTTCACGGCGACTTTCTCGGTGGCTTGCACGCCGACGTATTGAACTTTTCCATTCTTCAGAACGGTGTGGCCGCCTTCGTTAAGCGCGAAACCGGCCGCGATTTTGTCCCAATGCTTTTCGACGGCGAACTTCATTCCAAACTCGCCCCCCGCTTCTTCATCGCCTTCGGCGAGCAGAATCACATCGCGGTTCAAGTGCGCCGAAGAGCGCTTCAATGCGACGAGCACGGCAAGATTGGCAACCGTCATTCCTTTGTCGTCAATGGAGCCACGGCCGTAAAGGTAGCCATCCTTCATAACGGCGGCGAAGGGGTCGACAGACCATTTGCTCTTATCCACGCCAACCACATCAAGGTGGCCCAGCAGCAGCAACGCGCGGGAAGGATCCGGGACCGCCGTCGCGGAAAGGCGCGCGACCAGAAACCCCCGACCCGGGGTGCTCTCGAAAATCTCCGAAGGAATTCCTTCTCTCTTTAGGATGTCAGCGATGTATTTTGCGGCCATAATTTCGTTGCCCGGCGGATTTGTGGTGTTTATGCGGATTAGATCCTGGAGCCAGATGATGGCTTCGCCTTGAATTCTCGAGACGTCGGCGCTGGGCGTCGCTGGTTGCGACGACTGTTCCCTTAAACCCTGTCCGCCAGTGTATGTGGCGGAGCAAAGGATGCCGCAGACTGCCAAGGCAAAAATTCGAAGCTTCGGACGCGCCATTCTTTCTAGTCTCCCAATTACTTTTGAATTACATCGATAAGTGGAAAAGCGATTTATATTATCATGGCGTCACAATGTAACCGGGCGCTTGGAGCGCGGCGTTTTCTGAATGGCAATAGACCATCCACAAACGGCTCCGGCAGCATCAAAGCGGGGAGAGGAAAAATATGAATTCGAAGATGTGGGTTCGCGCGGCTCTTGTGGGAATTCTCCTGGCAGCTTTGGGCATACCTCCGGGCGCTCTGACGGCCCGGGCCAAACAGCAGGAGGGACCGCAAAAACCCGCGCCAACGC
>JBEKSN010000253.1:0-4532 GCA_049517055.1 Candidatus Acidiferrales bacterium | reverse complement strand
CTCGAAGAGCGTGGCTTGCCCACCGTCGGCGATTTGCTTGGCTATCTTCCCTTCCGTTACGAAGACCGCATCCGATTCACGCCCATCGCGGAAATCATCCCCGGCCAAGTGCACACGATCCTCGCGGAAGTCACTGTCGGCGGAGGCGGCACGGTTCGCTTCGCCCGCGGCCGCCGCGCTGCCATATTCCACGCCTCCTTCCGCGACGGTTCCGGCACTCTCCATGCTCGCTTCTTCCACGGCGCATACCTGGAAGCCACCATGAAAGAAGGCCGTCGTTTCGTTCTGCACGGAAAAGTTGACGTGGATCCTTACCGCCCGGCTCGCCTGGAAATGGTGAATCCGCAAATCGAATCCGTCGGCGCCGCCGAAACCGCCGCAACCGATTCCACCGAAGTGGGCCGTATCGTCCCAATCTACGAAGCCCTCGGCGGCATCAGTTCGCGGATGCTCCGGCGAATTATTTACACCGTGCTGAACAATTTCGACGGAAATATTCCTGACGCGCTCCCTCCCGAAATCCGCGAACGTTATCGCTTTCCATCTCGGCGCGACGCCCTGCTCTACGCGCACTTCCCTCCCAAGAACGAAAGCATCGAGCTGCTGAACAGTTTTCGCAGCCCCGCGCAAACGCGCCTGATCTTCGAAGAGTTTTTCTACTACCAACTCGCCCTCGCTCTGCGCCGTTCGCGCGATCACGCTCAAAAAGGCATCGCCATGCGCGTCCGCGAGGAAAAAATTCGCGGCGCCGTGAAGCGCATCCTTCCGTTCAAGCCAACCGCAGCCCAAAAACGCGTCCTCGTCGAAATCGCCGCAGATCTTGAGCGCCCCTATCCCATGCACCGCCTCCTCGAAGGCGATGTCGGCAGCGGCAAAACAATCGTCGCGTTCGAAGCCGCCACAATCGTCATCGAGAACGGTTACCAAGTCGCCCTAATGGCGCCCACCGAAATTCTTGCCGCGCAGCACTATCTCTCCGCCCGTCGCATTTTTAAGAATGCGGGTTACGGCGTTGAATTGATCGTGAGCGGCAGAACGAAATCAATAAAGGATTCCGCACTCGCGCGCGCGGAAAGCGGCGAAGCACAAATTATCGTCGGCACCCACGCATTGATCGAAAATCCCGTCATATTCAAAAAGCTCGGCATGGTCATCGTTGACGAGCAGCATCGTTTCGGCGTCCTCCAGCGCAAGCGCCTCACCGAGAAGGGCGATTCTCCGCACGTTCTTGTGATGACCGCTACTCCCATCCCGCGCACGCTCGCTCTCACGCTCTATGGCGACCTCGATCTCTCCGTGATTGATGAAATGCCTCCCGGACGCACCCCCATCGAAACTCGCTGGAGCGAAGAGACACAGCTCCCGGGCGTCTGGGAATTCCTCCGTCGCGAAATTGCGCGCGGGCGCCAGGCTTACATCGTTTATCCCGTAATCGAAGAATCGAAGCAGGAACTAAAAGCCGCCACCGCGGAATTCGAGCGCCTCGCGAAAAACGTCTTTCCGAAATTGCGCGTTGGCTTGCTTCACGGCCGCTTGAAGAACGACGAGAAAGACGCCGTAATGGAACAATTTCGCCGCAACGAAATTCAAGTCCTCGTCGCCACCACAGTAATCGAAGTCGGCGTGGACGTCCCCAACGCAACCATGATGGTCATCGAGCACGCCGACCGATTCGGCCTCGCGCAACTCCACCAGCTTCGCGGAAGAATCGGCCGCGGCACCGAGAAATCTCAATGCATCCTCATTGCGCCGAAGAAAATTACGGGAGACGCGCAAGCCCGCCTGGAAACCATGGTCGCCACATCCAATGGATTTGAAATCGCCGAACGCGATTTGAAGCTGCGCGGTCCCGGCGAATTTTTCGGCACCCGCCAGCATGGCGACGCCGCCTTCTCAGTCGCCCAACCTCTGCGCGACCACGAACTCCTCGAGTTCGCGCGCCGCGAAGCCTTCGCCCTCGCCGAAGATCCCGCCAAAGCCGCCGAAGTGGTCACGCGTCTGGAATCGTTCAGCGCCGCATGGCACAAACGCTACCAGCTCGCCTCCGTGGGATAATTTCCTGTCTCCGCACCTGGAAAACGAAAGTTAGGTTAAATTATTGATTGCCGCGTCTAACTAAATCATGCGTGTAATCGCCGGAAAATATCGCAGCCGCCTCCTAAGAACTCCAGGCTTCCTGGGCATCCGCCCCACCAGCGACCGCCTGCGCGAAACGCTCTTCAACATCCTCGGCCCTTCCGTCGAAGACTCGCTCTTCATCGACTTGTACGCCGGCACTGGGGCAATCGGAATCGAAGCCATCAGTCGAGGCGCGCGCGAAGTTTTCTTCATTGACCGCGATCCCGACTGCATTAGCCTGGTGCGCCAGAACCTCGCATCCCTCGATATTCGCACCGGCGCAGAAGTAATCACCGCCGGCGTCCAACGCGGCCTCGATAAGCTCGCCGCTCGCCACCTGATCGCCGACTTCATTTTCTTTGACCCGCCCTATGCCGACGCCGGCTATTCGGACCTCCTCGAATATCTCGACGCATCGCATCTCGTCGCCCCGCGCGGCATCGTCATCGCCGAACACAGCTCGAAGTTCGAGCTCCCCGAGCGCTTCGACCGCCTCGAGCGCACCCGCCTCCTCGAACAGGGTGACGCGGCACTAAGTTTTTATCGCCTCGCGGCCGCGGCTTAGTAAGATGGGCTCCCGAAAAGACTCGGCCGGAGCAACATACTGCGCCTTCGAAAATGGAGAAATAGATCATGACGCCCTTCGTTCGTCCTGTCCTCACCTTGGTTATTCTGGTCTGCGTCTTCACCCCGGTGCCGGTGCAAACCTCACACGCTCAGAACCGCGCCGCAACTCCGGCAGCCGCTGACAGCCCCCGCGATCAACTCCGTTCCCTCTTCGACGAAGAGTGGCAATACACTCTGCGCACCAACCCGGAGTGGGCCACGGCGCTAGGCGACCCCCGTTACAACGATCGCCTCAGTGACAACTCTCCACAATTCTTCCAGTCCGACCTGGAACAAGGCCGCAAATTCCTAGCTCGCTTCGAAGCCATCGACCCCGCAACTCTTCCTCCGCAAGATGCGCTCAGCCGTCAGTTGATGATGCGCGCGCTCCGCGAGCAAATCGAAGGCTCCCAATTCAAAAATTGGGAGATGCCCGTCAATCAAATGGATGGCCCGCATCTGGATCTCCCGGATTTGGTCGTACTAACTCCGTTCAATACGGCCGCCGACTACCGCAACTACGTCGCGCGCCTGAACCAGGTCCCGCGCTTGTTCGGTCAAGTGATCGCGAACATGCGCCAAGGCATGCTGGACGGCCTGATGCCTCCGCGCTATCTCCTCGAGAAAGTCGCCGCCGAAGCAGCCGACATCGCTGCCAAGCCTGGCGAGAGCAGTCCGTTTGCCACGCCGCTGAAATCGTTTCCGTCGAGCGTCACCGCGCCGGAGCAGAAGCAGCTTCGGGAAGCAGTGCTAGCAGCTATCAACGAGCAGGTCGTTCCCGCTTACAAGCGTTTCGCAGACTTCGTGCGCAAGGATTACTCGCCGCATGGACGCACCGAACCCGGCGTTTGGTCCCTGCCCGACGGAGCGGCACGCTACCGTTTCGAAATTCGCCAAATGACTACAACCGATCTGACGCCAGAACAAATTCACGAAATCGGCCTTAAGCAGGTGGACGAAACTGAAGCCGAGATGCTTGCCCTCGCGCAAAAACTCGGTTTCAAAGATCTCGCCACCCTGAACGATCACATCAAAAACGACCGCCGCTTCTACGGCACTTCCGGCCAGCAGATTCTCGACCTCTACGCCAACTACGTGCGCGAAATGGAGCCCGAACTCCCCAAGCTCTTCGGTCATCTTCCCAAGAGCAAACTTATAGTCATTCCCATGGAAGCTTCGCGTTCCAAAGATGCCGTGCCCGCCGACTATACCGACGGTACTGCGGATGGTTCGCGCCCAGGCCACATCAACGTAAACGAATGGGACCCCGAACACCGCCTCACATTGAATATTGAAGCCATCGCCTACCACGAAGGCATCCCCGGACATCATCTGCAGATCTCGCTCGCCCAGGAATTGCCCGACCTGCCTGAGTTCCGTAAACACGCTGGCTACACCGCTTTCGTCGAAGGCTGGGCGCTCTACGCAGAACGCTTGGGAAAAGAGGTCGGACGCTATCAGGATCCCTACAGCGAGTATGGCCGCCTGGAAAACGAAATGTGGCGCGCCATCCGCCTCGTCATCGACACCGGCGTGCACGACAAGCACTGGTCCCGCGATCAAATGGTCGCGTTCTTCCATCGCTACACCGCCATGGACGAGCCGAATGTTCAAAGCGAAGTCGATCGCTACATCGCCTGGCCGGGCCAAGCGCTCGCTTACAAACTCGGCCAACTCGAAATCTTAAAATTGCGCGAGTCAGCCCGCCAAAAGTTGGGAGACAAATTCGATCTGCGCGCCTTCCACGATGAAGTCCTCGGCAACGGTGCCCTCCCACTCGATGTCTTGGACTCTCAGGTAAACGCGTG
>JBEKSN010000252.1:0-4545 GCA_049517055.1 Candidatus Acidiferrales bacterium | reverse complement strand
AAGCCGAATTCCGTTCTGAGGTGTGCCATCGGATTTTGGTCGTAGACTACGGTGTCTCCATATTTCGCGCGCAATTTTGGGTAGAGCATGGGCACGGCGAGGTTTACCGCTACGCGATGGCCCTGGTTGTCGGCGGCGTAATGCGCCAAAGCGCCCAAAGCAAAAGCATATTCGTTCAAATCCTGCGAGTCGCGTATCAGGGCCTGCACAAAATCGCCGGTGCGGACGTAATGAACAAGATCGCTGAATAAGTGGCTGCCAAATGGGTAGTAGCCAAGATCCTGAATCACGCATCCTCCGTACGCGTAGGAGTGGGCAGTTTTCAGTTCTTCCTTGGTTGAATTCGGAAATCTCGTCAGAAGCAGCGGCTTGATAGCATCATCCCACGCCGAGTCGATAATGGCTTCGTGCGTGAGGACGGAATAGCCTTGGCAAGCCGTGACCGCGGCAAGAATGAAGATCAGGATCCAAACGCCTGCGCGACAGCGAAAAATCCAGGTCTTTTTTCCGGAAGGGTTGGGAATCATAGGGCCCTTTAACTATACCGCAGCTTTTGGCCCCCCACTCGAGGCGAAACTTGATCGTCGTTACTGTTAGGGAGATGCGCGGAAGGCCGTCAAAGGTACGGCGAGGGATACAAGCCGGCTGAAAATATGGCGGAGAGGGTGGGATTTGAACCCACGGTCGAGTTTCCCCGACACTCGCTTTCGAGGCGAGCTCTTTCAACCGCTCAGACACCTCTCCGCGGCTTGCAGCGTCTCTAGCTTAGCAAAGGCTCTCTACGGTCACAACTGCGCGTGCCGAACACGGAATATCCGCATTCTAATTTCTCAATCCATTTCGAAAGTAACGTACATGTATTTGCTGTCGCGCTCTATTTGCAGCACTCCGGGAGCGCCGGGCGGCATGGCTCTTAGCGCGGCGCGCAGCTCGGCGATCGTTTCGATATGTTTTCCGTTGAGCGCGTGGATCACGTCTCCGGCTTGCAACTCAGTGTCCAGGCCGAGGAGATCCGCGGCCATGGCTGCGACGATTACGCCCGACGGCTCGCGCAATTCTTCCAATTGGCGCGCAAGTTTGTCGTCAATCTCCACGGCGAAAAAACCGAGTTTGGAGATTAGAGATTTCTCCGGATCAACGAGGTTAGCCAGTTGATCCACGTCATTCTTTTCTTCAGTTACTGGAATTTCCAGCGTGATCTTTTTGTCGCCGCGCAGCACTTCAGCTTGAACAATGGCGCTGGCGGGCCGCGTGGAAATAATCATTTCGGCGAGGGGCACACTTCCGATCGAGCGCTCGTCCAGGCTCATAAGAATATCCTGAATTTGCAGCCCTGATTTTTGCGCAGGCCCGTCGGGATCTACGTCGGAAACGATGACACCGCGCTGCCTTGTAAGGCCGAGTCCAGCCGCGAGATCGGGAGTGATGTCCTGCAGGACGGCTCCGATGATACTGCGGTGCACGCGGCCGTACTTGCGAAGCTCTTCATAGACAAACTTCACGACGCTGCTTGGAATCGCGAAACCCAAACCCTGGCTGCCGCCGGATTCGGAAAGAATGAAAGTGTTGATGCCGACGAGCTCGCCATTGGTGTCCACCAGCGGGCCGCCGCTATTTCCCGGGTTGATAGGCGCGTCCGTTTGAATAAAGACGGAAGGCACTCCGGGATCAGCCTGGCGCGCAACGGAGCTGACTACACCCATGGTGACGGAGTTCTCGAGACCTTCGGGATTGCCGAAGGCGAGAACGAGCTGACCCTTCTTCAATTTCGCGTAGTCCGCGAAACGAAGCGCTTGCAAACCCTTTGCTTCAATTTTCAGCAATGCAAGATCAATGGTTGGTGCGATGCCCACGATTTTCGCGTCCAAGGGCGGAATGTGCTCACCCAGCCCGAGGCTTTCGCGCACTTGCGAATCTCCGGAGGGCCGAGACGAGACGACTACGCGGATGCGTTGCGCCCCTTTCACCACATGAGCGTTCGTGATGATGTAGCCGTCCGGGTCAACAATCACCCCCGAACCCAGGCTGCGCTCTCTGCCGATCAGGCTGGCCTCGTCCTGATTTTTCGCTTCGATGGAGCGATAGCCGGTGACTTGCACCTGGACGATGGAAGGCGATACCCGCGAAGTGAGCTCTTCGAGAGAGTCGTTGAACTGGGCAAGAAGATTTTCGCGACTACTGGCTGCGGGCGAAAGCGGCTGAGCCGACGGCGAGGAGGCTTGCGATGGTGGAGAAGCTTGAGTCTGTGATTGCGCGGCAGGAGGCGCCGAAGAGGACGATTGCGCGAAAAGGGAAGCCGGCACCGAAAGAAGCGCCAGAGCCGATGCGCAAATCGCAAGTATTCGCCAAAGACTTCTGACGCCGAAACTCATCCTACGCGCGCTGAACATTTAGATATTTTCTCCATCGAAAGTGTAGCGCAACAGAAGAGCCAGCGTAAGGCAGATTGAGACACGAAGGGCAAATCAGATAAGTGCTTGAATGCGGAATCTTTGGAAGGAAGACGAACAAGGACCGCGACGGGGTTGGTTAACGTCTGGCGGAGAAGAAAGTCTTCAGAATGGCAGCGGAATCGTCGGCTAGCACGCCGGAGGTGACTGCGACGCGATGGTTGAGCTGGGGGTGATCGAGAACGGAGAAGCAAGAGCGCACCGCGCCGCCCTTGAGATCGTCGGCTCCGTAAACGAGCCTCGCAATGCGGGCCTGAATCATGGCGCCGCAGCACATGGCGCAGGGCTCGATGGTGACGTAAAGGATCGATCCAAGCAGCCGATAGTTCTCGAGCATTTTTGCGGCTGCGCGCAGAGCCACGATTTCGGCGTGTGCCGTGGGGTCGCAATCGGCAATTGTGCGATTGCCGGCGCGAGCGATGATGCGGTTGTCGAAGACGAGAACAGCGCCAACTGGGACTTCGCCTCGCTGGGCGGCCTGGTGAGCCTCGGCAAGGGCGGCGGCCATGAATTCACGGTCAGATGCGGTATCTTCCAGCATGAAAAGCCAGAATAACATCTGGAAGCTTCTGCTTCGCTAATTTCCGCCATTCGAGGAATTCGAGACGGTCCTGCGGATCTCGAGCGCGACGGCCGGCGTTCCGTCGCAGGGAATGTTGGTCAGGAAGCGGAGAGTGCCAGCGGTGTCCTCAAATGCCAGACCCGACTGCGCCGAGCCACCTTTGTAGGCACCCCAGGATTTCGGTACGGATGCAACGCATCCGGGAGTCCACACTTGCGGCGCAGGTTTTTCTGGCGTGGCGGCGTAAATCTTCAGCGAGACGAGACCAACGATTGCGATGGCTACGACCATGACTGTTCTAATTGTGTTTGCCACAGTACCTCCTCCTTTTATTCCAGCAGGCCTACACTTTAGGAACGTGGAATACATAAGCAAATTTCGTTTCAATGGGTTATCACTGACGATCAGCCACGTTCCAGGCGAAGCAGTAGCTTGCGGCTGCGAGCTTTCATCGCGGGCGTACCGTTTCGAGTGGCCTCGCGCAGAGTCTCTACCACCCCGGGTCGAATACTTGAGTCATTCCGGGCCAAGTCGGCCAGCCCCTGAAGGGCGAAAGTCTTGACGATGGAACTGCGGTCTTCCAAGTAACCATTCAACGAAGATATCGCAAGTTGCCGTTCCGCTGCGTTCAGCGGAAGCCGTGGAACCATGGCCGCCAGATGCCAGCGCAATTCCTGTTCGGTGGCCTCGGTAATCAATCCCAGCAATTCCTTCTTGAAGGGAACGAGCAGCTCGGGGCGCTTGCGCGTGACTTTCTCGGCAGCGTCCGCAGCGCGCATTCGTATCAGAGGATCGGGGGACCACAGTCCTGCAATCAATTTGGGGAACAGTCTTAGACTTTTGGCCACGATGGCCGCTACTTGGTCAGCGCGGCCGATCGTCCGCCGATCGCCTCCCCGCAGGAGCAAAAGAACATCTGTTCGCCGCATTGAACCCACCCAAGGGCAGCATCATATACCGACCGGAAGCACACTGGATGGCTTGACTTTGGTAAGGGCGGAAGTCAAACTACATTGAATGAAAGAAATTCTTAAGCGGATTTTTTTGTGGGACCTGGTGAAGGGGATGATGCTGACCTTTCGCTATCAGGCGCCCAAGAACGTTGTCACCGAGCAGTATCCCCAGGAACGGCCGATGATGGCGGAACGCTATCGCGGTGCGCCCCGGCTGAACATGAATCCGGAGACGGGGGAATCGCTCTGTATTTCGTGCAATCTGTGCGCGCTGGCGTGCCCGGAAAATCTGATTGTGGTGGGATGGCTGCGGGATGATGCCACGCGGCGAAAAGTTTTGACTACGTTCACCTACGATACTTCGCGGTGCATGTTCTGCGGGTTGTGCGAGGATGCTTGCCCCACCGATTGCCTGGAATTGACGCAGGATTTTGAGATGGCGCATTACAACCGTGAAGGCGCTATCTGGGACCGACACCGCTTGGAAGTTGGACCCACTCCGACACATTACACGCGATAATTCCGAAATCTGTAAAACCCCTCACTATCCCAAGTCTTTTGCCAGAGCTGCAGGTGTGCC
>JBEKSN010000251.1:0-4570 GCA_049517055.1 Candidatus Acidiferrales bacterium | reverse complement strand
CTGATCGGATCAGAGAGAGGACCGCTATTGCCGATGCATGTAGTGCAGCCGTAGCCAACCAAATTGAAGCGCAGCGATTCGAGAAAAGGCGTTAATCCAGCCTTAGCCAGGTAATCAGTGACAACTTTGGATCCCGGCGCAAAACTAGTTTTCACCCATGGTTTGGAAGTTAGGCCGCGCTCGACCGCTTTTTTCGCCAGCAGGCCGGCTCCCAACATCAGGGATGGATTTGAAGTATTGGTGCAACTGGTGATTGCGGCGATCACCACTGAGCCGTCGCTCAGTTCGAAATGATCGCCATTGTTTTGCACGCCAACAGACTTTGGTGCAGCTCCCAATGATTTTTCAAACGAGCTCTTCGCGTCCGTTAGAAATACGCTGTCTTGCGGCCGCTTGGGACCAGCCATGGTGGGAACCACAGTCGCGAGATTGAGTTCCAGGCGATCGGAAAAGATGGGATCGGGTGTGGCGTCCGTGCGGAAAAGTCCCTGTTCTTTTGTGTACGCTTCAACGAGCTTTACCTGTTCTTCGCTTCGCGCGGTAAATCGCAGGTAAGCGAGCGTTTCCGCGTCCACAGGAAAGAAACCCATGGTTGCGCCGTATTCCGGCGCCATGTTGGCGATGGTGGCGCGGTCGGGAAGCGTGAGACTCGAAAGCCCGGTGCCGTAGAACTCCACGAATTTTCCGACCACGCCTTTTTTGCGCAACATCTGTGTAACGGTGAGAACCAGGTCCGTCGCCGTTGCGCCTTCCGGCAGCCGGCCGTACAGTTTGAAGCCGATCACGGCGGGAATCAGCATCGAGAGCGGCTGGCCCAGCATCGCGGCCTCTGCTTCGATTCCGCCCACGCCCCAGCCGAACACGCCAAGCCCGTTCACCATAGTCGTATGTGAATCAGTACCGACCAACGAATCAGGGAACGCGACCCAAGCACCGTCCTCTTTCTCTCGAAAAACGACACGCGCCAGGTATTCGAGATTTACTTGGTGGCAAATACCGGTGTCCGGCGGAACGACCTTGAAATTCCGGAACCCTTTCTGGCCCCAGCGCAGGAAAGCGTAACGTTCGATATTGCGCTGCATTTCGAGTTCGGCATTGAACGCGAAAGCTCCCGTGGTGCCAAACTTATCCACCTGCACGGAGTGGTCAATCACCAGCTCAGCCGGAAGCAACGGATTAATTTTCTTCGGATCGCCGCCGAGCGTCCGCATGGCTTCGCGCATGGCCGCTAGGTCCACTACTGCAGGCACGCCCGTGAAATCCTGCAGCAGGACGCGCGCCGGCATAAATGAAATTTCCTTTTCGGTGGCGCCTTCCGCGCTCGATGGATCCCAGCCCGCCAGCGCGCGAATATCGTCGGCGAACACGAATCGCTCGTCTTCATGCCGCAACAAATTTTCCAGGAGAACTTTCAGTGAGAAGGGCAGCCGAGCGACATTTCCGACGCCCGAGCGTTCGAGCGCGTTCAAGCGGTAGATGGCAAAGGATTCTTCGCCACAGCGCAAAGCCGAGCGTGTAGAAAACGAATTTTTCGATATGCGGCTCATGCGCGAATAAGTTCTCCTGTTATGGAAGCCGTTCCCATTTTAGCGTATTCCCGCGGTGCGGCGGCTGATTCGCAGAAATTGTGAGCCTAGTGTTTCGGAGGCACGTAACTTTCGGGCAGCTTCGAGCCTTCCCCGAAGAAAAACATTTCCATCTGCTCTTCCATAACCTTCATACCGTTAGGATCAAGCGGATTTAAGCGGAATTCGTTCATAATCATTTTGGAATGCTCCACCCACAACTTCCATGCTTCCTTCGAAACATTGTCGTAAACGCGCTTTCCGATTTCGCCCTTCCACGGGATACGGTCAAGGCCCGGCATCTCTTTGCCGAATTTAACGCACTTCACCATGTGTACGCCTTGCGTCGCAGGCTGAGCGGCTGTCCCCGCGCTATCCGATCGCTTCTCGTCTGCCATGAAGCCCTCCTCTGAAAATGTCCTGTAATTGAAGATACTTCAACGGCGGGATAAATTCCAGCTAGCGCGACAGGTTCACCGGCAAACCGCCAGATGAGAGCAACGCATACCAATAATTATGGTAGGCTCTTTCGGAAAGTTTTTGGGATTGAGAAAGAGAAACGCTCGCTCGGCTGCGAGCGCCGACCCCAGGGAGACCTATGGTGAATGCCCAAACACCAGAAACCACTGAAAAGCCGCGGGTTGACGCTTACTATTGCGAAGTCCCTTCTCAGCCCTGCGCCATCGTAATGTTTGGAGCTTCGGGCGACCTGGCGCAGCGAAAACTTCTGCCTGCGCTCTACGACCTTGCTTTCCATGCTTGTCTCGCGCCGCGATTTCGTTTGGTGGGATTTTCACGGACAAAAATGGACGATGCCGAATTCCGGCGCAAATCCGCGGAAGCTTTGTCAAAAGCCAAGGCGCCGGAAGGCAACGATAACAGGCGCGGTGAATTCCTGGAAAATCTTCAGTATTTCACCGGAGATTATGATGATCCTGAAGCTTTCCGCCGTCTTGCAGAACGGTTGAACCAGCTCGACACGGAAGCCCAACTCGGTGGCAATCGCCTTTTCTATCTCGCCACTCCTCCGGAAATCTATTTGAAAGTTATCGAGCAGCTCGGAAAGGCTAATCTCGCCCGCCCCAAGTCCGACAAGTCGTGGACGCGGGTCATCATCGAAAAACCGTTCGGACGGGATCAAGCCTCCGCGCGCGAGCTGAACGAAAAGGTCCTCAGCGTCTTCGACGAAACCCAGGTTTACCGGATTGATCATTACCTGGGTAAGGAGACAGTCCAAAACCTGCTGGTCTTCCGTTTTGGTAATGGGATCTTCGAACCGTTGTGGAACCGCAATTACATCGATCATGTGCAGATCACCGCCGCAGAATCTTTGGGAGTCGAGCGCCGCGCGGCATTTTACGAATCTGCCGGAGCGCTGCGCGATATGATCCAGAGCCACGTGCTCCAGCTCACGTCTCTCGTTGCCATGGAATCGCCGGCTACGTTTGACGCAACTTCCGTGCGTAACGAAAAGATCAAAGTGCTGCAATCGATTCGGCCCTTCACTTCCGACGCGATTTGGAAATACGTGGTTCGAGGGCAGTACGCTGCTGGACAGGAAGACGGAAAACCGGTTGCCGGTTATCGCCAGGACCCGGGAGTCAAGCCGGATTCCTCGACGGAGACTTTCGTAGCGATGAAGCTTCTGGTGGATAACTGGCGCTGGAGCGGCGTTCCTTTTTATTTGCGCACAGGGAAACGCTTGAAGAAAGGAATCAGCGAGATCGTCATCCAATTCAAGCCGGCCCCGCACAAGGTTTTTCGCGGCGAGAGCACCGAACTCAATTCCATCGTCCTCAATATCCAGCCTGACGAGGGGATTTCGCTTTCTTTTGGAGCGAAGGCGCCGGGCGGCCAAATGCATATTTCGCCAGTAACAATGGATTTTCAGTACCGCGCCACTTTCGGCGGGGTTTCGCGCGAAGCTTACTCCACGCTCATTAATGATTGCATTCGAGGAGACGCTACGCTTTTCGACCGCGCTGACAGCGTTGAGGCGGCCTGGGCTCTCGTCGATCCCATTTTGAAAGCTTGGCAAGATGCTTCCGCGCCACCTTTTCCGAATTATCCTGCGGGCAGCGAGGGTCCGCGGGCCGCGGATGATTTGGCAGTTTCTGAAGGTCGGCACTGGCGCCCGTTGTAAGGCTTTTTGCGCGCAGAATTCTCATGCGTTTCGTAATCAGTTCGATATAGATTCGGCTTTCATAGAACGCGGTGGAGGGGTTCGATGATTCTTGCGGGAGACTTGGGAGGAACCAAGTCAAATCTCGGGCTATTCGATGTGCAGCGCGAGAAACTCGTGTGCGTGGCGCGCAAGCGCTTCGCGAGCAGCGAACACTCCGGCCTGGAAGAGATCATCAGTCTCTTTTTGAGCGGCACGGGCGCCAAAATTACGCACGCCTCTTTTGGAATCGCCGGTCCGGTGGTGAACAATCGAGTGCGTGGCACGAACCTGCCGTGGGTCGTGGACGGCGCCTCGGTGGCGAAACATCTGGGCCTCGCGTATGTGCGCTTACTGAACGACCTCGAAGCGTCCGCCTACGGTATTGAAGTTCTCGAGCCGCAGGACATCGAAACTATTTACGCGGGAGTTTCAACTCCTCAAGCCACTCAAGTAATCATCGCCGCAGGAACCGGCCTGGGTGAAGGCGTATTGTTTTGGGATGGCAAGCGCCACTTGCCGATGGCTACCGAATCCGGCCATTCCGACTACTCCCCGAACACGGCGCAGCACGCCGATCTGTGGAAATTCATTAAGCAGCGTGAAGAATTCGTGAGCGCTGAAGCTATCCTGTCCGGTCGAGGTTTTCTTCGCGTGCACGAGTTCCTGAACCCTTCCGTGCGCCATCCCGGTTTTGACGACCATTCCGTAGATCCCGCGCCCGAAATCACCCGCCGCGGCCTTTCTGGTGAGTGTCCTGTGTGCGTGGCAACACTGGATTTGTGGGTCGAAATCTACGGCTCCGAAGCAGGGAACCTGGCTCTCCGCAACGTCGCGCGCGGCG
>JBEKSN010000250.1:0-4672 GCA_049517055.1 Candidatus Acidiferrales bacterium | reverse complement strand
GGGCGCTGGCCCTGGGGGGCGTTGTGGTCAGGCAGGGCGACCGCTGAGGGACATCCGAGCAGGCGGAATATACCGCTTCGGACGGGAAATTCGTCCTTTCCGGTGGAAAACCGACACTTACGGATGCCTCAAGCGACACAACTACGGGCCATTCGTTGACCTTCTTTGTGGCCAATGATACGATTTTGATTGATTCAAAAGAGAGTTCGCGCACGATAACCAGGCACCGAGTTGAGTAATGAGCCGGCATGTTGAAACTCCAGGCCGCCGATCTAAGCAAGTCGTATAGAGGTCGGAAAGTTGTTAACGACGTCAGTTTGGAGATTCAGCAAGGCGAAGTGGTGGGGTTGCTCGGGCCGAACGGCGCCGGAAAGACCACGACGTTTTACATCCTGGTCGGTCTAGCGCGTCCGGACTATGGGCGCGTTTTACTGGACGGCGAGGATATTACCGACCTCCCGATGTACCTCCGGGCCCGAAGCGGCATCAGCTACCTACCTCAAGAGCCTTCGGTTTTTCGAAAGTTAACGGTGGAAGAAAATTTGCTCGCGGTACTGGAGACGCTGCCTCTTACTCCGGAACAGCGGCGCGACCGGGTAGAGGAGTTGCTGGCCCAAATGGGACTTGAGGGAGTGCGATACAGCCAAGCTTACGTGCTGTCGGGCGGCGAGCGGCGGCGCCTGGAAATCGCGCGATCGCTGGTCTTGTCGCCGTCGTTTGTGTTGTTGGACGAGCCTTTTTCTGGAATCGATCCGCTGACGGTTGTGGACATACAAAAAATCATCGCGGATTTGAGTGCGGCGGGAATTGGCGTCCTGGTGACGGACCACAACGTGCGCGAGACGCTCGCGGTCACAAATCGCGCCTACATCATTAGTGACGGCAAAATATTGTTCGCCGGAACGCCCAAAGAGCTTTCGACCAATGCCGAGGTGAGACGCATCTATCTGGGAGAAGGCTTTCGGCTGAATTGAACTGAATTTATGAATTGGCTCCAACCCAAACTTAATCTACGCGTCGCTCAGAAACAGATACTGACGCCCGGCCTGGTCCAGATGGTCAGCGTCTTGGCGCTGAACCGCTTGGAGCTTCGCGAGATGATCAATCAAGAGATCATGGCGAATCCCGTCCTCGACGAAGCTACCGAAGACGACGGAGTCACTGCGGAGAGCTATACCGATGAAGCCTTCCTCAAGAAGGAAACTGAAAAAGTTCCGGAAGTAACTCCGGCAAACCCTTTTGACGAATTTGACTTCGGCTCTTTCTTCACCCAGTACCTCGATTCCGGAGCGGAGAGGATTTCCAACAGCGAGCGCGAGGAAATCGAAAAGCCTTCGTTCGATAAATTCCTTTCTTCGCCGCAGAGCCTGGCCGACCACCTCAACTGGCAACTTAGCGTCAGCATCTGCACCGAAACCGTACGCAAAATCGCCGAATCGATTGTCGGCAACCTGGATGAAAACGGCTATCTAACCGCTTCGCTCGATGAACTCGCGCAAGCGGGCAACTATTCCATGGATGACGTGGAAGAAGCGCTGGCCATGGTGCAGGAGTTTGACCCGCCGGGAATCGGCGCGCGCGATTTGCAGGAATGCCTGCTGATGCAGCTCAAGCTCATCGACCCGCAGAACACTCTCGCGCAGCAGATCATCGCCGATCACTTAAAGTTGCTCCAAAACAACCAACTCAAAGAAGTGGCGCGCGCATTGAACCGGCCGGTCGAATTGGTGAAGCGCGCCGTGGATGTGATCAAGCGGCTCGATCCGCGGCCCGGATTGCGCTACAACCGCATCGAACCGAGGCTCGTCGAGCCGGACGTTCAATTCCGAAAAGTGGACGGTGAGTGGCAGGCTTTTATGAACGACGACGACTTGCCGCAACTTCGTCTGAATCCCACCTACCGGCGTCTTTTGTCGCGCGATGCCGCCGATCGCGACGTGCGCAACTACGTGAAAGAGCGTTTTACCGCCGCGATTCAGTTGATGAAAAATATCGAGCAGCGCAAGCATACGATTCAGCGTGTTTGCCAGTCGATTCTCCGCCGTCAAGGCGATTTTCTCGACTACGGCGCCGATCAGTTGAAGCCCATGATGATCAAAGAAGTTGCCGAGGAAGTTGGCGTCCACCCTTCCACCGTGAGCCGCGCTGTAGCGAATAAATATGTCCACACGCCTCAGGGAGTGCTGGAGCTGCGCTATTTCTTTAGCGAATCCGTGAACGGCCCGCAGGGAAGCGAAATGTCGCTGCTCTCGCTCAAACGGCGCGTTAAAAAAATGATCGAGGACGAAGATACTTCCCATCCGCTCACTGACGAGCAGATTACGAAAAAGCTGAGCGACGAAGGAATTCACGTTACCCGCCGCACCGTCGCGAAATATCGCGAAGACCTCCGCATTCCCAGCACGCACCGCCGACGGGTAAAGGCTTAGCGCTCCCGCCGTGAAGCGCACGCGCAGAAATCGAACCCGCGACGCCCACCACTTAGTCCTTCTCACCGGCCTTTCCGGCTCCGGCAAAGGATCCGTCTTAAATACATTTGAAGACCTTGGATTCTATTGCGTCGATAATCTGCCAGTCGCGCTGATTCCAAAATTTAGCGAATTATACGTGGAAGGCGGCGAGATTGAGCGCGCCGCGCTGCTGGTGGACGCGCGCGAAGGCGAACAGATCGACAAGCTGCCGGGCATTTATCGCCAGCTTGTTAACGAGCACCCGGCGACGCTTGTATTTATCGAGGCGAGCGATGAAGCGTTGATGCGGCGTTTCAGCGAAACGCGGCGCCCCCATCCGCTCGGACGCGGCGGCTCCATCGCTGAAGGAATACGCGAAGAACGCCGGCGGATGGCTCCGATACGCCGCCTGGCGGATGTCGTCATCGACACCACGAAATTCAACGTGCACGAATTGCGCCAGTCCATCATCGACCGCTTTCAAAACCCGGGGCGGCGGCCGCTGCTTGTCTCGGTAGTAAGCTTCGGATTCCGCTACGGCATTCCAGCGGATGCGGACCTCGTGTTCGACGTGCGCTTCCTTCCTAACCCGCACTTTGTGCCGCGCTTGCGCCCCTTCAGCGGAAAGGATCCACGCGTGGCACGTTACATCCGTTCCTTTCCGCAAACGGGCGAGTTCCTGCGCCGAATCGAAAGCTTGCTGCTGTACTTGATTCCGCACTACATTCAGGAAGGAAAAAGCTACCTGACGGTCGCGCTGGGGTGCACCGGCGGGCGGCATCGGTCTGTCGCGCTGGCGGAAATAATCAAGCGGGCGATCAAGAAAAAGGGATATTCGGCAAAGGTCGTGCATCGCGACCTCGACAAAAATACTTAATATGTTGCGGCGGCGTTCGAGCTGAGGGTCTTCCATTTGGCTTCTGAAATAAGAGACAACGCTTCCAACATGACGCAGGGCGAAGAATTCCGGCGGTTACTTGGCTATCTCTCGCCCTATACCTGGCTGCTTGCTATTGGTGTTGTTCTGATGGCCGCCATGGGAATTGCCGAAGGCCTCGTGCCGCTTGCCATCGCGCCCGCCGTAGATGTAGTGCTGAACCCGCAATCTGCGCTTCAGAAACTGGTCCTCTTTCGAGTTCCCGGCACGGACCACATCCTGTACATGAACGATTTGGTTCCGTCCCGGGTACATCACGTCTGGTCTGTTTTTGCGCTGGCTTTGCTTTTTATCTTCCTGTTCAAGGCGGTTGCGGAATATTTTGGCGGCACGTTGATTCAGTATGTGGGACTTTCTGCCGTCACGGATCTCAGAGACCGCGTTTACCGCAAAGTCGTGCAACAACCGGTCGGTTTTTTCCATCACAATCCGGTTGGGCGCGTAATGTCCGCTGTTATCAGCGACATCGAACAGTTGCGCAGCGCCTTTTCGGATTACATGGCCGATTTTTTCCGCCAAGTTTTCAATCTGATCGCATTTGTAAGCGTGCTTCTGCTCATCGATTGGCGAATGGCGGTGGGGTCCGCTGTTCTCGTCCCCTTGGTAGTCTTGCCTGTCGGCAGATTGACTCGCAAAATTCGCCGCTCTACTGAAAAAAGCCGCTCCCGCCTTGCCGATCTCAGTCAAATCCTTCAGGAGACAATCAGCGGTAACCGCGTGGTCAAAGCGTTCGGGATGGAAGGCTTCGAAATTCGGAAATTCCATGGCGCCGCCAGAAGCTTGCGCCGGGAAAACATGCGCTGGATTCGAGCCATGGCAGCCACAGGACCCATCATGGACGTCCTTGGCGCGGTAGTAGTGGCCATGATCCTTTTTTTTGCGCGCGGTGAAATCAAGGCCGGTCGCATGACGGTAGGTTTATTTGGCGCGTTTACGTTCGCCCTGTTCAAAGCCTACGAACCCATCAAGCGCATCGGCAACATTTATCAGCTTTTCGTTCAAGCGCTGGGAACTTCCGCGCAGGTATTCAGGCTTCTCGATTTGCCCGAAGAAAAGCTCGATATGCAGGACGCGAAGGTGTTGCCGCGCCTATCCCAATCTGTTGAATTCGACGACGCCAGTTTCATGTACGACGACGGCGAGACTCCCACTCTCCGAAATCTCAAATTGAAGATTCCAGCCGGGGCCGTGGTCGCCATTGTTGGATCGAGCGGCGCCGGCAAGACCACGCTGGTCAATCTTCTCCCGCGTTTCTATGCCGCGACTTCAGGATCGGTGCGCATAG
>JBEKSN010000249.1:0-4694 GCA_049517055.1 Candidatus Acidiferrales bacterium | reverse complement strand
ATCGGGTGTTTCGGCGTCCGGTGTACCAATCCAACGGCTGCGAGCGACCCGCATCCTTCAGGAATACTAAGTGAATTAATCCGGTCGCAAAAGGAACAGGGACTTGGACTAGCCTCCATATTTAGGGGACAAGCATACATAGTAGAGTTTTCGAATCGTTCTTTGGGTCTCGCAAGGGATTTTCAGTTTAAAGGAACCCTCGACTACGGAATAGTTTCGCCGGATGGCTCGGAAATAGCACTGATAAATCGAGCGACGATTAATGCTCGTTATACCCTTCAAATATCGAAGCCTGATGGTTCGGACTCTCGGAATTATCCGGAGCTGACATCTCCCGCGGGAATGTGCTGGTCCAACGGCAACGCGAAGCTCGCTCTAACGTCAAACTATACGGATCCAGCCGGTCAGGCACTGTCCGCACTTCAAATCGTGGAATTGGGATCTCGTAAGACAGAAGCCGTGGATGATATGAACTCGTTCACTACGTCGCAGTGTTGGTCGCCCGACGGGAAAATCCTCGTTTATGCCAAGAACAGCGTGGGCGGGAAACAAACTGTGCTCACATACGACGTACAAACGAAGCAAAAAAAAGAACTCGCCACGGGTGCCCGCGCGTCGTGGATTCCAACGACTGAGTGGATTACTTACTTGGATTGCGGCGTTGAAGCTCGCGATTGTACCTATTATGCGATCCATGCTGACGGGACTGGAAAGAAGGCCTTATTTAAGACTTTCGCAGCCGTCACAGGCCTGTCGTGGTCGCCTGATGGGCGATTTGGTGCCTATGTGAGTGCTGGGCGCAAATCAGAACCCAAAGAAGTCAGCTGGCGCGTCAGAGTCAGAAGGCTCCAAGACTATGCCGAGGATTGGGTCGCAAATCTGGCGGACACTGACCCGATCGAATTTCAGTGGACGACGACCGGAGACCTGTCGCCGCAATCTAAATCAAACTCCGACCCTTGACGAGGCTGCAATTGTGACTGCGGGAAGTACGACAATCGAGTTCAGAAGAGTGATCGTTCCGGCGGAGATGGACGCGCTCTGCGAGCTTGATCGAAGGATTTTTCATGAGTACCCGGCGGACTTGTTTACTCGGGAGGAGTGGGCTGAATTCGAATCGTACTGGATGATCGTGGACGGAAAGGTGGTGGGATGCTCGGCGTTTATCCGAGATTCGGATTTCGACGACGAGCCGCGGCCGGGCTGCTTGCACATTATGAGTACGGGGATTCTGCCCGAGTTTCGGCGCCGGGGTTTTGGCCTGAAGCAAAAGCGGTGGCAGATTGAATTCGCACAGCAGCAGGGCTTTCAGGTGATCGTTACCAACACGCGAGAGAGCAACGTTGCCATGCGCGAACTAAATCTGAAGTTGGGTTTCGTAATTCGCGAGGTCGCTCCGCATTTTTACTACGAGCCGGATGAGCCAGCCATTGTGATGGAGCTTCAGTTGTAAGCACCATTTTCCCCGCGCCCGCCTATAACCGTCGAGATCGGCTGATGCGGTGGTATCATCCCGGTTCATCAAATCCCGTTCCGCCGCGCGGTGACGGCTGCGCAACATGGCTAGATCATTGCCGAGCGCTCGTGCCGGACGCAGCACGCTGCGTCGCTGCAAAAACGGCGCGGGGGACGGCACAGAGGGCATCTGCACGATATGAAGCTTGGCATTACTTCCCGGTCACCGCGCAGAGTTGTGCGGAATTCAGCGACGTCTCGTACAGTCCCCACCGCGTCGCGAAAGGGGCGCGACCGGCATTCTCCGAGGTCTCGGCCGGGCGATCCGCTCGCAAGCGGCGCCGACACGCTTACGGGAAGCGCGAAATCCAAAGAGCCGCGCTCGATCCGGGACTCCCTGAAGGACACCCTCAAGAGCAGCGACCTGCGCTCGGTCGCCCTCATTTGCGTGACGGCCTGCTTTTCGCTTCTGGTGCTGCAGTTCGTGGGCAGCGACGAAACCTACGCACACTTTTTCCCGCCGAAACTTTTCGCGCGCGACCCCTACTGGGTGCTGCGAGTGCGGGCCTGGTGGGTGCTGTGGATCCTAATCAGTTTTTTCGCCATACCCGCAACGGTGATGGCTTGCCGGCCCGGCAACCGGCTTCGCGATTGCAATCTTTCGTTTCGCGGATTCGCGCAACATTTTTGGATTTACGTTGTGCTGTTCGTGGTGGTGTCACCGGTGATCTGGGTGGTCTCGCTCTCGCCCGAGTTTTACAACTACTACCCGATGTACGCGCAGGCAGGACGTTCCTGGGCCGATCTGCTGATGTGGGAAGGAATGTACGCGGGGCAATTCGTGGCGCTGGAATTTTTCTTTCGAGGATTTCTGGTGGGAGGTCTTTCGCGGTACATCGGGGTGCTGGCCGTTCCGGTGTCGGTGATGCCTTACATGATGATTCATTTCAGCAAGCCCTGGCCGGAGGCGGCTGCTTCGGTGGTTGCTGGATTAATTCTGGGATGGCTGGCGTGGAAGCTGAAATCAATTTGGGGAGGGGTTTGCGTTCACTGCGCCGTGGCCGCTTCCATGGATTTGCTGGCGCTGTCGCACAAAGGCCAGCTTCCCTGGCTGCACCACTAACGCTGAATTACTCGCAGTGAACCGCACGCCAACGTCAAATATCACCGGCAAAGGCTGCCCGGTGTAACGCCACCCGTCAATATAAACTCTCTTTCAGTCAGTAACTTGCGTGAAGTGCGTGCTTCCGTTTATCTTTTCGCGAAAATGATCCAGGACTGCTTTGGCAACCTGCTCGGCCGCTTCGCGATGGGGAAAATGGCCGACGTTTTCCAGCGTCAAGCGTCGATACCCGCCAGTAAACCATTTCTCCAACCCCTCTGATTCTTCTGGAGGGTCACACCAATCTGACAAACCCTGAATCATCAGAGTTGGTGCGGATAGGAATTCAACTTCGCCCAGCCTGCGCTGCAGATGAGCGTAACGCGGATCTGAGACTTCGCCTTGCAGCCAGCGCGAGCGGTAGGCGTTGAGCGTGATGGCAGCCCAATCCGCAGACGAAAAACTTTCGGCGGTTTCGGCAAACTCCGCTTCATCAAACCAGCCGGGCGGGCTCCACGTGTCCCACTGGATTCGCGCAAAGCCGGCGGGGTCGTTGCGCACTTTTTCCGCTCCGCCGTCCGTGCACAGGAACCATTGGTACCAGAAGCGTCTGGATTGAGCGAACGAAGGAATGTTGAATACGCCGCGAGGCTGGTAGCCGAGCGACAAGGCCGCTATCGCCGTGACACGTTCGGGGAAGAGAGCGGCCAGGGTGTAGGCAACTCGCGCACCCCAATCATGGCCCGCGACAGCAAAAGTTTGGAGCTTCAGCTCATCCGCCAATTCAACTGCGTCTTGCGCCAGTGCTACTGCGCTCCCCACGCGTGGCGTTTCCTCTGACAGAAATTCAGTGGGAGCGCAACCGCGCAAGTAGGGCGCGATCGTACGGCAGCCTTCGGCTTGCAGAATCTGCGAAACTTTTTTCCATCCGCGAGGGGTGTCGGGCCAGCCGTGCAGCAAAATTACGGGAGGACTGTCGGACGGACCGCCCTCTTCATACGCAATTTCGAGCAGGTCGGTGCGAACGCGATTCATACTCGGCCTTCAGTCAGGGGTTACTTCTCAGCGCGGTCGCGGCGGCCGCCTTACTGCGGCTTTTTTGCTTCAGCAGTCTGCAACTGCGGTTCCTCGGACTTTTTCCAGCTCGAATCGGGGTCGTAGGATTTAATTGCTTTGGCCGCAGCGTCGGTCTTTTTGCCGAGGTCTTTCTCGTACACCACTCCATCTTTGCCGACGAGGAACGTCATCACGCCGGAATTGCGATATTCGGCGGGGTAAGCGACGAAAGCAAATCCGCCGGTCATTTTTCCGCCAACAATGTAGTCCGCCGCGCCGCCCGGAGCGTTCTTACCCTGGCGCGTCACGATGCGGAAAAGGTAGCCGTGAAACGGCGCCGGCGGAGTATGCAGATTCTTTGCCAGGCCGCCTCCGGTGCCGGCGTTGGCCACCAGCGGGCCGATCGGGCTTTCGAATTCATTGCCGGAACCCAGCCAGTACAAGCCGTTGTGCTGCCCCTCATCACTCGTAAATTTCTGCGCGTACTCGTTTTTCTGTTTCGCGAAGTATTCGTTCTGCGCGGCTACCAGCTCCTGGCAAACGCGAATGGCCGCCATTTCATTCCGGCCGACCCGACGGTACAGAATCTCCTGCTTTCCCGCTTCCGTTCCGAAGTACCACGAACCATTCTTGTTCACCAGTGGAACGGGCCAGGGCCAATTTTCCGCCCCGATGTACAACATGGTCATGCCATCCGGTTCCGCCACCAGGCGGTGCATTTCCTCATATTTCTTGGCGAAATTTGTGCGGTTGGCCTCGTCCTCGGCGGCGTCTCCGGACGAAATGATTTCTTTCCCGTCCGGCCCAAGAATCGCCAGCAGAGCCCCTTCGTTGCTGCTCTTGGCGGCTGCCACCAGCGCGTCGGCAGCTTCTTGCGCCGATCCAAACGTTTTCTGGCCTTTTTGCTGCGCCTGGGCGCCGGCGGGAAGGCATGCCAGCAAAACCAAAGCGAGGATAGCCAGGGTACGAAAATTTGCGCCGAGAACATTTTGCAAGCTCAATTTTGTGCGCCGCATATGTCTTTTCTCCGTTCTGGATTTCAGAGCCATTAAAAATGACCGAAAAAAGAAGCGTTGAAAAG
>JBEKSN010000248.1:0-4815 GCA_049517055.1 Candidatus Acidiferrales bacterium | reverse complement strand
ACCAAAGTCCTCGAATGGAATCTCCCTCACGCGAAATGGTTTGCGGACGGCAAGCTCAACGTCTCCTACAACTGCCTCGACCGCCATCTCGAAAAGAATGCGAACAAGCCCGCGCTGATGTGGGAAGGCGAAGACGGCTCAACCGTTCAGTTCACCTATGCCGAGTTTCACGAACGTGTCTGCAAATTCGCGAACGTGCTTTGTTCACTCGGCGTGAAGCCGGGCGATTGCGTCACGATTTACATGCCCATGATCCCCGAACTCCCCATCGCCATGCTGGGTTGCGCGCGCGTCGGCGCGGTGCACTCGGTGGTGTTCGGCGGATTCAGCGCCACCGCCCTTGCCGATCGCATCGTGGACTGCAAATCAACACTGCTGATCACCGCGGACGGCGGATATCGTCGTGGAAAAATCGTTCCGCTGAAGGAAACCGCCGACGCCGCTTTGGAGAAGTGCCCCACTGTCGGAAAATCCATCGTCGTTCGACGCACGAAAGAACCCGTAGCCTGGAAAGAAGGACGCGATCTGTGGTGGCACGATCTCGAAGAAAAAGCCGAGAAGAACTTCCCCGCCCTCGAGCTTGATTCCGAACATCCTCTCTACATTCTTTACACCAGCGGCACCACCGGAAAGCCCAAAGGCGTCCTGCACACCTCTGCCGGTTATCTCCTGCAGTGCATGTGGAGCACAAGACTGGTTTTCGATCTGCGTGATGAGGACGTTTATTGGTGCACCGCCGATATCGGCTGGGTCACCGGCCACAGTTACATCGTCTACGGCCCGCTCGCGAACGGCGCCACACTCGTGATGTACGAAGGCGCGCCCGATTTTCCCCGCAAAGATCGCTTCTGGGAAATTATCGACCGTTACAAAGTGTCCATTTTCTATAGCTCGGCTACCGCCATCCGCGCTTTCATGGCTTGGGGCATGGACTGGATCAAACCATACAACTTGTCGAGCCTCCGCGTTCTCGGCACCGTCGGCGAGCCCATCAATCCGGCCGCATGGAAATGGTATTTCGAAGCCATCGGCAAAAATCGCTGTCCTATCGTGGACACCTGGTGGCAAACGGAAACCGGCTCCATGATGATTTCTCCGCTCCCTGGCGCGACGCCCACAAAACCCGGCTCTGCGACTTTGCCGCTTCCCGGCATCATCGCGCGCGTTGTGAACTTGAAAGGCGAGCCAGTCGCCCCAGGAGAAACCGGTTATCTCACCATCCAGAAGCCCTGGCCCTCCATGCTCCGCACGATTTACGGCGACGACGAACGCTACAAGCGCGAGTATTGGGAACGAATCCCCGACGTCTATTTCGCAGGTGATGCCGCTCAATGCGACAAAGACGGTTACATCTGGGTTCTCGGCCGCGTGGACGACGTAATCAAAGTCGCCGGCCACCGCCTAAGCTCCATGGAAATCGAAAGCGTCCTGGTAAGCCATGCCGCAGTAGCTGAAGCCGCGGTAGTCGCGCGCCCCGACGAAATCAAAGGCGAGGCCATCATTTGCTTCGTCGCCCTGCGCATCGGCCACACTCCCAGCAAGGAGCTCCGCTCCGCGCTAATGGATCACGTAGCCGCAACCATCGGCTCCATCGCTCGCCCCGCCGACGTTCGCTTCGCCGACGGCCTGCCCAAAACGCGCAGCGGAAAAATCATGCGCCGTCTCCTTCGCGAGCTAGCCCACAAAGGCGGCATCTCCGGCGACACCACCACCCTGGAAGACCTTACGGTCATTGACCGGCTGGCAAAAGCCCAGGCTCAGGACGAAGAATAGCTTTCTCAAATTTTTCAGAGGCTTTTCTTGAACATAAGGTTCGAAGACCTCACGCCAGCGTTTTTTATATTCAGCAGCGTTGTACTCGTGCTGATCACGCTCGCAGTTCGGGCCTATATTCTTTCTTCGAAGAAAAACACAGAAGAAGTTCGAACGCATGCATCTTGGGTCGCCGCAATGGTCTCGGGGCTAGTTGCTTTGTTCGGAACAGCAGTCTATGGGATTCCCGCTCTGGGGGATTTTCTTATTCCGGGCGTGCGTTTCCGAGATGCATTGATCGGAGCCCTTATCGTATGGGCTGTCTGCCTGTGTGCGTGGCTTGTAGCCGTGAGATGCGTAATCTTTGCGCTTCGGAGAACCACCAAATAGGAGTGTTGAGTCCTGACCAGAGCGCCACGGACAAGGAGAATAGCTTTGCGGAAGTGCTTGGCGCTTGTTCTCTTTGTAGCCTCGAGCGCATTCCCCAGCCTTGCCCAAAACTCGCAGACCCTTCGCACTTGCAACGAAAAAGCCAAGACTCAAATGGAAATGAACGCCTGTGCGAGCAACGAACTGGCACGCGTGGAAGCTCAGATGGACGACGTCTACAACACTCTGCTGTCAAAAACCGAGTCTCAGCCCGAAGCCCTGGCAAAAATCAAAGCCGCCCAAAAGGCTTGGCTCGTTTATCGCGACGCTTATATCGCCGCCATGTACCCCGCCAAAAATAAACAAGCCGAGTACGGCTCCATGTATCCAATGAAAGTAAGCCTGCTCCGCGCCAAGCTCACACAAAAGCAAGTAGCCGCCCTAAAAGAGCTGCTCCGCAAATCCACCGACTAGCCCAGGTTTCGCCAGCTCCGATGCGCCCGCGAAAGCGACGGCAAGCCGCCGCACTCCAAACGAATCCTCGCCGAAATTCTGTGGAGTGCGGGAGCTTGCTCCCGCTTTCTTCGGCCAAACGTTTTACCGTAGCAAGATCCCGTAGGAGCGCTGCTTGCTGCGCCCGCTGCTGCACGGGCCATCAACGCTCGCACGAGCGCGCTTCGCTTTTCGTAGCGCCGGCTTGTCCTGAGCGCAGCCGAAGGGCGTCCCCGCCGGCTCTTTGACTTCTTTAGCCGCGGACAGTTTATTATAAAAATTTACAGTCCCAACTCGCTTAGTCCCGCTTGCTCGTCCGGCCGCCGCCCCAGCGCCCAGCGATATTTCCGCTCCGCTTCCTTGATCGGCAAATCATTGATGCACGCAAACCGCAAGCGCATCAGCCCGTTCTCCTCGAATTCCCAGTTCTCGTTGCCATACGACCGGAACCAGTTCCCCGAATCATCGCGCGATTCATAAGCAAACCGCACCGCGATGCGATTGCCCTCAAACGCCCAAAGCTCCTTGATCAGCCGGTAGTCCAACTCCCTCGTCCATTTGCGTTTCAGAAACGCGATGATCTCCTGCCTTCCGTTCACAAACTCCGCGCGGTTTCTCCAACGCGAATCCACCGTGTAAGCCAGCGCCACCTTTTCCGCATCTCGCGAATTCCACGCATCTTCCGCCAGCCGCACCTTCAAAATAGCCGTCTCGCGAGTAAACGGCGGCAGCGGCGGGCGCGCCGCCTCCGCACTCGCTTGCGCCTTAGACGCAGCCCCACCCGCACTTTGGTCAGTCATCTCAACCTCCCGCGTGAGTCTATCGATCTTGCTTAGCTGGCCCCCGCCGCTTTCGACAGCGGCTTCTGCTCCGCATGAAGCCCGCTAACAATCTCCGCCAAAAACCAAGTCCTCCGCTCCGTCTGATCGATCCAAACCTCAATCAGACTGGTCGTAGCGACGTCGTTGTTCTTCTCGCACACCTCATGCGCCGCGCGGAAAAACCGCGTCAGCGCCTGATTATCGGCGGAAAGTTCGGCCAACATGTCCAGCGGAGCCACAAATTCTTCGTTGTTGTCCTTCAACCGTTGGAATTTTGAGATCTCGCTAATCGAATGGATCGTCGTTCCGCCAATCTTGCGCGCTCGCTCCGCAATATCGTCCGTCATGGCGAAAATCTGGTCGCCATGTTCGTCCAGCAGCAAATGGTAATCGCGGAAATGTTTCCCGCTCATGTGCCAATGAAAATTCTTCGTCTTCAGATAAAGCGCGAACGTGTCCGCGAGCAGTTTCCGCAATTCGCCGGTAATTTCTTCCACACCCTTGCGCCCAAGATCCGTCGGAGTTTGCAAAGCTTCGTTTTCCCGCCCCTTCGCTTGCGTTCCGCCATTCTTAGCCATCGTCGTCTCCTTGAAATAATTTCTTCGTTCGAACCACGCCTCCAGCTCTTCCGCCATTTCCATCAGCCTTCTTACCGTGTTCCAATTTCTTCCCGTCCACGAAGTCCTCAGCGTCCTCTCCACCAGCGCCATAGACAGCTTCGGCCGCGCCATGCCGTTGGGAAAGTAAATATAAACCTCGCGCCCATCAATTCGCAACTCCTCCGGTTCGCACTTTATGCGCAGCACATTGCCGCGAGCTTCCGCCCCAGGATCGCTCACAAGGAATGAAACGAGAAGCTTGCTCGCATCGACGCCCGCCCGCTTCGCAAAAGGATTCCTGGCAACCACGTCCCGCAACTCAGTAGAAGTGCGAAGAACTACATCGGAGTGAAATCCAAGTTTCCGCTCGATCGCGCTCTCGATCTGCTTGGCCAGCGCTATAAGGTCTCGCTGCTCAGTCCTGAACACGACATTCCCGCTCTGCAACAGGGTCTGCGCGCCGCGCAGCCCGATTGACTCGTAGAGCGCCCTAAGCACCTCCATCTTGATCTTGTGCTTCCCCCCAACATTAACCCCCCGCAGCATGGAAATCACCACGCCCATACTCTACCCTCCGACGTCAAATCAACCGGCGCCGTCGTCGCAGCAACGATTGATGTCGTCATTCTCCAACAAACGCTTCGGCGCTCCACGCTTCGCCACGCAAATCATCGCCCGCCCCACTTGCTCACTCGTCGTCAGATACTTCGGAAAAATCCTCAGCAACAGCGGGTAAAACACCCCGACAACCGAGAAAAGCGCCTGGTACAGTTTTGGCTTCG
>JBEKSN010000247.1:0-4854 GCA_049517055.1 Candidatus Acidiferrales bacterium | reverse complement strand
GTGGTGGTCATAACGCAATCGGGTGAAACGGCCGACACCATAGCAGCGCAGCGCCAGGCGCTCAGTCGCGGAGCGAAAACCGTGGCGATTTCGAACGTTGCCGATTCCACCATCGCCCGCGAAGCGAGCGCCACGCTGCATACTTTCGCCGGGTTGGAAAAAGCTGTGCCGGCGACAAAAAGTTTCACGTCACAGTTGACGATGCTGTATCTTCTCGCATTATTTCTGGCGCGCAAACGCGGCCGCATCACCTCCGGGGTTGTGGGCGCGCATCTGGATTCTCTCCGCGCGCTACCCGTCGAAATCGAAAAGGCTCTTCCTTCCTGGGATGCGCAGGCTGCCGGATGCGCTCGGGAATATCAACAGGCGAAAGCGTTTTTATTTCTTGGCCGCGGCGTTCATTATGCGATTGCTCGTGAAGGAGCGCTGAAGCTAAAGGAAATTTCTTACGTGCAAGCCGAAGGCCTTCCAACCGGCGAGCTGCGGCATGGGCCGAATGCGCTGGTGGACGAAAAGCTTCCTGTGATCGTGCTGGCCACGCGCGATCCGGCCGATCCGGATTCCGTTCTGCGATACCAGAAGACGCTTTCAGTGCTCGAGTACATCAAGGGCCGCGGCGGAAAATCAATCGCGATTGCGTCCGAGGGAGATCGCGAAATTGCGACGTTTGCGGACCGCGTCATGCACGTTCCCGCTGCGCCGGAATTGCTGCTACCGATCCTGGAGGTGGTGCCGCTGCAACTCTTTGCTTATCATTTCGCCACGTTGAATGGCTGCGATGTGGACCATCCCAGGAATCTTGTAAAATCGGTCACCACGGAATGAGCAACAAAGCAAGTTCGCCATCGCCTGCGCCGGTCACACTCAAACGCACTCTTCACCTTTGGGACCTCATCATCATCGGCATCGTGATTATTCAGCCGATCGCGCCGATGGGGATTTACGGCGTAATCAGTAATGCAGCGCGCGGCCACGTGGTGACCACGATTCTGATCGCCATGGTGGCGATGCTCTTTACCGCTGTCAGTTACGGCAAAATGGCGCGCGCTTATCCGAGCGCGGGGTCCGCCTACACCTACGTCGGGCAGGAAATCCATCCTTCGCTTGGGTACGTCACCGGCTGGGCGATGTTGATGGACTACATTCTGAACCCACTGATCTGCACGGTGATTTGCAGCAAGTTGACTCAAAATATTTTGCCCGGCGTACCGTATTGGGCGCTTGCGATCGGATATGCCGCCGCCTTCACCGTGCTTAACCTGCGTGCGGTGAAAACTTCGGCACGAATAAACGATGTGCTGGCGGCCGGGATGTCCATCGTCGTAGTGATATTTTTTGCGTTCGTAATCCGTTTTATCTGGGGGTTGCACCAATACGGCAGCGGTTTTTTCTGGCAACCATTCTATAATCCGCAGACGTTTAGTTTCGGCGGCGTCTTTCGCGGCACTTCGATTGCGGTCCTCACTTATATCGGTTTCGACGCCATATCGACATTCTCAGAAGAAGTAGAAAACCCGCGGCGAAACATTATGCTGGCGACTGTTCTGGTGTGCGTGATCACCGGAGTATTGGCATCGCTCGAAGTATATGCGGCGCAGCTCGTGTGGGGCTCGAATCCGTTTCCGCCGGACAAAGTGGAATCTGCGTTTCCGTTGGTGGCCCTGCGAGCCGGCGGTTTCTTTCTTTTCCATTTGCTGAACTTCACGATTTTAATAGCGAATGTCGGCTCGGGAATGGGTTCGCAACTCGGAGCGTCGCGCTTGCTCTATGGGATGGGACGCAGCAACGGGATCCCCAAGAAGTTTTTTGGCGCTATCGATCCCAAGAATCACATCCCGCGAAACAATGTCATCTTCGTCGGCGCTCTTGCGCTGGCCGGCGCGTTCCTAATCAGCTACGAACGCGGCGCAGAATTGCTTAATTTCGGGGCGTTGATAGCTTTTATGGGGGTGAATGCTGCAGCGCTTACCCGCTACTACTTGCGTGCCAAAGAGAAGCATTGGACCGACCTGGTTTCGCCCGTTCTGGGATTTTTAGTTTGTTTTTTCATCTGGCTGAATCTTAGTCCCGCCGCACAAATTGCCGGTGGCATCTGGATGGTCATCGGGATTGCTTATGGGGCGGTCAAGACCAAAGGCTTTCAGTCCGATCTTGTGAAGTTTGATGTACCTGCGGACAACGAATAGGAATGGCGGTCTAATCGGGTTCTTGCGTCACGATGTGAACATCTACGGCGGGCGCGTCGCGTAAGAACCGATTGATGGCGTTCATATAACGCAGTTTCCGCCAGCCCTCCACCGCCGACCGGCCGAAAATTACCTGGGTTACGTGTTTGTCTCGCACGAATTGCGCCGTGGCGTCGGCAATATTTTCGCCTTTCAGGCGCACCGGCTTGGCGCCCAGGCTTTCCGCAAATTGCAAGTTTGCAACTAGAGCTTTTTCGCTCTGCTCGTCCACTGGGCGATCGTCAACATGGATGGCGTAGAGTTCCGCGTCCATCCGACGCGCCATGCGCGCTGCCCGCGCCACCAGATACTGCGCTTTCGGATTGCCGCTGATGCACACCGCGATGCGTTCGCGAACAGCCCAGCTTTCGCGGATGTCCTTTTCCACCATGTAGGACTCCAAGCTGCGATCCACTTGTTCCGCCACTTGCCGCAGGGCCAGTTCGCGTAAGGCGATCAGGTTACCGCGGCGAAAAAAATTCTTAAGCGCTTGTTCGACTTTCTCCCCGCCGTAAACGTCGCCACGCTTCATGCGGTTCTGCAGAGCCTCGGGAGTCAAATCGATCATTACCGTTTCGTCCGCCATTTGCAGGACCCAATCCGGCACGGTTTCGCGTACTTGCACTCCGGTAATGGCCCGCACGGTGGGCGCAATACTTTCGATGTGCTGAATGTTTAAAGTTGAGAGAACGTCCATCTTCGCCTCGATGAGTTCGAGCACGTCTTCATAGCGCTTGCGATGCTTGCTGCCGGGAATGTTTGTGTGGGCTAGCTCGTCCACCAAAACCACCTGCGGATTTCGCGCGACGATCGCATCTGTATCCATCTCTTCAAAAATTGTGCCTTTGTAATCGATTTTGCGGCGCGGGATGCTTTCCAGTTGAGGCACCAATTCCGCGATGCCTTTTCTGCCGTGCGTCTCCACCACACCGATCGCAAGGTCTTCTCCCCGGCCCTTTCTCCGGATGGCCTCGCTCAGCATGCTGTACGTTTTTCCAACGCCGGGCGCATAGCCTAGAAACAGCTTCAATATGCCCTTGGTTTTTTCCGGCGGCTTCGATACCGCCAGCCATTCTTCAGGAGTCTTTGGCATTCCGTTTAATCTCTTCTGCGAGCGACTGGTAAAGCTACGATAGAATGGCATACGTGCGCGAGCCATTTCTCTACCGTTTTCTCAGGTTTGCAGCGGCTTTAGGTCTGGTTCTCGGAATTTCCGTATTCTACCGCCGCGTGCTTCCGGTCAATCCCACCACCGTTGCTCTTACATTTCTTCTCGCTATTTTAGCCGTTTCCACGGTTTGGGGCATTGCCGTCTCGGTGTTCATGTCCATCGCGGCAATGCTGGCATTCAATTATTATTTCCTTCCGCCGGTAGGAAAATTTACGGTTGCCGATCCGCAGAACTGGGTCGCGCTTTTTGCCTTCCTGGTGGTTTCCGTCATTGCCAGTACTCTATCCACACGCGCGCGCCAAAAGGCTGAAGATGCTTCCGCGCGAAGGCGAGAGATCGAAAAATTATATGCCTTCAGCCAGGGCCTGCTCGAATCCGGCAACGTGATTCAGCTACTCAACCGAATTCCTGCGCAGATTGTGAATACATTTGAAGTGGGCGCGGCGGCTTTGCTGCTCTCCGAAAAGCAGAAAGTGTACCGCTCAGGCCCGGTGATTCCACGCCTGGATATCGACAGCCTGAAAGCCATCGTGGCTCGTGAAGAGCCCGTGATTGACGTTCCGAACAGTCTCTGCTTCGTCCCCGTTCGGCTAGGGGTACGCCCGATCGGCAGCCTGGGAATTTCCGGTTCGACTCTTTCCCGCCAAACGCTGGAGGCTATCGGTACGTTGATCGCCGTGGCCATGGAGCGTGCCCGTGCGATCGAACAACTGGGACAAACCGAAGCCACACGCGAGGGCGAGCGTTTGCGTACGGCGCTGACTGAGTCGGTCACGCACAACCTGCGAACTCCGCTCACGTCGATTAAAGCTTCGGTGACAAACCTTTTGACCAACGCAGGGCTCAGCGACGCGCAACGGCAAGATCTTCTCGTCGTCATCAATGAAGAAAGCGACCGGTTGAACCGGCTCGTTGGCGAAGCCGCCGAGATGGCACGTCTGGATGCGGGCGAAGTGCAGCTCAAGTTTGAATCTACATCCATCGAAAACGTGATTAATGCGGCTTTGATCCGATGCAAGTCCACACTGGGCAGTCGCACGGTACGAGTCGTGGTTGCGACCGGACTTCCGCGCGTCCGAGTTGATCTCGAGCTGGTGAAAGAAGCTCTTTCGCATCTAATCGAGAACGCCAATCAATATTCTCCAGCGCACGAACCCATTACGATTACGGCGGAGCTAAACGGAGATTTTCTAGCCACCAGCGTGGCCGATCGCGGCGCCGGAATCGACGACCTGGAGCAAAGCCTGATCTTTGAAAAATTTTATCGCGGCAAGGATCAGCGCTTCTTGGTTCAGGGGACAGGAATGGGCCTGCCGATTGCCAAAGCAATAGTGGCGGCTCATGGAGGATCGATGAACCTAACCAGCCAGCGTGGCCAAGGTTCCGTCTTCTCCTTCACGTTGCCGATCGATCACACCCGCCCGGGAAGCTCATGAGCGCCGCGACCATTCTGATCGT
>JBEKSN010000246.1:0-4855 GCA_049517055.1 Candidatus Acidiferrales bacterium | reverse complement strand
AGGAAATCTATAGTTTTACTACGGTTACAAAAATGCTTGAATTGGTTAATAAAGACACCTTGATAATTTTTGATGTTGACGATGTATTAATAATACCTAATAGCGATAATGATTTTAAACATCCTTGCCGTGCTCAGTTATGGCAAGATCTTAAGAATCGATTATCCACAGAAAAAATAGAAATTTTACAGAGTAGTGTTATGTCTACAATTAAACGGAATTTAGTAGAGCCACGAATAGTTCAGGCATTCGCTTATTTACAATCACAACATATACCAACAATAGCATTAACTGCTATGGGCACTGGTAGATTTGGGATTATCAAAAAAATGGAAGATATTAGAATTAAAGAGTTAAACGATGTTGGTATTTCTTTTTTGCCATCAACCCCACTAAAAGGTGAAAAACTAGCTGCTGAATTAGAAAATACTAATATGATTTGTTCAGATTGTAAAGGTATACCAATGTTAAAATCTGGTATTATTTTTACGGCTGGAGTAGATAAAGGCGTATTACTAGAGTATATGTTTAGTAAATATAATTATTATCCTAAAACCATTGTTTTTGTTGATGATAGTCTTAATAATCTTGAATCATTAGAAAAATTGTGCGTTAAATTAAAAATAGATTTTTATGGTTTTCATTATGTAGCCGTATCATTAATGCCCATACCTGTTATAGATGAAAATTTAGAAAGGTTGCGTTTTAAAATTTTAGAATTAGAGTGTTCTTGGTTGAGTTATAAGGAATTAACAAAGAAAAAAAATTTTAAGAGCATGTAAAACTCTCTTAAAGGTGATTAATTTTTTATTATTGAGGAAATAACTTTAAAATGACAAACAATGTAGAGACTTTTGCATCTTTAAAATCTTATCAAAGAGAGGCTGTTGGTTTGCTGTCGATAGGTACTTTTCTAGAATATTTTGATTTAATGATTTATGTTCATATGGCCGTATTATTAAATGAATTATTTTTCCCAAAAACTGATCCTCATACTGCTGCATTATTACAAGCATTCGCTTTTTGTTCAACTTTTATTTTTAGACCATTAGGCGCGTTAATTTTTGGTTATATCGGAGATAGAGCAGGACGTAAATCTACAGTTGTTATAACAACAGCAATGATGGCAATTTCTTGTATTATTATGGCCAATTTACCAACTTATAGCCAAATTGGTATTGCTGCTTCTTGGCTTATCACTATATGCCGTATTTTTCAAGGTATATCTTCAGTTGGAGAAATGGTAGGGGCAAAGCTTTATTTAACGGAAATTACCAAACCACCAGTGCAATATCCTGTAGTATCATTTATTTCCATATCCTCTCTTCTTGGCACAGTTGCTGCATTAGGTATATCAACTGCAATATTGTCTATAGGATTAGAATGGAGGATTGCATTTTGGATAGGGGCATCAATTGCAATGATAGGAGTGGTAGCAAGAACGGCCTTAAGAGAAACCCCAGAATTTGCTGATGCAAAACGTCGAATCAAAAAAAAGTATGAAGAAGCAGCGTTAGATCAATGTACTTTAAAAGATAATAAAATCTTTAATGAAAAAGTAAATAAAAAAACGATATTAGCTTACTTCCTTGTATATTGTATTCAACCAGTATGTTTTTATTTTATATATATGTATTGCGGTAATATTCTTAAAAATTCATTCAATTATAGTGCTGAACGTATTATTACTCATAATTTAATAATTGCTATAGTATCACTGTTCTTAGCAATATACATTACATACTTAAGTTACAAAACATATCCGATAAAAACAGCAAAAATTATAACAGCGATATTTTTTATTTTTATGTTATTTTTTCCATGGATATTAAGTAATATTAAAACTTCATTTCATTTATTATTAATACAATCATTTATTGCATTATTTGGTAATTGTGCCATTCCAGTTACACCAATTTTTTATAAACATTTTCCTATTTTTAAGCGATTTACTTATAGTAGCTTCATCTACGCTTTATCGCATTCATTTATGTATATTATTACTTCTTTTGGTTTGATTTATTTAACAGATTATTTGGGAACTTATGGATTGTTAGTTATTATGCTCCCAATGACTGTTGGATATTTTATAGGATTAAATCATTTTGAAAATCTGGAAAAACAAGCTGGAAACTATCCTCACAAAAATTCTTTTGATTTTTTAGTAAACGAAACTTAATTGATAAATATTTGTAACATAGTTTTGTAGTAAAATTTTCCATTTCTACCATTTCAGGAATTATGGTTCCAAGCCATATACCAAGAATTATAAATTCTTTTAAGGTTTCTTCTGTAATTTGCTTAATTTTTTTAGGAGACTTAGCACTAATTGTTTGCATATTATGTAATCTATCAAAATATTTAATAAGCAAAAGCTCTCCTTTTTTTTGTTGCCACAATAATTCAACCATTTCTGCTGAACTAATTTTCCTGTCTTTTTTTATTCTAGTTAAATCTTCAACTTGATTGGCAATCCTTGAATCAAAAATTGTAGTAATCATCTCTTTAGTAAGTACTGTGTCTTCAATCGTGTCGTGAAGAATACAAGTAACTAAAACATCTGTCGTCAAACGATGATCAGCAACCATATAAGCTACATCCAATGGGTGAGAATAATATGGCTCTCCAGATTGTCGTTTTTGAGAACCATGATATTTTCTAGCATAGAAAATAGCTTTTTTAATTTTTAAAATATCTATTTTCTGTTTTGCTGTTTCATTAAGTAATAAAAGTTTTGTTAATAATCGCTCTGAATAGCAACAAGATTTAAATTTAGTTTCCCAGCAATATAGATCGTTCATAAACTTATTGTGGTAAAAAATATTTTATATAGCACCAAATAAAGTGCGTAACTTTAACCAAAAAACAGTTGTGTTGCTTAGACAACCTGAACAACATTATCAGGTTGCCTATTTATCACACTATCAGTTTTTTCTAGCTAACACAATAGTAAGTATTGTTGCTAAAATATTTATAAAAATTAGTACCATTATTAATGAATTTAATCATTTCATCGTCCTTCGTGTTTACATAGGTACTAGGCCTTACCATATTTTTTGTTGTAACAATCTATCTAAACTTTTAACCTGTTTCTTACAATAAATTATACAAACAAAATATTGCGTTATTAAAAATCTTAAAAAACCCTTAAAAAAACAGGGGGAAATGCAAAAAACCATTGGTAAAAATTTTTATTTTTGCTATAATATTCTTAATGTTTCATTAGAAACATAGGCGGGATGTAAAGATACTAGTAATATCTAACACCCCTAAACACAACCAAACTGATTAGGAGTTTAAGTTATGTCTACTGATATTATATCAAATAATCCAACCAAAGATCATCATTGTTTAAATGAAGAATTAAACAACCATGAATCATTATTAGAATATAGTGTTGATGAACTAGATTATTTTGAAGACAAACACTATAGATGGGAACAAGAAGTAGAAGCAGCCATAGTGTTTACTAAAGAGTTACTTAAAATTAGTGGTCAAGCAGGATGGAATAAAGACGGCAAACCAACTTTAGCTGATGAATGTTCCCTATATTTAGAAACCCAATATAAAGAGGCTTTCAAAGGAAAAAATAATATTCATGATGTTCCTCAAGCAAAAGCAGATCTTAGAACAACTTGGGATCAAAAATTTTTAGATTTCATCAGAATTAAAATATGGGAATACCTAAAAACTAATGATTTAATAAGTGAACCATGGGTACCAGCTGATTCTTATAACAAAACTTCTAATACAATATTTGGAAGTGTTCAAGCTGATCTTTACAAATTCGCCGCTAAAGTACTTGACCAAATATCCAGCCATATTTTAGGGTTTTAGTATACCTATTACTTAATGTAAGTAACAAAAAGGTTGGTATAAAAGCCAACCTTTTTCACTAAGCACAATACATTATAATAATTAGCAATCAATAAATTTTACGCTTTTAGGAGTTACCTCGCAGCTAAGCTCACCCTTTTTATTACTGTAAAAATCTCTCTAAACTTAAAAAGTTAAACCAAAACAAACAAAATAAAATTAGTGAAACCTAACCCCAGATCGACGATTACACCTGACGCACCATAGTGCTTTCTTCAAAAATGCTGCAAAAATCAGGGTAAATTAAACTTTCTTTGCAGTAGCGCGCGATACCAAAGGATGAATAAATTTTTTAGGACAAATTAGGACATTTTTAGGACAAAATAAGACAAAATCTATTTTAGAGTAAAAGTTGTTGATTTATAAAGCTTTTCTCTTAAGTCATTTTTTAGACAATGTCCTAATTTGTCCTATCTTTGTCTTATTTTGTCCTAAAAATGTCCTAATTTGTCTTATGTTTGTCATATTTTGTCTTATAGCATTTTATGCAAAAATATGAATAACATTACTTAATACCAGCCTCTAACACAGCTCTCTTTTTTTCTTTAAGACTGTATAATATGGTTATCATAAATGCATGGAGCAATGGGAGTCCAAAAATTGCAGAGAAGATGTTTTTTAAGAAAAAACTGACATACACGCTATCTTTTATGAACAAATGATCAAAGACAAGATTGTAAATATAAGGAGCTACTGAGTATATTATTAAAGAGACTACGAACATATACCACCAATTTCCTGAAATTAAGTTAAAGCTATTTTTAATAGAGTCAATAATACTATCATCTTCTATAATTGGTTGGTACGTTGCAAACATAAGATATACAAAAATAATATATCCTGGTATAGAAGCCAAGACAAACACAAGATATATTACAAACTTAAAATACTCCTTAAAATACTCAAAACATAAAAAGAGATCGTTGGTATTAAGAAAAAACCATAAAATAAGTATTAATAAAATAGGACCAACTAATAT
>JBEKSN010000245.1:0-6041 GCA_049517055.1 Candidatus Acidiferrales bacterium | reverse complement strand
CAGAGCTTCACGCTCTCGGCGAGAAAGTGTTTGTACTCGGTCATAAAAACCTGGGACCGTGACGCGAAAATTCTTGTCGTGCAGCTTCGCAATCATTTCCGCCAGGATCGTAATCGGGTTCGGTACTGCGCCGCCAAAAACCCCGGAATGCAAATCCTGCGCGGGACCCGTGAGCTCGATCTGATAGTAATTCAATCCTCGCAAGCCGTAGGTGATGGATGGGACGCCCCTTGCCAGCATCGAAGTATCCGACACGATCAGGGCATCGGCTTTCAGCCGCTCGCGATTCTTCTGCACGAAGTCCCACAGGCTCACACTGCCGATTTCCTCTTCGCCCTCAATCATAACCTTCACATTCAGCGGTATCTGCCCCGTTGTTTTCTTAAGCGCCTCGATAGCCTTCAAATGAATGTGAACCTGACCCTTATCGTCGGCAGTGCCGCGGCCGAAAAGGCTTCCGCCGCGAACAGTGGGTTCGAATGCGGGAGTGGTCCACAGGTCCAAAGGCTCGGCAGGCTGCACATCGTAATGTCCGTAAAAAAGAATGGTGGGTTTACCGGGAGCATGTAGCGATTCGCCGTATACCAGAGGGTGCATCTTGGTCTGCGCAATTTCGACGTTTTCTAGACCCGCAGCCCGCAACTTCTCCGCTACCCACTGAGCGGCTCGCTCAATGTCAGGCTTGTGCTCGCTTTTCGTACTGACGCTAGGAATGCGGAGAAATTCCTTCAGCTCGTTCAGATTTTCGTCGCGGCGTGACTCAATGTAGTCTATCAACTTCATACTGCGCTCCTGACTCCCCCCAACTGCGCGGGCACCGTGGCCGGTTGCATTGTATGGCACAAACGCGTAATTCTATCGGAACCTTGAGCGATTTTAGCAAGGTTTTTAGCTGAACTGTGTTTTTAGGCACTTGCCGCGCCGGGCGTTGTTGACTCCGGGTCGCGCGCCGTGCACGATAGAAAACAGCTATGAGCGAAGCACAAGTCAACGAGCAAAGTAGCAGCCAACAGCGCCGCAGCTCACGAGTTTTCACTCGCATACCGGTGCGCGCATCGGGCAAGAGCATTCACGGCCGGAAATTCCGCGAGAACAGCCAGACGATCGTGATCAATGCTCACGGAGGCCTGCTTTACCTTCAAGAAGAGCTCGCGCTTGGCGCGGACCTGCTGTTGATCAATCCGGTGACAGAGGAAGAGCAAGAATGCCGAGTCGTTTACCTTGGCGACACTTCCGAAAAAGGGACCCGCGTCGGCGTCGAATTTCTTTCGCCGAGCCCGCATTTCTGGGGTGTTGATTTTGCTCCGCAGGACTGGCCGACCGGCCCGTCTTCCCATCCCGTTCACTAATTCCGCCGCTAAGGACGCAACGTCGATTGACTAGTTGGATGGCGCCGGCGCTTCGTACTTTGAGAGGTCGACGTCCTTCCATTTCCCATCCATGATGTCTTTGCGAATCTGCGCTGCCGTTTTGCCCTGTTGAGATTCCGTGTATGCAAGAACCGCTTCTTTTTGGCACAACGCGCATACCGAGGCGTGGCGGTCGGTGTAGCAACTTAAGAGGCTAGTATGTCCCATTTCTTTGTCACAATGGCAATAGCACGGCTGCTGGTAAAGGACGCTTTTGATCTTGGCGGCCAACGCATAAACATTCTGAGTCTGCACATCAGTGAACTGCTCCGGGTGGAGTGTCTCAGGCAAAGGTGTCTTGGGACGGCCGGCATGGTACGCAGGGACATCGCTCTGCTGATTGTCGTCAACAGCGCCGGGCTTGGGAGACTGCGACTGTTCGGAAGCGTTTTGGGCGTGTACGAAGCCAACGCCGAACCCGGTTAGTGCGATAAAAAATATTGCCGCGACAACGATTGCATTTCGCATCATTCGTACTCCATCTGCCCGGGAGAGAATTTTAGCGTGTAGGCCGCATTGCACCGTAAATCGTATCACAACGGTCTTTCAAACTAACCGGGGTTCGCTTTTAGGCGCTATCTCTTGCCCAATTTGCGCGAGAATGAGCGGCTAATGAATCGTGCGGTGGAGGAAGCGAACATGCGAGCGCGCCAAGAACCAAAATCACGGGATAACAGACGATTACGTAGCGAGGCTCGACTGTTTGTAACTGTGTCAGAAATAACGTGCGGAGCACGACGAACATAACCAGAAAGGCCGTGGCGGGCAGTCTGCGAAAACGCCACGCTCCCAGTAACGCCATACCGAAATAAGCAAAGTTCAAGGCTCCGAAACCCAATGTCACGCCAAAGTCCGTTCGATTTCTCCGCCAACTCTCCGCAGGCGGCCACAAATTTCCCGAGTACGGTAGCAATGCAATGCGCGGAGTAAACCACATCGTCCCCATCCGGGCCAAGGGGATCGCAATGTACGTCCTGAGGGGCCGGCGCGCGCTTCGCTCGTGCGCGATCACGGCGAATTCGTGATCGAGAACGGGTGTCATCTGCAGGTTGCTGTTGTAGCGGTCCAGCAGTGCTTCTACGCGAGCACGTTCGGTACTCGAATCAAACGCGGCTGAAGGCAATTCTCCGATGCCAATCCGTTCTTTTCCAAGCCTCCAGGTCACAAGGTAGGCTTCGCTAAATCGAACCATCCACGTCCCCGTCCAGGCATAAAACCCGCGGGGGATAAAATCCCCGTAGGTTTCTGCATAACGCGGGGACAGAAATTCCACACGTCCCATTGTTCTTGCGTTCCGCCCCGCCCAGGGACTCAAAGTAAGAAACAAGCCGGCAGACATCCAGACCACGGCCAAAAACAATTTCGACCAGTTTTTGCGGTGCCGCCAGTAAACCGCAAGCGCGAATCCGGCTGCGAGCAACAAAAGCGGCGCCTCCGGTCGTACCAAAGTGCCTAGGCCGACGACCACCCCTGTTAGCAGCCACCCCGCAGCATCCGAAAACAATCTCCTGCTGTCTGGGCGCGGACTGGAATGATCCGTGGACCGGCCAAGAGCCGTCACAAAAGTTAACACAGCCAATGTTGTGAGAAAGGTTGCCAAAACTTCTGTGAGAATTACGGCGCTATAATTTGCGGTAAGGGGACAAAGTGCGGCTAGCCACAAGGCAATAGTTGCCACGCGGGTCTTGCTTCGAACGGGAGCGATGTGCGCCGCAATGATGGCGGTCAAGACGCAAGTCATCAAATCGACGACTGCTTGGGAAAGCAAAACTGCTTTGCTCGTTCGTCCAAATACGGCGTAGACGCCGGCAAGAAACGCAGGGTATCCCGGCATACGCATATCCACCGACACTAGTTGCCCGTGGACAAAAAGTCCGTAGACTCCGTGGTCAAGCCAGTTACGCGCGAGCTCATCGTAAAATTTTGTATCACCTGCATAGAAGGGAAAATGGATGACGAAAAACAGGCGCAAGGCCAGACCGAGTAACATCGCAGCCACCAGATGCTTGCCGGACAAATGGCGAAAGAGCGTTGAAGCTCCCTTCGCATGGCCCGTCGATAAATCAGCACCGTGGGTTGTAGAAGTATTTCCGGCAAGCATGAATTTTCGGTGAAGTGAGTCCTGAAAAGAAGCGCAGCACTTTACAACAAGCGATCGAATCAAGACAAAGCTACACTAAATTGTATAAAGCTGTACAGCAACGTTTCTGATCTGTATCGGTTTTTGTTAGTATCTTGGTTGATAAGGTAGTAAATTTTTGGAGGAAGGGTGACGGCTGGTGACGGACGAGAGAAGCTCGCTGGGAGGTCTTATGGAACCACAAGAAGGAATTTCCTTGCGCGTAAATAGTTCGTTGAAGTTTGTCGGGACATCGTTATTTTTATTGGCTTTGGCCGCTCTGGCATTGGCTGGTGGAGACCCGTGGAAAGTCAAGCCATACCAACAGTGGGATGCTAGCGACATTAAGAAGATTTTTATGGATTCACCTTGGTGCAAAACTGTGCAGATCGACGCCACTTGGAAGACCGGCCCCAAGTATGAAATGTCGGACGACGGTGGGATGGCTTTGAAGACGGGGCAGGGCAGTGGAGGCGCGGGCGATGATCCGAGTGCGCGCGGGAAGGCCACTTTCGCGATTCGGTGGGCCTCTGCGCGGACGATCCGTGAAGCCGGATACCGAAACTCTGTTCTCGAAGGTCAGATGAAACCAGAAGATGCAGAAAAGCAACTCGCGCAGCCTTTGGCCGTATATCAGATATTTGTGGGAGGCCGGGACATGACGCCATTTGACTCAACAGATGAGACGACGTTGCAGGCGACTACCTTCGTCTCTGGGAAAAAGGCCAAGCAAAAAATCCTTCCGCTTAAAGTAGCGATTCAGCGCGGCCCAGACGGAAAGAAAATCACTGGTGTCGTGTTTGTTTTTCCCGAGAAGACGGGTAACGGAGAGCCGACGGTCGGCCCTGACGAAAAGTACTTGGATTTTGTATGCGCTCCCGCAAAAGTCAGAATTCAGACTACCTTTGAAATTGCAAAGATGGAAGATGCGCAGGGGCGGGATCTCTAAGGCCGCCCGCCTGAGTTTTTGGCCATCTATTCGTGGTTACGAAGACCTGATCACATATTGCCTTAGTTCTTCGCGAGTCCTACGTGTTGATAGTTGGAACCGAGACCAGTTGTCAGTAAACTACTGATGCAGGAGGGGTAGGAAAGCGGTTGACTCCGGCGGTCTTGAAAACCGTTAGGCCCGAAAGGGTCTCGTGGGTTCGAATCCCACCCCCTCCGCCAGCCAGTCTTAGGTTTTCTCCTATCATTCCGGAAAAATTCCTGGAATTCGAGCGAGCGGAAAAATGCCCCGAATGCCTGATTGACTCTGCCAGCTCAGATGGTCGATGCCAGCTCAGATGGTCGACGCAACACTGGCGCGCAGTTTACTCGCTGGCGTTTCGAATCCCAATGTCTTTCTGGGTCGTTGATTCAAGCGCAGCGAGACATGGTCGAGCTGCGCTTGCGAATAACCAGACAGGTCGGTGCCTCGCGGGAAGTATTGCCGCAGGAGCAGATTGGTGTTTTCGTTGGTGCCGCGTTGCCAGGGACTTTGTGGATCGCAGAAGTAGACTTGCACTTTCGTGGCTACCGTAAAATCCTTGTGCTTGGCCATCTCCAGTCCGCGGTCCCATGTCAGCGAACGTTCTAGTGAAGCAGGGAGTTTGCGCACATGTTGACTTAAAGCAGCAACCACAGCTTCGGTTTCTTTGCTCGGCACCTTAATCAGCATGGCAAAGCGCGAGTGGCGTTCTACCAGAGTCGCAATATAGCTGTTCTTTCCACCGGCCAGCAGATCGCCTTCCCAGTGACCAGGAATTGCTCGATCTTCGACTTCCGCAGGCCTTTGGCGGATCGAGATGGCATCAACGATCTGCCCGCGTGACTGTCCATGCTCGCTGGAATGACGCGAGCGGCGCATGCGCCGCTTCGACCGCAGGTGGCCCATCAGCTCTTTTTTCAATACGCCCCGGGCTTGAATGAACAGGCTCCGGTAAATCGTTTCGTGGGACACGCGCAGGCTCTCGTTGTTGGGATACTGGTTCTTCAGCCACCCGGAAATCTGTTCGGGTGACCAATCTAGGATCAGTTTACTCGCAACGAGGTCACGCAACTTGCGGTTCTGGGCAAGCAGACATCTCTTCGGGCGCAAGGCCGCAACCCAAGCTTGGTGATCTGCATCATGGGCACGATAGGCAGGACGGCCACCGTGGCGAGCGACCTCCCGGCACACGGAGGAGGCCGCGCGATCCAGACCTCGCGCTATCTCACGAATCGAGGAACCAGAAGCGATCCCTCGGGAGATGTCCTCTCGCTCCGCGAAGGTGAGCGCCAATCGCGAGCGGCGACGAGCAGCGGGAGGAATGCCGCCGCGAGGCAACAACACAGCGCGAATGCAGCTGTGCGGCTTGTCAAAAACGCGCCCAATCTCATGCAGCGACTGTCCCGCCTTCCAGCGACTCCAAACGTCACGCTTCTCGATCGCAGAAAGTCCAAACCGCATCCCTAGTCTCATGCCAACACCACCTTTACACAGCAGATTTACATCAGATGGTGTTGCTTCGACCTATCGAATGCACCGCGTT
>JBEKSN010000244.1:0-4920 GCA_049517055.1 Candidatus Acidiferrales bacterium | reverse complement strand
GGCCATCGCGTAGCGGTAAACCTCGCCGTGCCCATGCTCTACCCAAAATTGCGCGCGAAATATGGAGACACCGTAGTCTACGACCAAAATCCGATGGCACACCTCAGAACGGAATTCGGCTTCGACGTCCTCGAAGTTGCCAAAGGGCGTTATGCGCCGGACGCCTATCGCGATTTCATTGGCTTTGAAGTTTCCAAACCGCTTCTCGACAAAGCCTTCCAGGAAACCTACTCCGTGGAGCTGAAATCCGTCTTTTCGGATTTCGATCTTTCCGTGGAAACTTATCGCTATAGCGTAAGCAAAGCGATACCTACTGCAACGAAAGTCGCATGGGAGACAAACAAAGATCAAATTCAGAAAGATATTCCCGGCATGACCAAAGAGAAATTCCTCTATCACATTTCCCGGTCGAGTTACGAAAAAAACTGGGGTCGAAAATATCAGAAACCTGGATTTAAGAACGGTCTGCTGGCGTTCTTCTTTCGCCTAGTCCCTAAGATCGGACCGTTCAGCGTTTTCAAATTCAAAACTCCCACACCGGGCGCCGAAAAACTATTCGAGGCCAGTTTCAATGGGTCCGTAACAGACTACGAACGTTTTCTCTATGAACAAAAGGACTCCGGCAAAATCGAGCTCGTAAATGATAATTTTGACACCGGCACCGTCACAGGTCCCGGACAGTATCCTCTGGCGGATAAAACCTACACCCAGTTATTAGATCACCTGGCGAAAGATCATTTCGCGAAAGTTTCCCCGGAACTCCGCAAGACTCTGCTGGATTTCTACAGCGATCCGAACGCACCCTTCGCCACGAAAAAAGACAAGACCGAATGGGCCAAAGTTCTAAAAGAAGTTGATGAATTGAAGAACTCGAGCGCCACCGCCGAGATCCGCTGACCAAACGAATTCAGCCCAAGTTGGCTATTTCGCCTGGGAGACGGCCCCGGTAAGCACCGTAATGGATGCTGCGGGAAGTTCGTATTGGGTTGTCGGCGACGCGGCAATCGTCGAACGCGCTGGCGGCCCATCAGGATCGGCCTTCCCTCCCCCAGCGAGCGGACGCCATTGATACTGCGCGCTTCCGAACGTGACCATCCTCACGGATCCCGCAAAATTGCTTGCGCTGCTCGACTTCAGTCCGTCGAACGCGATTCGCACCGTGTGCGAATTTTCCTGGTCCTTGTTGACGATCAGCAGCGACCACTGGCCGTCCGGGCGCAACGCCGCATATACCGTCACCAGAACGTGCCCCGCGGCGTCCTGTATGTCGCTCGCGGCGGGAAACAAGCGATGTGCTCCGTCACCCGGTTGCACCCAATCGAGATTGATGAGTTGGCTCGCAAAATATTGCGATAGCGGCTGTTCGACCTGCAGATTTGCGTCCGTTGAAAACAGTCCAAAGGTGCCCAGCGACTCGTTGCATCCCCGGTGAACTCCCAGTGGCAAATAGTGGAAGAAATAAACGGCGTCGCCGCCATTGCTTAAAAACGCTCCCACGTAATCCGCCAGCCACAAGGCGCCCCAGATGTCCACGTAGGCTTCCTCGGACTGCCAAGCGATATTCGATTCGGTGATGAACAGCGGAATGTTTGCCGGCACGCCATCTTCGCGCCACACTTGCGTAATGTGCGTCACCAGATTTGCTTCATCGTAGAGACTGCTCCACGGAATCTTGCAGGGCTCCATCGGATAATGTTCGAAAGAGAAAAACGCGAGGTCCGGCAGCCGTCCGTGAGATTTTAGATAGTCGATGAATCGCGTAGTCCAGGAAGTTTTCCCCTGCGCATCGGGCCACGCTTCGACGTCCTTGTTCACTCCCGTAAATATCGGTCCGCCCAGCTTCAGCTTGGGATCCACTTTGTGCAGTGCCGTTGCCCATTGCAAATACAGCGCCCCGTAATCTTCCGGTGTGGTGTAATGGCCGTCCGGCTCTTCTCCCATCTCCACATACGAAATTGGATAGCCGCGCTTCTCGATATACGAAATTTCCGCCGCGGAGTCCTCCGGGGTGCCGTACAACATCGCAATCGGAATCATAGCGGGCAAACCCCGCGTGAACCCGCTGGTGAAAAACAGATCGAACCCCACTTGGTCGCCGGCCTTTTCATCGAGATCAGACGGCTCGTGCCACGGATCCACCGAAGAGCAATAAGTCGCGGTTTGGTCCTGATCAGGCGTGTGGCGAATCAGGTCGTGAAACTTTCCATCGGAAGTAGTCGTGCCCAGATAGATTTCCCCAATGGCATAACCCAGACAATTTCTGCGATCCGCGGACCCGTGTGTATCGCAGGTGTTTGATGATTGCGTCATCAGCACGCGAACCCACTGCACAGAAACCGGCGCGGATGCCAGTTGAAGCATCGCCGTGCCGCCCTTTCCATCCGGTACCGCGCCGCCCGGAAATGTTTGCCACGCACCGATCGCGGGCTTCTTGATGGGGTCTTCGCCGGTCCAATACTGCACTAGATATTTCTTGGCATAAGGCTCCGCCCACGCGATGCGGATCGCGTTGATATCCTGCCGGCTGGTAAGATCCAGAAAAATCCATTGCGGATGAAGCGAATCGTCCTCGCCGGTGAACGCTTGCGTAAGATACGGGTTGCTTTTCCAATATGTATCCTTGTCGCCGTCGGTCAGGCGAGAGTAGCCAACCATGTCGGTGCCATCGTCGTGCGTCACGCCGCGATGCGGCAGCGGATAGCCATACGAATGGCGTATCAAATCCCCGGGAGTTGCGCTGCCGGTGAAATATCCCTTGCCAGCGGGATCGCTCCATGTGCCGGCAGGATTCCAATGCCACGCTTCCATGTGCAGCTCGGTATTTTGGCGGTACGAAACGGTCTGCCAGCCCGCGGAAAGAACCTCCTTCACCATTGGCTCGACGAAAAGTTTGTCGGCAGCCCCGTAGGGCAGCCGGTCGATTCCCGCGCCGAGTGCGCGTGTAGGAACGATCGAATTTGTCGAATGTTCAGGCACGGCGTCTACGCGGATCGTTTGCCCTTGCACGGCGCCGGCCCAGCAACATAAGAGAGACCCGAGGAACATTGCTCCTGCCGGCGAACGAGCCGAACATTTCCGAGCGAAACGCGATTCGCACTGGCGCGAGCGGCTGAGGGCCAAGTTGTTTGTCTCCTGATTTGTTCTCTGCAAGAAACTCGAGTGGCGATTCGCTACGAGCTCTTTCGCGTGCTTTTGCCTGTAACCGGCCCGCCGATTTTACTCAACGTCGCCTGCGCTCGTGCTTTATAGGGACTTTCAATCGAAACCGCTTCGGTGAGCACCGTGCGCGCTTCCGGAATTCGCTGCATTTTTGCGAGCGTAAATCCCAAGCGATAAAGATTGCGCGCGTAGAGGATCGTGTTGGACTTTAGCAGCGGACTGGCCTGCTTGAACGCGTCCACCGCGGGCTCGTTGCGCCCTTTATCCACGTTTACTTCGCCGATGGCGGAATATGCCAAGCCTTTTTGGAGCGACATTTGCTGCTGCCATTGATCGTCGCTTAGGTTGTCCGGTTTCTTTGCCTGCGCTAATTGATCGAGCGCTAACTGCGCGTCCGCGGCTGCTTTATCCAGTTGCTGGTTATTTTCACTCCAATAATCGGAAACCAACAGCAGCATGGAGATATTATTGGGGTCGGCCGCAAGAATTCTTAGAGCGGTGTCGAGCATTTTCGGAGTTTCCTGCGCCTGCTGGTAGGCGACCGCGGTTTGTTCGCGCACCGTGATCGTATAGGGAGAATCCGGAAACGACGTAACGTATCGCTCAAACAGAGCAGCGCGTGCTGCTGGATCGGCGGTCTTATACGCGGCGTTCACCAGCGCGTATTCCACATATCCGATGTCACCCTGCACGTTGTTTATGCTCACCGACTTCTGCTGCGCCCACTGGTCCGGCGGCGTGCCTTCCGGTGCCGGCAAATTCTTATATTTCGAGATGATTTCCGCAACTTTGTCGCCGGCGGCAAATACTTTTTTGGTGTCGCCCTGTTCCTCCGCTGCATGAACCATGCTTACAGCCGCGGAAAGGTTGGTCGGATCCAGCGCGAGCGCCTTCGCAGCGAATTCGTAAACTTTGGCATAGTTTTTTTGCGCCAGATACGTCTGCACGTAAAGCTGGTCCGCCAACAGCGCCATATCTCCGGTACCAAAAGCAGTCATGAATTTATCTAGCAGCGCCACCTTGTCAGGCCCGTCCGGAGCTGCGTAAATGTCCGCGAGAGCTTTATCTTCGGGCGTGCCGGCCGAGACCGAAACGCTTTTGCCGATTTGCGCTGACGCAGTTGTTGCGATACCGAGCAAGATCGCCATGAGAATCACGAAACGTTTCATAGTCACCTCCTGTTTTATTCACTTCGAAATCCGCGGTGGTCCGAAGCTCTCACCAGGCTTGGCAAAAGCAGGAACGAATCGCGGGACACGGCGGCAATATTCCTCGTAAGCCGTGCCGAATCGGTCGCGCAATTCGCGCTCCTCAAGTGCGATGGCAATGCGCGTGAGCACCAGCCATATCGCCGCTACGACCCACATCGCGCGCGTCCCCGCGAGAAAGCAAGCTCCGACGATCGCAAGGAACGAGCCCATGTAGCGCGGGTGGCGAATCAGCCCGTAGATTCCCCGATGAACGATTTCGCCACCGCCGGAGAGTTCCGTTTGTCCGACCAGCCTCTTCGCGCCCAAATCGCGATGCACTCGCCGGAAGATCCACGCCTCAAAAATAATAAGCGCGAATCCGGCGATAATTTCCCACAGCGGCGGCCAGTTCGCGCGAAATAATTCACGGTGGAAAATCACAAGGAGCACCGTGACGGGAAGCCAGGATAGCAGCACGCCGGTAATGTAGCCGGCCTTCGGATTGCGCCGCCAATAGCTCACCTGCGGATGCATTACGAACCAATAGAACGGGATCGGCAATTGCAAAAAA
>JBEKSN010000243.1:0-5466 GCA_049517055.1 Candidatus Acidiferrales bacterium | reverse complement strand
ACATTCTCCGGCACCGTAGTGTGAGAAAACTCGCGGAAATATTTTCCGAAGGTAACCGCGACGGCGGCCGTCCCGCCGGCATGAATCACGAGAATGCTCACCCAGCCGTAAAGGAAACCCAACAGCGGATCGTAGGCCTCACGGATGTAAGCATATTGTCCTCCGACCTTGGGCATGCGGTTGGCCAGCTCGGCGTAAATAAACGCTCCAACCAGTGCGAGCAGGCCTCCCGCCACCCAGGCGCCAAGAATCATTGCGGGCGTGTGCACCAGCCTCGCGACGACGTAAGAATTGATGAATATCCCGGAGCCGACGATGCCGCCCATCACAACCATAGTCGCGTCGAAGATTCCCAGGCGAGCAGCGAGACCAGAGGTGAGTTCCGCCGAATGGGGTTGGGGGGAAGCAATATCGCGAGTTGGAGTGCTTTGTGACATCGAGGCGAGCGCCCGCGCTCAACGAACCGTTGCGCAATTCAAAGTGCGAGCGAGCAGCGCGAATCTATCACTGCGAGAGTTTGCAGCCAAGCAATCGCTTAAGGCCTCTCTGATTCGGGCTCCTGAGCCTAAGTTAGGTTTTCGGTTGCATTCCGCAGCGCACAATAGTAATCACAAGTGCGATGATGATTTGAATGGAGATCCTATGACGGTGAATTTTAGCATCGCGCTTGGCCCGTTCCTGGAGGCCCGAAAAAGATGGATGCGAGTGGCAAACCTCGCAGTCCCGGCGCTTATGCTGTTGAGTATTTCTTCGGCGTCCGCGCAAACGAAAACCTTGCCGCAACAAACAGCAGCGTTGAATGCGCCGCCGGTGGCGTCGGCGACGACTATCCGGCCCCCCAGCCAGGATTATCTCGTTTATGTGGTATGCGAATCCGCCGACAAAGTTGTCCTGGTGAGGTTCGGGCCAAAGGGTCTGCAGAAAGAGCACGAAACGCAGATCGGCCTGATGCCCATGGACATCAATGGTCCGCACGGCATCGCTGTTTCGCCGGACAAAAAATATTTATATGTCTCAGTGGGTCACGGCCGGCCGGATGGATCTGTGTGGAAGTTGAAAACCGGAACAGACGAGGTGATTCGCTTCGCGCCGCTTGGATTGTTCCCGGCGACGACAGACATTTCCCTCGACGGCGCATTTATTTACGTGGCGAATGCTAACTTCCACGGCGACATGGTTCCGTCCTCGATTTCTGTGGTGGCTACAGACGAGATGGCCGAGGTGAAGCGGATCACCACCTGCACTATGCCGCACGGCTCGCGCCTGAATCCGCAAGGCACCAAGCATTACTCGGCATGCATGATGGACGACATGCTCGTGGAAATCGATACGCAAACCTTCGAGGTCTCGCGGCACTTCCTGCTCGGCGCCGGCAAAGAAATGGGTATGACCGGAGCGCCCGACAAGCAAATGAAAATGAGCGATCTCACTTGCGTACCCACCTGGGCGCAGCCTTCAAACGATGGCTCTGAAATTTACGTGGCGTGCAACAAAGCAAACGATATCGTTGCCGTGGACGCGACCTCTTGGAAAATGTTGCGGCGATTTCCTGCCGGCACCGGCGTGTACAACCTGGCCATGACGCAAGACGGCCGCCTGATTGCGACCAACAAGCGCGGCCAGTCGGTTTCCATCTTCGACCCAAAGACAGGCAAAGAGCTGGCCAAGCTTGCGACCAAGCGAAAGATTGTGCACGGCGCGGTGGTTACGCCGGACAATCGGTACGCGTTTATTTCCGTCGAAGGCATTGGCTCCGATCCGGGTACTGTCGAGGTCATCGATCTGAGTTCGCTGACGACGGTGGCGACACTCGATGTTCCGCAGCAGGCTGCCGGGATCGACTTCTGGAAGACGGAGCCCAGCAAACCCTAAGCTTCCACACATCCATACGCAGCGCATTGACCAGCCGGCTACCAGGCCGTCCACGAAATACTTTGCGACGGACGCGCACGTGTTTAAATCTAATTAAGGGTTGCAGCACCAACGCTTTCGTTCGGCGTTGCAAGATGGCAGGGTTGAAGGCACGATATATTGTGACTGTCTAGCATTGCGTAAATTTGTCCGGATTTAATACCGGAATCATAGATTCGAAAGGGACCAAGAATGAATTTGGGGATTAGCCTTAGAGACGAAAACTCGAACCTGCCGCCGCGCCTTCCCAATTTGCCGGAAAGAATTCGGGGGCTGGAACGTCTTTCTTTGAATTTGTGGTGGAGCTGGCAGCCACGCGCGCGGGAAATGTTCCAAGCTCTCGATCTGCAGGCCTGGCGAGAAAGCGATCACAATCCGTTGCGCATGCTGGCGCAGTTGCCGCAGGAAATTCTTCAGAATGCAGCAAGCGATTCGGAATTTCTGAAGCGTTACGACGCGGTGATGGAGGAATTTGAAGCGAACATCGCGTCGCAAACAGGCTGGTTCACGGCGGAGTACGGCGACCCTCAGGCGCCCATTGCCTATTTTTCCGCCGAGTACGCCTTCCACCATTCGCTGCGGCTTTATGCCGGCGGCCTGGGAGTCCTGGCGGGAGACTACATTAAGGAATGCAGCGATCTGGCGATTCCGGTGGCGGCGGTGGGACTGATTTATTCCCGTGGGTATCTTTCGCAGAAACTTCGAGACGACGGCTGGCAGGAAGACGACGAGAAAATACTGGATCGCACGTACGACCCCGTGAGGCAAGTCCTCGATAAATCCGATCGCCCTCTTCGCGTGCAAGTGCCGTTGTTCGACCCTCCGGTTCACGTGCAAGTGTGGCGCGCGGATATCGGCCGGGTTCCGGTTTATTTGCTGGATACGGACGTGGAAGGCAATCAACCATGGGATCGGACGATCACCCAGCGACTTTATACCAACGATCCCGAACAGCGCCTGCGGCAAGAAATCGTATTGGGCATCGGCGGCATGCGCGTGCTGGAAGCTCTGGGAATCCATCCGGCGGCTGTGCACATCAATGAAGGTCATCCGGCGCTCGCTCTGCTGGAACGGTCGCGCATGCTGGTCGAAGGCGGAAAAAGTTTCGAGCAGGCCATTGCGCAAGTTCGAGGAACGTCTGTTTTCACCACGCACACACCGCTTTCCGCCGGAACCGACGTTTTTCCTTTCCCTTTGATCGAGAAATATTTCAGCCATCTATACGATAGATTGGGAACCAATCGCGACGGGCTTCTGCAACTCGGCGTTTCTCCGGCAGATCCGAATGCGGGCTTCAACATGACGGTGTTTTCGCTGCGTATGGCGAAGTTTTGCAATGCGGTGAGCAAGAAACATGGCGAAGTTGCTCGACAAATGTGGGCGGCAGTATGGCCGGGGAAAAAGGAATCGGAAATACCGATTACCGCGGTGACCAATGGAGTGCATCTTCGCACTTGGATGGACCCGCTGTGGTTGCAGCCGATGCTCGATAAGTATATCGGCCCCAACTGGGTTCGCGATCTGGACCGAACAAACACCTGGCAAGCAATTGACAACATCCCGGATGAGAAACTCTGGTGGCTGCGGAGGCGTCTGAAAGTTTTGTTGTTCGCCGATATTAGCGAACGCGCCCGCGAGGAATGGAAAACGAAGCGTGTTCGCGCAGAGAGTGCCATTGCGTTTGGGGCATTCCTCGATCCCCGGATTCTTACGATCGGCTTTGCGCGACGGTTCACGGCCTACAAGCGGCCGGATTTGATCCTCCACGATCTCGGGCGCCTGAAGCGCCTGCTCACGAACCCGCTGCATCCGGTCCAAATTATATTTGCCGGCAAAGCCCATCCGTCTGACGTGGGTGGCGCGCAGTTGATTCAAAGAGTGTTTCAATTGGCGCGGGATCCCGAGTTCGCCGCTCGCATCGCTTTCGTGGAAGATTACGACCAGCATCTGGCGCAGCGAATGGTGCGCGGAGTGGACGTGTGGCTGAATAACCCCCTGCCTCCGCTGGAAGCCAGTGGAACGAGCGGAATGAAAGCGGGCGTGAATGGGGTGCCCAGTCTTTCCGTTCTCGACGGATGGTGGCTCGAAGGATACAACGCGAAGAACGGCTGGGCTTTCGGCGGCGATCCGGTGGAGGGCGACAGAACAAATGTGGATGCCGACGCGCTTTACCGCTTGCTCGAGGAGGAGATAATTCCGCTTTATTACCAGCGTTCCGACGATGAGATTCCGCACGAATTCGTTCAGGTAATGAAGGAAGCCATCAAGAGCGCGGCACCACGATTCTGCACCACGCGCATGGCGAAGGAATACGTCAGCCGGTTCTATATCGACGCGCTGGGCCTGAAAGAATCCCTGGTTTCCAGCGACAAGTAAGAATTTCTGCAACCGCTCGATAATCTTCAGTGGGATGTTCCGTTAGGAGAACCAAAACAAAATTGCAAGATCGGCTTTCAGAATTCTTGTAGGGCTTTCGCTGTAGGAGCTTACAGTTTTCTTCGCATGAGATTACAGCAACCTCTGAATAGAAAGACCATGGCGTAAACCCGATACTGGACCGGCAGTGCAGCAAAACATACAAGGAGAAAAACCATGGCCGACAATAAACAGCAGGATTCGAAGAAGGGTTCTCAGTCGGGACGTGAAGGCAGCCAAAAGGGAAACCAGGGCGGTCATCAGGGCGGTTCGAGCAATCGATAAGCCTGATCAGAAAGACCGCAATCTTTGACCAAAGGCGGAGGTTCGTAGCATCGAATGCTAGGGGCCTTCGCTTTTTTTTGGTTCAATGCACTACAATATTCCCAATGCCGTTTCTTAGGGCAATCCTGGAGAGCTTGTTTATTACTGTCTCGGCTATGCTTACCGCTTTTACTTTACGAAGCGGACTGGCGAGACTCGCGCGGATGACCTAAGAAGCTAGCAAGTAAAACCCGCAAAAAGTCTTAAGACGCCAGCCGCGCCCTCCGCAAGAGGACGCGGCTTTTTTGTTTTTGGGGGCGTATTCGACTCGAAGATATCCGTTGATTTCTTCCGGCGAATTTCTAGGAGGCAGGATGAGGGGGATGAAGATCGGAGACTGGCGAACGAAAATTGATGCGATTGACACGACTCTGCTGCATCTGCTGAACGTGCGCGCGGCATTCGCGCTTGAGGTGGGCAGGCTGAAGGGGGAGGCAGGCTTGATGCTTCGCGTTCCGGCACGAGAGCGAGAAATTCTCTCGCGCATGAAGAAAGTAAACCCCGGGCCGCTGGACAGCGAGGCGGTGGAAAAGATTTACCAGTTGATTTTGGGCGAATCGATTCGCGTTCAAGAAAGCTACGGCTACGGAGCCGCAGGTTTTTCAAAAAAAAGCCGGTCGCAACCGCGTGAGAAACGGCGGAAGCGGGGCGCCGCATGAAAATCGAGCGCGATATGCGCGTCGCGTTTCAGGGGGAGCGCGGTGCGTTCAGCGAAGAAGCAGCGATGATCCTGCTTGGCGGGGAGGTTTGCCTGGTGCCGCTGCCTACGTTTGAAGCGGCATTTGGAGCTATTGCGAACGGCACGGCGGATTACGT
>JBEKSN010000242.1:0-4963 GCA_049517055.1 Candidatus Acidiferrales bacterium | reverse complement strand
GTTGCGGAGGCGGGTGAAACGCTATGCCGGACATTAAAGCAATTCAATCGGAGATGCGCGACAGTAAGATTGATGGCTGGCTTTTTTACGATCATCACCATCGCGACCCGATTGCGGCGAACATCCTGGGCGTCGGCAGGAATGGAATGGCGACGCGACGCTGGTTTTATTTTATTCCGGCAAAGGGCGAGCCGCGGAAACTGGTGCACCGGATCGAACAGGGCGCGCTGGATGGGCTGGACGGAAAGAAGCTGGTTTACTCGGGCTGGGAAGAGCTGCACAAGAATTTGCCGAAGCTGCTGGCCGGGAGCAAAACCATCGCGATGCAGTACTCGCCGGAAAACAATATTCCGTACATCGGGCTGGTGGATGCGGGGACGATTGAGTTGTTGCGCAAGTTCAAGAAGAAGATCGTGAGTTCAGCAAACCTGGTGCAGAAATTCGAGGCGAGCTGGTCGCACGAGCAAGCACAGGGGCACTTTGAAGCCGGCAGAATCGTGGATCGGATTACGCGCGAGGCGTTTGCGCGCGCCGCTGAGTTCGTGAAGGAAGGGAAGCCGCTGACAGAGGACCAACTGCAGCAGTGGATCGTGGATGAATTTCACGCGCGCGGACTGACCAGCGCGGAGCCGCCTATTGTCGCGGTGCAGCCAAACAACGGGAATCCGCACTACGCGCCGGTGGCAGGGTCTTCGCGGCCGATCCGGGCGGGAGACTTGTTGCTGCTGGACATCTGGGCCAAGCGCGAAATCGCGGGAAGCGTTTATTACGACATTACGTGGGTGGGGTATCTTGGCAATCGAGTGCCGGATTCTTACGCGAAGATTTTTCGCATCGTTCGCGAGGCGCGAGACAACGCGGTGAAATTCATTCAAGAAGCAGTTGCCAAGCGGCGGGAAATTCACGGATGGGAAGTGGATCGAGTGGCGCGCAAGACGATCGAGAAAGCGGGCTACGGCAAATACTTTGTGCATCGCACCGGGCACAGCATCGGGCAGGAAGTCCACGGCAACGGCGCGAATATGGACGGGCTGGAAACGCGCGACGACCGCAAGATCGTTGCGCACACTTGCTTTTCGATCGAGCCGGGAATCTATCTACCGGAGTTCGGCATTCGAAGCGAAGTGAATGTGTACGTGGACGAAAAAGAAGCGCGCGTGACCGGCGCGGTGCAGGAAGAAATTCTAGCTCTGCTCGTGTGAGTTGCGTGACCGCACTTTGTGAATAACGATAATCCTATTGATGGAATATCACCGTCCGACGCTCTGACCCAAGAGCGCGCCGGGGATGACAATGCCGCAATTGACCGCGCAACCCGGCGCGATGTGGTCGCGCCATTTATCGCTGTAGCTGCCTGGATTGTTCCGGGCCTGGGTCACCTAGTGCTGCGACGCTGGGGCCGCGCGCTGATTTTTTTCCTCGCGGTGGGAGGCCTCGCGATTGCGGGTTATCTACTTCGCGGAAACGTGTTTTCTCCCAGGGCGGGCGATCCATTTGCGATGCTCGGTTTCTTCGCGGACTTCGGATCGGGGATTTTTTATTTTCTGTCACGTTTCTTTGAATCGGCAGGTCCGGATGTCTCACGAGCCGCGGGCGACTACGGAACGCGGTTCATCGCTGCCGCCGGAATTGTGAATCTGCTTAGCGTATTCGACGCGTACGAAATCGCGCTGGGCCGGAGAACGATGTGATCGCCATGTGGCCGGAAATCCTCAGCGCGCACTCCGGCGGGCCGCAGATTTCCCATCTTGCGGCGATGTGTTTGTTCGCGCTGCTGATTTCCATCGCGATTGCAGGGTTGACGAAGAGGACAGCGTTGGAGCGGGTTAAATATGCGGCGTCTTGCTTCCTTAAGTTTTTGGCGGCGGCCATTGCGATTGGCTGGCTTATGTACCCGTTCTCACATTGAACTCGACAGTATTTTTGCGATGTTTGAAGCTTTTTTTGCGGTGGTGGCAATGTTAAAGTCAATGAGGATGCCGAGGTAGCTCAGTTGGTAGAGCAGCCGATTCGTAATCGGCAGGTCGGCGGTTCAAGTCCGCCTCTCGGCTCCAGCTTCTTGCAGAAGCGTTCGATCTGATCGGCGGTAGAAATCCCGCACGTGGTATCTCCTTTTTAGCCGGCCACGCGGCTAAGTCCCGGTAAGGCGGATTGCCCGCTGGAGAAATCTGCAGACGTCCGGGTGTTCCCAGCAACATAAGAAAGCCAGCGTAGTCTTTTGTGGTCTTAGCGATTCAATGAGCAAGGAGTGTGGAGCATCGAGGAAATTCGCTGTGGCGATGGCAGGGGAAGCGTACTCCGCGCACGAGCAAGGTGTTCCGAATCGGAAATTCCGGTCAATATAAATTTGTAAAGAATTTTGGCGGGAGTATTCTTTTCAGCGGGGCCTCGCTAGGCGATCGATTATTTGCTGAGGGTTCAGCTTCCTCGCGGGTCGCTGCGAGCAATCATTTTCCATGAATTTCTGCCAAGTGGCGAGACAGAAACGGCGCTCCTTGGCGGCGATATTTTCACCTTTCGGGGAGAAGGCTGGATGACCTCGAGAAGAATAAGAATTTTGCTCGTGGCGACGGCCATTTTATGGCCAAGCCTGCTGCGTTGTTCCGGCGCGTTCGCGCAACAAAGCAAGATCGGAAACCTGACGGGACAAGCCAAGCGCGGCAAAGAATTGTACGGACGCTACTGCGTAGGCTGTCACGGTCCACGCGGAGACGGAGAAGGCGAGAACGCTGCCTACTTGAATCCGAAGCCGCGCGACTTCACGATGGGCCTCTTCAAATGCCGGTCCACGCCTTCTGGAAGTATTCCACTCGACAGCGATTTGTTCGATACAGTTGGGAGGGGCGTTGATACCACCGGGATGCCGCGTTGGTTCCCCCTAACGCCACAAGAACGCGCGGACCTGGTTGCATATGTGAAGACTTTTTCGGGGCGATTCGTGGAGGAAAAGCCGGACAAGCCTGTCGATATTGCCTCCGAAACACCGGTTACACCGGAGAGCATCCAGCGCGGGAGCGAGGTGTATCAATCCCTGAAATGCTTCGAGTGCCACGGAGAAAAGGGACGAGGGGATGGTCCTTCCGTCTCATCGCTTCGCGACAGCAAGGAGAACCCGATCGTTCCGTACGATTTCACTATTGGAACACGCTTCAAGTGCGGAGAATCCGATCGGGATCTCTATCGTATTTTCATGACGGGACTGGACGGAACACCGATGCCGTCGTATGTTAACTGGGTGACGCCCGCGCAAGCTTGGGACCTAGTCCATTATTTGCGCACACTGCAGGCCGATTATGGAGAAAGATCCAAGACGGCCGATCATAAAGGACTAATTGCGAGGAGATAACCGTGGGCGAATTCATCAAGAACAGGCGCGCAATATACGGGCTAGCGCTTTGCCTTGCCGCTGGATCATGCGCGGGCCGCGCTGCTGGCCAGTCAGATTACACCACGATTACAGTCGGAGACGCGGGAACCATTAGCGGGACGGTTCGTTGGGCCGGGCCGATTCCCAAAATTCCCAGACTGCCGATAACGAAGAATGCCGAGGTGTGCAATCCGGATGGGGAGAAAACGCGCGATCTGGAGCGATTGGTGATCGGCGCGGACGGCGGAGTGGCCAACACCGTGGTTTATCTGAAGAACATCAGCCAGGGCAAAGCCATGGACCTTCCTGATGCGGTCCAGCACTTGGACCAGAAGACCTGCCGCTATATTCCGCACATTCTGCTTGTGGCACAGGGCACAGATTTGCAAGTGAAGAGCAGCGATCCCGTTCTGCACACGGTACACATGGCGGGCGCGGCGTCCAACAACATTCCTTTTCCGTTCCAAAACCAGTACATCCCCATCGCCATGCGGCGGAGCGGCGTCGTTGACCTGAAGTGCAACGCCGGGCACGTGTGGATGAACGCGGAAGTGCTTGTGGTGAAGCATCCGTACTACGCCGTCACCGACAATCATGGTTTTTTCAAGCTCACGGACGTTCCGCCCGGGGAGTACGAGATTGAGGCCTGGCACGAGGGTTGGCGAATCGCCTCGGAACAAAAAGTCCTAGATGTCGGGTCCCAGGTGGAGGTGAGCCGGCCGGTGTATAGCGAGCCGATTACCTGGGCAAAGAAAGTTCTGGTGCGAAAGGGCCAGACAAGCGATGTACAGTTTTCAATTTCCGAAAACTAGGTTGATGCCGGGGCTTTTCTAATCGGCGTCCCAATCCACAGCCAGAGCGGATCGAGGTTTGCTCTAAGACTTCGCGGAGTCTTGAAACGTTTCGGGGGGATCGAGAGAGCACGATCGCCAGAAGGCCGCCTCAGTCAAAGAACCATCCTGGAGCGCTTTTAGATTCTCCATGGTGGCAGCGATTTGTCCGCCGTCCGCGGAATCGAAAACAATTACGACTCCTGCGACTGTCTGATTCGAAGCATTCATGTCGTTGTAGGCTTTCAGCAGAAGGGATTTCGCGAACTTTCGTTTTTCCGCTGCGCTGGATGCGGCGGCTGAGGCCGGCTCGATCCAGACTACTCTCACGGTCTTTCCTACCAGAGGTTGCCATTTACCGCTGAAGGTATTCGTTTCTTCTCGAGCGACTTTGAAAAGGTTGGCACTCGCGGGCACGGCATTATTAGTTTTGCTTCCGGCTGCGCTATAGCTCGGCGGCAATTCCACTTGAGAGCGCCGCATCCAGCCCCGAGAGGCGCCTGAAATCTGCACATGCACCCATGAGCCCTCGACGCCGAGTATCTGAAACTCGTCTTCCTGGTCTGCGGAGAGCAGCACTTGCGCGCCGTCTTCCGGCTTGGAAAAGATTGCTACGCCTGGCTTTTTGACCACAACCAAATCCGCAGGGCGTACCTGATTCCGCTGAATTTCTTCAAGACTCTTTATATCGGCGCTAACCTCTTGCGCTTGTCTTTCAGCTTCGTCACGACGAGCTCTTATGGATTCCACAGTTTCCACTGGGGCC
>JBEKSN010000241.1:0-4992 GCA_049517055.1 Candidatus Acidiferrales bacterium | reverse complement strand
GATCACCTTGTGCTTTACGTCGCTGCTTACCACCGGGCTTTCCAGAGCGTTCCGCAGATCCGCCGAGGAAAGAAATACCTCGATGAACGTCCCCAGATCGCCCTTCACCTTGTCCGCGAGTTTCCGCTCAAGCGCCACTTCCGCCAGCGCCGCGGCGTATCTTTCTGCCACTGCGCTCAATTGACGCTCCTCTCGAGTTCCGCCACGAATGTCCGAAACAGCGCCGTCTCAGCTTGCGGAGTCATCTCTTTCGACAGCAAAACTTCCGCGCGCTCCACCGCCAGCCGCGCAGCCAGCGTTTTTAATTCCAAACGCGCAGCGCGGCCCGCCGCTTCTATCTCCATCTGGGCCGCATGCTCGATTCTGTCCGCTTCGGAACGAGCCAGCGCGCGCAGCCGCTTTGCTTCCGCTTCCGCATCGCGCTTCGCTTCAACACGCAGCCTCTTAACCTCGTCCTCGAGTCCCGCCAGTTTCTTCTGAATTTCTTCTCTCTGCCGGTTAGCAGCTTCGCGCGCCCTCGCACCCTCGGCGATTTTTCCCGCCGTCTCTTCCGCCTGTGCCCGGAAATAGGGCCCGCCCCACTTCACCGCCACGAACGCAATCACGCCGAAAACGATCGCAAAATTCAGCCAGCGAAATACCAGGCCCATGCCGGATTCCGTCGGCGGCGGCGTTTCTCTCTCTTTCGCCAACACCGGCAACACCGCGAGAAACAAAAATACGGCCAAGAACCCCGCAGTCCCTAGCAGGCGTTTCATCGCGACGCTCCGCCTTGCATCGGCGAGGGATTTTCGAGAATGATCCGCGCAATTTCGCGCGCCAGAATATCGGTCTGGCTCGCGGCGTCCTTGCTCGCCGACTCCAGTTCGCCGGCAATTTTCTTCTTCGCCTCAGCCACTTCCTCGAGTGCGCGGCTGCGCATTGCTTTTATCAACTTCGCGCGCTCGTCCAGAACCAATTGCCGCGCAGCCTCTTGTTCCACATAAATTTCCGCGCGCGCTTTTCTCAACGCTTCGTTGTAGGCCTGCAATTCGCTCGCCGCTTCAGCTTCCATGGCCGCGGCTTCCGCGCGCGCACCTTCGATCTTCGCGGCCCGCTCCGCCATCGCTTTTTGAATCGCTGTGAAGAATGCCCAGCGCAGGAATAAGTAGAAGAGAAAAACAATAACGACTGTGGGCACAGCTTGAAGGAACAGATCAGCGAGCTGGTGGAGAATTTCCATGGTCAGGAGAAATTACGGATCTGCGCCCCGTTTAAAAATTCTTCGCATGCTTCCGGAGCTCACCCTCGCCGCCGAAGCACGCTTCTAGGATCAACAAAGCTCGTGATTATCGCATCGCCATCCGCTAACGTCAACGCCGAGCTTGTTGCCGGCGAAAAGCGCTTGCCAGCGGCTTTAAGGCTTCGCCAGCCGCCTATCGCTCTGCCTGAAACACGTCCTTCCGGCTGACCACGATCCACAGCAACAAACTCAGCAGCGGCACCGCAAATATCACCCCAAACCAAATCGGAACGTGCATCGGGGACGGCGGCGTCCCCAAAGTGCCCTGCATATCGCTCAACATCTCGCTCATGGCCTGCTCGAAACGCGCCTGCGTCCCCGGGATCAGCACCATCGTCAGCGAATTAAAAATCAAGAACTGAAAATAGTAAATCGCCAGCGTGCGCCCCCAGGGCCTCAGTTTCAGCAGTCCAAATCCTATAAGCGACTGAACCAGCGCGAGCGCCAGCATCAGCATCGACGCATAGGTTCCCTTGAAAAAGTATCCCAGAAAAAAGACTGGCGGATTCACCGAAAGACCAAGCACCCCGATGAACCCGCTGATCAGCAGCCACCAAGCGATCAGCGTGATGCTCAGCGGTCGCGCGTAAGGCGAAATAACCTCCCCTCCAGGCATTCCCTCCAGCCCGGGTATCCTCACTTTCAGAAATTGGTCCTTCGTCGATCGTTTGTTGAAGAAGTAAATCCACCAACCGCCCAGCGCCGCCAAGATTCCGTAAAGTACTACCATGAAAATCCGCGTTGCCCCCAGCATCTCCTTCGTCAGTTCCGGACTCGGAGCCGTCCCCGGCGGCGGGAACGGCATAAACAGGAACATCAGAAGCCCGGGAATACAAACGAAAAGCAGCAATGCGCTGAAAACCAGCATCGAGATTCTCGACCACTCTCGCAGTCGCATCAGACCCGTTCCGGACGCGATGCCCCAGGCCGCCGCCGCGAACAAAACAACCGCAAGGAAAACCATGAAATATTTCAAGAAATGTACTTGGTTTTCGGGAATTGGAAGATCGCTGGACGAAGCGAAAAGCATCATCACTCCCGCCAGGAGTGTTAGGCCGCTGCCGAATAACACGATAACTGCGGTCACCGTCACGCCAACCGATCGATTCATACCCCACCTTGTGCAAGTTTTGGCCAGAAGTATACATTATTGCCGCTAGCTGCTTATCGAGTCAGGCTGCAAGAGTCTGCCCGAATGCCCGGCGAACCGGAGGATTCCATGCCAATTGATATCAGAGGTCTCGCTCCCCTGCTCCAGGTTTTCGACATGCCGACCGCCGTCCATTTCTACCGCGACATACTTGGCTTCGAACTTGTCACCACCTCTCGCCCCGGCGACCACTTCGGTTGGGCGCTCCTCAAACTGAATGGCGTGGAATTAATGCTCAACACTGCTTACGAAGAGGATCAGCGGCCATCCGCTCCCGATCCTGCTCGCGTAGCCGCGCATAACGACACCGGTCTCTTCTTCGGTTGCGAAGATCTGGACGGCGCTTACCGACACCTCCGCGCGCACGGCCTCAGTGTGAAAGAGCCGGCCGTCGCGCCTTACGGCATGAAGCAGTTGTACGTCGCCGATCCCGACGGCTACTGCCTATGCTTACAATGGCCAGCCGATCAGCGTACGCGAGATCAGTGGAAGGCCTGGTACGGCCTCGAACCCAATGCTCCCAAACAGAGCTAGGACGGGAAGCGATGGGTTCGGGAGTCACATTTGAGAACGAGACTGCGGATAAAGCCTGCGAATCGCGATTGCGATCCCGACGAACACGAAAATCATCAAGTAGCTTCCCTCCGGGCCGGCAGATCCGCCTGTAATCCAGATCGGCCCGTGAATCCTCGGAGCCAGCCAGCTTCCCGGGACGATCACTCCGCTGTCCGGCACGCCATAAATAAAACTCTGCGTATAATCCCACATCGCGTGAAGGCCGATTGCGTACCATAACGACCCGCTTCGAAGGAATGAATAGGAAAGTACGACACCATAGAGTCCGGCGAAAATTAATCCCGCATGCGATTCCTGACCGTGATGCGAATGGCTCGCGCCGAAAATAATTCCCAGCACAATCGCAGCCGGCCAAAACGAAATCGCCTCCGTCAGCGAAACCAGCGCGTAGCCGCGAAAAAGCGTCTCCTCTCCCAGAGCGACAACAAAAAACAGAGTCGCATATACCAGCGCATAACCCGCCAGCGCCTCGCCATGCGTGATGGCTTTCCCGAAGAAATACATCCCACTCAACCGCAACGCCACCAGCAGCGCCGTAAGCGCCACAAAGCCGCACGCAACACCGCTCCCAAATCTTTTTCCGCATGGACTCTTGCCCAGTCCGTAGTAGCCAAACGCCCGGTGGTCCAGACGGGCCATGATGGCCGTCGCGGCAAACGCAGCGACTACAACCACCGCGTTGCCGAACAGCGCCGACCAATAAAGTGCGTGCAGGCGAGCACTGATCGAAGAAGTAAGAAAACCCAGAACCTTCAGAAACGCGAAAACTATCACCGCAAAAAGCGCGAACCGGCCGGCTGCAAGCATACGCGCTGGCAACGGCTGAGGCTTCTCTGCTCCGCTGCCATCTTCCGGAAATGGATTGTGCGATTCCGCCATCTTCTATGCCCAAAGGTCGCGGCATCTTAAGTCACAAACAGTCATCGCGGGAAGCCGATTCGAGAATCCTTCAGCCACAATGTCTCTGGAACGAGTCTCGCTGGCGCGGCAGGCCGTGAATTCGATAGAATGTCTAATTGCTCGCGGCGGCGAATTCTTCTCTGTGTGCCGCCAATGCTGGCTATCTGCATGCTCCAAGGAGACATTGAATGCCATCATTCCCCGGGGTCGATTTCCTCGACTTCGATTCCCTGCTGAGCGACGAGGAAAAACTCGCTCGCCAGACCACCCGTCAGTTCGTCGATGATGCCATTATGCCCATCATCGAGCAGTACAACCGCGAAGGAAAATTCCCCGTGCAGCTCGTCCCGCAAATGGCGGACCTCGGTCTTTTCGGCGCCAGCCTGAAAGGCTACGGCTGCGCGGGAATGTCCAACGTCGAATACGGCCTGGTCACCCAGGAACTTGAACGCGGCGATTCCGGCCTTCGCAGCTTTGTCTCGGTTCAATCTGCGCTCGTGATGTATCCCATCCACGCTTTCGGCTCCGACGCGCAGAAAGACAAATGGCTTCCGCTGCTGCAACAGGGGAAAGCAATCGGCTGCTTCGGTCTTACCGAACCTCAATTCGGTTCCAATCCCGGTGGCATGCTGGCGCGCGCCGTAAAAAAAGGCGACAGCTACATCCTCAACGGCGAAAAAATGTGGATCACCAACGGCTCCATCTCGGACGTCGCCGTCATCTGGGCAAAAACCGAGGACGACAAAATTCGCGGCTTCCTCGTTGAAAAAGGCACGCCCGGATATAAAGCCTGGGACGTTCACGGAAAATATTCGCTGCGCGCTTCGGTCACTTCCGGCCTGGCGATGACGGATTGCAAAATCCCTGCTGAAAATCTTCTGCCCGGCGTCGAAGGCCTGAAGGGTCCGCTTTCCTGCCTGAATCAGGCGCGCTACGGAATCGGCTGGGGCAGCATCGGGGCGGCCATGGCCTGCTACGACACCGCGCTCACCTACGCCAAGCAGCGCAAACAATTCGACAACAAGCCCATCGCTTCGCACCAGCTCGTTCAGGAAAAACTCGTCTGGATGATTACCGAGATCAC
>JBEKSN010000240.1:0-4992 GCA_049517055.1 Candidatus Acidiferrales bacterium | reverse complement strand
TAAACATTTGGCGAATTGGGATAAGCCGCAACGTTGAGTTTCATGATTTCCACTGCGCCTTTGGCATCGCCGGATTGAATGTGCTCGTATCCCACGAAGTTCACGGTCGCCTCGGAAAACAGGGTGGCTTTGGGATCGTGTTGGCGGGCTTCTTCCAGAAGTTGCTCCACTTTGGCCGCGCCGCCGGGCTGATCTATCTGATCCAGGATGTGCGCCTCCGGAGGGATTGAGGGAGCATTCGCAGGCGTGGGTGCTCGGCCTGGAGTCTTAATCAACGTAGTCACGTACCAGTCCACGATAATTCCCTGCAACTCTGGATGGGCCCCAAAGATATTCACCCCGTGGCCGCCTGTGGCGTAGTGAGCGAACGTTTTTCCTGGATTCGAAGTGAGGCTATAGAGCCACTCAATCGCTAGCGGTATGGTTGGGAATTCATCGTCATCGGCCACGGAGAAAAACACCGGCACTCTTGCCGAGTTGCGCAGGAATTCGCGCCCTTTTAATTCCGTAACCCCCGAAATTAATACTAAAGATCTCACTTCCGGATGGCGACGCGCTAACTGTACGGAATTATTCACCCCGCAACTCGCGCCGCCCACGCCGATCATGTCCGGCGTAACGCCCGGCTGGGACACCAGATACTGAAAAGCTGTGTCGAAGTCACTGGGCCACTTTTCAGCTTCAATCTGCGCCACTAGCTGCGGCGGCAGTTTCTCGAATGGGTCACCACCGCTCTCCCCAAAGCCGCGGTAATCCAGCGTCAGCACGTTGATTCCCGCTGCCGCGAGCTGCTGCGCCAAGCCGTCCCAACTCTTGCGTCCGCGAACATTGCATTGATGCAGCAGTAGGACACCTGGACCCGGCTTGGCGGCGGCAAAATAGCTCGCTTTCAGTTTGGTGCCGTCCGCAGAGGTTAGATCCACGATGCGCTGCGCGGGTAACGCCTGCGCCAGACAGGTGATGACGAACACGAGCGCGGCGAGGAGACGGAGTGAGAGTCGTCGAGCCATCATCGGGACCTCCACAAGCTGCAATATCATACAGAACCATACCTCCGTGCGAGGGAGAAAAATAAGGACTCGGATTACCGGACAAGTGTAGGCATGTTACAATTGCCCTGCGTTTGTCGCTCTTGTGAACCTTTAGATTTGATCAGAGGGGCAAGTTCAACTTGCAGCTTTAATCCCCTGAAGGCGGTCGAGAAGCACAAATAGCTTAAACATCAACAAAGGAAATAGATCAATGAGAGAACAAGGAACAGTGAAGTGGTTTAATGCCAGCAAAGGATTTGGATTCATCCAGCGCCAGTCCGGCGAGGATGTTTTCTGCCATTTCTCGGCCATTCAAGGGGACGGATACAAGTCTTTGAACGAAGGACAGGCGGTTGAATTTGAGGTCACAAAAGGCCCCAAGGGTTTGCAGGCGGCGAACGTTACAGCTCTATAGTCATCGAACGTGAGCCTTTCGCTTTGGCGGGGGCTCACGCTTCCCTTCCACGAACTTCGTAACTCCTGATTAGCCGAATTACCGGACTGGTCCCGCCCTCGTATTCCATTCGACCGGTTAGCGCGTGAATCAGGCCATTGGTTCCGTTTGGCGAGTGTTGGCAGCCCCGTTTTGATCGCCTATCAGCCGCGTTGCTTCCGTTGACTTGCGTCTCATCGCAACCTAACATCGGCTGCGCATGCCCGGCGGCGAATCCCTCATCGGCAAGCAAGTCTCGCACTACCGCATCATCGAGAAAGTCGGTGGTGGCGGCATGGGCGTGGTTTACAAGGCCGAAGACACGCGGCTACACCGGTTCGTAGCCCTAAAATTTCTTTCTCCCGATGTGGGGCAAGATGCACACGCATCGGCGCGCTTTCAACGCGAGGCGCAAGCTGCGTCTGGCCTGAATCATCCGAATATCTGCACCATCCATGACGTCGGCGAGCACGACGGGCAAAGCTATATTGCCATGGAGTTGCTGGAAGGCGAGACGCTGAAAGACAGAATTGGCGCAAAGCCGTTGCCGCTGGAAGCGTTTCTGGATTTGTCCATCCAGATCGCCGGGGCTCTGGAAGCGGCGCACAAAAGCGGCATCGTTCACCGCGACATTAAGCCTTCCAATATCTTCGTGACCACCCGCGGTGATATCAAACTGGCTGATTTTGGGCTGGCCAAACACTCGGGCCTTGAAACGCTCGCCACCGAGGACGCGGCCACGCTATCGGAGTCACTTACCGTGCGCGGCCAGATCGTCGGCACCATCGCGTACATGTCCCCGGAACAAGCGCAAGACAAGAACGTTGATGCGCGCAGCGACATTTTTTCATTTGGCGCCGTGCTTTATGAGATGGGCACGGGTCGCCAGGCGTTCAGCGGGGCATCAAGCGCCGCCTTGCTTGCCGAGATATTGCGCGGCGAACCGAAGCCCATGCGGGATTTCAATCCGGAGCTTCCCGAAGAGGTGCAGCGGATTGTCAGCAAGGCTCTGGAAAAAGATCGTGCGGACCGCTACCAGACGGCCAACGATTTGATGGTGGATCTGAGACGCCTCAAGCGGGGATCCTCGCAGACCGGACTGAACACTCAATCGCTTGCCATGGGTTCCGCATGGCTGCGGCCGAGGTCCATCGCGATTTTAGTGATCGCGGCCGTCGCACTGCTCTTAATTTTGGTCGTCGCATTAAAAACTCCCAGGTACATAACGGGCCCCCTCAATTTTGAGCAGCTCACCTTTTCGCCCGGTCTTAAGGACGGCCCAATTGTCACGGACGGAGCACGGCTATATTTTGACAGTCAGGGTCAGCCGGTGGAAATGTCGGTGAAGGGCGGCCCCACGGCGCCCCTGCGAGCTTCCATCTCCGGAATGCAAATGCTGGATATTTCCCCGGATGCATCTGAAATGCTGGCTCTGAAAAGAGATCTCAATGATGAAACCTTCCGCGGATCGTTGTGGTCCGTTCCGGTTTTAGGCGGCTCTCCGAGGATGCTGAATAATCAGACCGTCCGCAGCGCGCAGTGGTCGCCAGACGGCCGTTTGATCGCCTCTGCCGATTTGAATTCCGTTTTTGTCAGCGACATGGACGGCGTGAACATCAGGAAGATATGGGACGCCCCCAGCACAACCGGTACTCCACATTTTTCGCCCGATTCCCGCCGTATCCGCGTGGCCGTCTACGACGACAAGGACCTAGCTCCGCCGAAGATATGGGAATTGAACGTTGATGGAAGCTCGCCCCATCGACTCGCACTTCAATGGCCCGAGGATGCCGGTTTGGAGGATGGGCAGTGGACTCCGGATGGGAAACGATTTCTCTTTCTATCGAAACGAGACGGGTTGAATAACATTTACGAACTCTTCGACCCTCCATGGTTCGAGCCTTGGAAGAAACCAGCGGCCATGCGCCTGACGGCGGGTCAGATTGACGTTCTTGCAATGACGCCCAGCCGCGATAGCGCGGGGCTATTTGTTGTCGGACGCATCGCCCAAGGTGAGATGCGCGTGTTCGATCCGCAGCAGCGGCGGTTCGTGCCACTCTTGAATGGTTTAGCCGCTTCATCGATCGCCATCTCACCCGACAAAAAATGGATGGCGTATGCGGATTATCCGCGGCACTTTCTATGGCGAAGCAAATTGGACGGCAGCGAGAAGCTCCAACTGACGGATTTCTACGCCACCATGGAGCAATGGTCCCCGGACAGCAAGCAGATCGTATTTTCCGATTGGCGCCAGCTATACCTGATATCCGCGGATGGAGGTGTCGCCGAAAAGCTGATTCCCAATCCCAATAACGAAGTCGCACCGTTCTGGTCGCCCGACGGAAAATCGATCACGTTCAACGACTACCCAAAACCCGGACAGCCTCGAGCAATCAAGGTCCTCGATCTTGCCACCCGAAAGATATCCATCATGCCTGGTTCGGAGGGCTATTATGTCGGCGAGTGGTCGCCCGATGGGAAATACATGATCGCCGTGGCGCAGAATCCATCGCGTCTAGTGCTGTACACGGTGAAATCCGGTACCTGGACGGACATCAGGAAATTTGACGGAGTCTGGGGATGGTGTATATGGTCGAATGATAGCAAATCTGTTTACGTCCAGATGCCAACTGCCGCTCCAGGCGTAGAACCTGGATTCTATCGACTGGGAATTCCGGATGGATCGTGGAAGCTAACCAACACATTGGATGGCCTTACCGTGAGTTCCGATAACCTGGAGGGGTTCTTTGCCCTCACCTCGGATGGCCGACTCGCCATGATGAGCGACACCAGCGTGGTTCAGATCTATTACGCGAAGTGGAACTAGGATTCTAATTTACATCTGGGGCAACAAAAGCAATAGCTCCGATTCACATGTCTGGCTAGCGCGTTCATCAGGACTCGACCCTCAGCTTGGCCCATTCGTTGACTATCTCACACACGCAAGCTAGGATGACCGGCGACTTGCAGATTTCAGCGTCGTTGCCGGATGAGCAAAGTACTTAAAGCCGCGAAGTATTCAGCTATCTGCCGGTTCTTGCAGGTGAATTGAAGCGGAGGAAACTATGCCAGTCCAGAACGCCTTGAACCGCCTCTTGGCCGGAGCGCTCTTTGCCTGCCTGGCGTCTTTGCCCATCGCAGCACAGTCCAACTCATCTGCGTCGAACGCGGCCGCGTCACCGGCGGCTCCGAGCGAAGCCGCATCCGGGTACGATCTGCCTCCGAAAAATATCCTGGATGTGATGCTCGCGCCCTCACCGCCAAGGCCCGAAGTAAGCCCGACGCAGGACGCGATTCTGCTGATTTCCTGGCGCGACTACCCCTCGATTTCCCGCGTGGCCACGCCTTTCTTGCGCCTGGCGGGCGTTCGCGTGGAGCCAAGGAATCACAGCAAGCACGACACGCCCGGCGGTTACGGCATCACTCCCTGCGCCCGCAGCATTGAACTCGTGCGCGTCGCCGATGGCGCGCAAATTCATGTCGCGCTTCCCGAGAGCGCTTGCCCCGGCCAGCCAATCTGGTCCGCGG
>JBEKSN010000239.1:0-5066 GCA_049517055.1 Candidatus Acidiferrales bacterium | reverse complement strand
ACCGGCGTGGACGAAAGAAGAGAAATGCGCTGGACGGAATACGCAATGGCCATGCTTCTTTTCAGCGGCGTGTCCATGATCGCCCTCTATCTGATCCAGCGTTTCCAGGCTTGGCTGCCATGGAATCCCCAACACCTTGCGAACGTGGCCCCGGATCTGGCATTTAACACCGCCGCTTCGTTTACTACCAATACGAACTGGCAAGCCTATTCCGGCGAAACGACGATGAGCTACTTCACCCAGATGGCCGGGCTCGCTTATCACAATTTCATGTCCGCTGCGACGGGGATAGCCTTGGCCATAGCTGTGATCCGCGGCATTGCCCGCCGCGAGAAAGAAACCCTCGGGAATTTCTGGGTGGATCTGACGCGTGCAATCCTGTGGGTGCTGCTGCCTGTTTGCGTCGTGATTGCATTGTTTTTTGTATCGCAAGGAATGATCCAGAATTTCAAGCCGTACGTCACCACACAGCTTTTGGATCCGCAGACGGTGCAAGTGACTGGTACGGACGGAAAAACGACACAGCAGCGAATAACCGAACAATTGATTCCGCAGGGTCCGGTCGCTTCCCAGGAAGCTATCAAGATGTTTGGCACGAACGGCGGCGGGTTTTTCAACGCCAACAGCTCGCATCCCTACGAAAATCCCAATCCGCTGACGAACTTCATTCAGATTGTTCTGATTTTCGCTATTCCCGCGGGTCTTACCTACACGCTGGGCCGCATGACCGGCTCGCAGAAGCACGGATGGGCGGTGTGGAGCGCCATGGCCGTGCTCTTCGTTGCCGGGGTGATCTGCGCCTACACAGCAGAGTCTCGAGGGAATCCGCTGCTTCATGGCACGGACCAAAAAGTGAGCGCTACTCAGCCGGGCGGCAATATGGAAGGAAAAGAAGTGCGCTTCGGCATCGCGAATTCGGCGCTGTTTGCAACGGTAACTACGGATACAAGCTGCGGCGCGGTGAACGGAATGCACGATTCGTTCACACCGCTGGGAGGAATGATACCGCTCATCAACATGATGTTAGGCGAAGTGGTATTTGGCGGAGTGGGTTCGGGGCTCTATGGAGTCTTGGTGATGGTAATTCTCGCAGTATTCATAGCCGGCCTAATGGTTGGGCGAACTCCTGAATATCTCGGCAAGAAAATCGAAGCATACGACGTGAAAATGGCCATGCTTTCGGTACTCATTTTCTCTCTCATTATTCTTGTGTTCACGGCCGTCGGAGTGGTGACGTCCCACGGAAAAGCCGGGATTTCAAATCCCGGGCCTCATGGATTGTCCCAGATTTTGTACGCCTACACGTCAGGAGCGGCGAATAACGGATCGGCATTCAATGGAGGAAACTGGAATTCGCTTTGGTACAACGTCACCATGTCGTTCGACATGTTGCTTGGAAGATTTTTCATGGTTATTCCCGTGCTGGCGATTGCAGGAAATCTGGCGCGAAAGAAAATCGTGCCGGAATCCGCCGGCACTTTCCCGGTAACTACGCCCTTATTCTCGGCTCTGTTGGTTTCGGTCGTCCTGATCGTCAGTGCGCTGACGTTTTTCCCCGCCCTTAGCTTAGGGCCGATTTTGGAGCACTTGTTGATGAACGCAGGAAAGGTTTTCTAAGGCTACGATGACAATCACATCCAACCCGGTTAAAAAATCTTTGTGGACCTCCGGAATTATCGGCGTTGCCGTGAAGGATTCATTCGTAAAGCTGAATCCTCGCACACTGATGAAGAACCCGGTCATGTTCGTGGTGGAGGTGGGGTCCGTCGTCACTAGCGTCGAGCTCATAAGCGATTTGGCGCGCCACAACGGCAACTTCGGATTCGAGCTTCAGATCACGCTGTGGCTTTGGTTCACGGTGCTCTTTGCGAATTTCGCGGAAGCTATGGCTGAGGGGCGCGGAAAAGCACAGGCCGAAACGTTGCGCAAAGCCCGGCTGGAAACGATGGCGAAACGGATGAAACCGGACGGCACCTTGGAAGAGGTCTCCGGATCGAAGTTGAGGGTCGGCGACTTGGTAGTTGTTGCGGCGGGTGAATTCATCCCCGGAGATGGAGAGGTGGCAGTCGGCGTGGCCTCGGTGGATGAATCCGCAATCACCGGAGAGTCCGCTCCAGTCATCCGCGAGTCCGGCGGCGACCGCTCGGCGGTCACCGGTGGGACGCGCGTGCTCTCCGATCAAATCACCGTGAAAATCACAGCGAATCCGGGAGAAACATTCCTGGATAGAATGATCAAGCTTGTCGAGGGCGCCGAGCGGCAGAAAACTCCGAACGAAATTGCCCTCAATATTCTCCTCGCCGGACTGACAATTATTTTCCTGCTCGCCGTGGTCACGCTTCAACCCATGGCTATTTATAGCGGCGCTCCTCAATCGGTCTTCGTTTTGATCGCGTTGCTGGTCTGCTTGATTCCTACCACTATCGGCGGACTCCTATCCGCCATCGGAATCGCGGGAATGGATCGCGTGGTGCAGAGGAACGTGCTCGCAATGTCGGGAAGGGCCGTAGAAGCGGCGGGCGATGTGGACACTTTGCTGCTCGACAAGACCGGCACAATCACGCTGGGGAATCGTCGCGCAACAGAACTCGTGCCGGCGCCTGGAGTGACGGAACAAGATCTCGCCGATGCGGCGCAACTGGCCTCGCTGGCTGACGAAACTCCGGAAGGCCGCTCGATCGTCGTGCTGGCTAAGGAAAAATATGGCCTGCGCGGCCGCGAGCTTTCGTCTTACGCCGCGACTTTTATTCCATTTTCCGCGCAGACCAGAATGTCCGGTGTGGATCTCGACGGGCGCGAAATCCGCAAGGGTGCCCCGGACGCTATCATTCAATACTGCTCCCAGCCCGGCGGTCGCGCTCCGCAAGAGGTAGAAGAAACAGTCAAGACGATTTCAAATGCCGGAGGGACGCCCTTGCTTGTTGCGGAAGACCGCCGCGTCCTGGGCACTATCTACCTGAAGGACATCGTGAAAGGCGGGATGCGCGAACGGTTCGATCAACTGCGCGCGATGGGAATTCGAACGGTGATGATTACCGGCGATAATCCGCTGACAGCGGCTGCCATTGCGCGAGAGGCCGGGGTGGATGATTTTCTGGCGCAAGCGAAACCCGAGGACAAACTTGCGCTGATTCGCCGCGAGCAGGCCAAAGGCAAACTAGTAGCTATGACGGGAGACGGCACAAATGACGCTCCCGCATTGGCTCAAGCGGACGTCGGCGTGGCCATGAACGCGGGAACGCAAGCCGCAAAAGAAGCCGGCAACATGGTCGATCTCGATTCCAATCCCACGAAGTTGATCGAGATTGTGGAAATCGGCAAGCAGCTGCTGATCACTCGAGGCGCGCTCACGACGTTTTCTGTTGCCAATGACGTCGCAAAATATTTCGCCATCATTCCAGCGATGTTTGCAGGAGCATTCCCGCAACTCGGGGTACTGAACGTGATGGGTTTGAAGACGCCGCAGTCGGCCGTGCTTTCCGCGGTGATTTTCAATGCGCTGATTATTATCGCTCTGGTCCCGCTAGCTCTGCGGGGCGTGAAATACGTCCCGGCGGGCGCGGAAGAACTGCTGCGCCGAAATCTGTTGATCTATGGACTGGGAGGCGTGATCGCTCCATTTCTGGGAATTAAGTTGATTGACGAGATCATCACTCATATTGGTCTGGCATGAGGACAACGTGAAAAGAAATCTGCTGATTTCGATTTGGATGACGCTGGCTACCACGGTGCTTCTCGGGATCGTCTATCCGCTGGTCGTCACCGGACTTGCCCAGGTGCTATATCCCCGTCGAGCAAACGGAGAACTGATTGAGTCTCGCGGCAAGCTGGTGGGTTCGCGTCTGATTGGCCAGCCTTTCACGTCTCCGGGCTATTTTCATCCCAGGCCGTCCGCGGCAGGTCCGGCAGGCTACGATCCCACGCAATCGGGCGGATCGAATCTCGCCCCCACGAATAAAGCGCTGCTCGACCGCGTTTCTGCAAGCGTGCAGACGCTGCACGCCGAGAATCCAAACGCCCCGATCCCCATCGATCTGGTCACCGCATCGGCTTCCGGCCTGGATCCGGATATCTCCCCGGCTGCGGCAGAGTTTCAGATTCCTCGCGTGGCAAAAGAACGCAAGATGAATCAAGACGACCTGCGCGCGCTCGTGCAGCAGCACACCGAGCAACGCCAGTTTGGATTTCTTGGCGAGCCACGTGTAAATGTTCTCGGACTTAATCTGGAACTAGACCAGATTCACGCGCTACAATGAATATTATTTTCCAGATCAGTGGTCCGTGGCTTGCGGCGGATTGAATTTATACCCGACCCAGGGCTCGGTGTGGATGTAGCGAGGCTTGCGCGGATCCGGCTCGATCTTTTTTCTCAGTTGATTGATGAATACACGCAGGTACTCCGTTTCTTCGCCGTAATCCGGCCCCCACACGGCCTGTAGCAGGCGGCGATGTCCTAGTGTCTTTCCCTGATTTGCAACGAGATGCCGCAGCAGCTCGAACTCTTTTGGAGTAAGCCGAACCGGGTTGTTCTTCACCATGACCACGCGTTTTTCGAAGTCAATCTGGAGATCGTCCGTCAAGAAGGGCGGCGCGGCATCGCCAGGGGCGCTCCGCCTGAGCGCGGCGCGGATGCGCGCCATTAATTCCTGCACACCGAAGGGTTTCACTACGTAGTCGTCCGCGCCGGCGTCGAGCGCCTGCACTTTGTCACGTTCGCTATTTCGGATGGTGAGCATGATGATGGGCACGTCGCTGGAAGTCCGGATTTCCGCGCAGGTTTCGATGCCTGAAATTCCCGGCATGTTCACATCGAGGATAATAAGGTCAGGCCGCTCGGCGCGAAGCTTTTCGAGAGCTTCCTCTCCGCTAGCGGCTTCCACAACGGTATAACCGTGAGAAGTAAGGGTGGTGAGCATGACGCGGCGAATTTGGGGTTCGTCGTCAACGATCAGAATGGTCGCGGCGCTCATGAGCTTCCCGGGCGGGTGTGATCGATCGGCAACGTGAAGGAGAAGACGGAACCTTGGCCACGCTGGCTGGTTAGGTTCATCGATCCTCCATGAGCC
>JBEKSN010000238.1:0-5097 GCA_049517055.1 Candidatus Acidiferrales bacterium | reverse complement strand
TATCCGGACGTGGCGGATAACTACGTCCAGATCATCACGCAGTGGCCGGGTCGAGCAGCGGAGGAAATCGAGCAGCAAGTCACAATTCCAATTGAAATTCAGATGAATGGGATTCCTCATCTCACCCATCTTCGATCCGTATCGCTTGCGGGCCTTTCCAGCCTGATGCTCATCTTCGATGACGAATCGAACAATGACTGGAATCGTCAGAAGGTGCTCGAAAGACTTTCGCAGGTCACGCTGCCCGCTAATCTGCAGCCGCAGATGGGCACCGACTACAGCCCAGTCGGCCAAATCTTTTTTTACACGTTGAAGAGCACCAATCCGCAGTATGACGTCATGGCGCTGAAATCTCTCGAGGATTGGGTTCTCGAAAAACAGTTCAAGTCAGTGCCAAATGTTGTTGACGTTTCCAGTTTCGGCGGCATCACCCGCGAATATCAAGTTCGAGTCGATCCGGCCAAGCTCGTTGCTTATGGCCTGAGCATTGGCCAAGTCGAGCAGCAACTTGCTAACAATAACGTGAACGCGGGAGGAGGATTCATTGAGGAAGGTCAACAGCAAATAAACGTCCGCGCTGTCGGCCTGGTCAGCAGCGTTCAGGATATTGAGCAAACTGTTCTGAAAGCTCAGAACGGCATCCCCATTCTCGTGAAGGACGTCGCCGTCGTGACGCAAGGACCCAAAGTCCGCCTGGGTCGATTCGCGAAAGCAATTCATCGCGAAGACGGGCAGATTATCGATGACGACGATGTAGTTTCGGGAATCGTTCTGTTGCGCAAGGGCGCGGCCGCCGATCCGACGCTCATTGCGATTCACGAAAAGGTGAAGGAGCTGAACGACCACATCTTGCCTAAAGGAGTGAAGGTTGTACCGTTCATTGACCGCAGCGACCTTGTGCACTTCACCACTTACACGGTACTGCGCAACCTGACCGAAGGAATTATTCTCGTCGTCATCGTTCTCTTTCTCTTTCTGGGCAATGTACGCGGGGCGCTCATTGTGGCCCTGACGATTCCGTTTTCTCTCCTCTTCGCTTCGATTTGCCTTGATTTGCGCCACATTCCGGCCAACTTGCTCTCACTCGGGGCGCTCGATTTCGGAATGGTCGTGGATGGGGCCGTAGTGATGGTCGAAAATATTGTTCGCCATTTGAGCACTCGCAGCGGCAGACCGACGATGCAATGCATCCGGGACGCCGCCCATGAAGTGCAGCGTCCGGTTTTCTTCGCCATCGCTATTATTATTACGGCTTATATGCCGATTTTCACGCTGCAACGCGTTGAAGGGCGGTTGTTCAAGCCCATGGCCTGGACCGTCGCGTTCGCGCTGCTTGGAGCGCTCATTTTTTCGATCTTGATCGCACCGGTTCTCGCCAGTGTGTTTTTCCGCGATAGCATTCGTGAATGGAGGAATCCGGTTCTTGTATTTCTTACGAACCAATACCGGACACGTGTGCGCTGGGCTATTGAGCATCGCTGGATTACTTTGACAGCAGGCATTGCGGCATTAGGTATCGCTGTGTTCCTCGTGTTTGGAGGCGTGATCGGCTCGGAATTTCTGCCACATCTCGACGAAGGAGCCATCTGGGTCCGCGGCACGCTGGCGCCCAGCACCGGACCCAGCGAGGGAACGCATGTGTCTGACCAGGCTCGAATCGCGCTGGCCTCCTTTCCGGAGGTTACGGTCGTAACCAGCCAAGTGGGGCGTCCGGATGATGGAACCGATACCACAGGCTTCTTCAACACAGAATACTTCGTTGATTTGAAGCCGAAGGACAAGTGGCGTCCTGTTTTCCACGAACGCAAGGACGAGCTCATCGCAGCCATGGACCGCGAGCTGGAGAAAATCCCAGGTGTTATCTGGAATTTCTCTCAGCCGATTGAAGACAATATGGAGGAAGCCGTCAGCGGCGTGAAAGGCGAACTCGCCGTCAAACTATATGGCGACGATCTTAAGCTGCTCGAAGAAAAAGGCGATCAGATCGTAGGCATCATGAGCAAGATTCCTGGAATCGAGGATCTGGGGCTGTTCCGAGTCCTCGGCCAACCCAATCTCAATTTCACAGTTGACCGTCTGCAAGCCGCCCGTTACGGCATCAATGTAGCGGACATTCAGGACGCTATTCAGACCGCCGTCGGCGGAAACGCCGTGAGCCAGGTACTTCAGGGCGAAGAGCGCTACGACCTCGTGGTGCGGTATCAGGAGCCTTATAGAGATACGAAAGAAGCGATCGAGAGCATTCGGTTGCTTGCGCCATCCGGCGAGCGCGTTTCGCTGGCGCAATTGTGCAAAGTATCGGTCACCGATGGCGGCTCGGAAATCTATCGGGAAGAAAACTCACGCTATGTCGCCATCAAGTACAGCGTGCGGGGCCGCGATCTTGGCAGCACGGTAGAAGAAGTGATGAAGAAAATTGGGGAACAAGTCAAACTCCCTACCGGCTACCATCTGGATTGGGCAGGCGAATATGAGAGTCAGAAGAGATCCGAAAAACGCTTGCTCATTGTCCTGCCAATTACCATCCTCTTAATTTTTATCATTCTCTATGCCATGTTTGGCTCGTGGAAGTGGGGACTTTTAATTCTTGGCGTCGTCGCCATGGCGCCTATCGGTGGGTTGCTCGCGCTGCTGATTACTGGCACGCACTTTAGCGTATCCTCCGGCGTCGGCTTTCTAGCGCTTTTTGGCGTTTCCGTTCAAACGGGCGTCATTATGCTCGAGTACATCAATCAGCTCCGGGCGCGCGGCCATTCGATCGAAGATTCTGCCGTGGAGGGCGCAGTTCTCCGGCTCCGCCCCATCATGATGACGATGCTAGTTGCCACTCTCGGACTACTCCCCGCCGCCCTCTCGCACGCCATTGGTTCTGATTCGCAGCGCCCTTTCGCCATCGTGATTGTGGGCGGCCTCATTGCTTCCCTGGTGATGGGAATCTTCTTGCTTCCCACGCTGTACGTCTGGGTTGCGCGCGACGGTGATAGGCTCCCGCAAGCCGAATCAAACGTCGAAGTCTAGCGGGTCGGTCACCATATACGTTTTGGCGGCTGCGCCTGCGTTTGTTAAACTAAGTCTTCAGTGGGCAAAGTAAACTCCCCTCTGACATTTCGCGCCAATCCAACACAATGCTGGACTGGGATTTTCAGCAAATGAAGATCGGCCTGGAGTCCATGAAATGAAGTCCGCGGTCTTAATGCTCGGCATCGTCTTTGTAATCGCCGCTGGCGGGTGCAGCAGCTCGGGCAGCGGGTCTGAGCAAGCCAACGCCCAGGTTCAGGCCAGCCAGTCCGCGGCTCCGAGCGACAACGAATACGTAGCGACTGACGCGAAAGGAATTCAGACTATCACGGTGAAGTCTTCCGCGGTCCCCGACTATCTCGTCTTGCCTGCGCACATCGAAGCCGATCCCACTCGCGTAGTCCATGTTTATCCGCCTGCCGGAGGCCGCATCGTCGAGATGAAGGTCCGTCCCTCTGACCACGTGGAGAAAGGCCAGTTGCTCGCTCTGCTCGAGAGCAACGATCTTTCCCGTGCTGTTGCGGATTATCACAAAGCCAAGGTAGATGCGGAGGTGAAACAGCAAGGCCTGACCCGCGCGGAAGACCTCCTCGCGCACCACGCGATCGCGCAGAAGGATTACCAACAAGCTCAGGGTGAGGCCAAGATCGCTCAAGCTGAATTGGAAGCGACCGCGCAGCTCATTCGCGTTTTCGGAATGGATCCTGACCATGCCTCCACAGAATTGCGTGTCGTCGCTCCACGTTCCGGCGTAGTCCTGGATATCGGCGCGGCCAGTGGCGAGTATTCCAAGTCTCTCGATGCGCCGCAGCCGCTCTGCACCATCGCCGACATCTCAACCGTCTGGGCGCTGGGTGACATTTACGAAAGGGATTTCGCGGGTCTCAAGATGGGCGAAGAAGCGCAAGTGACGCTCGACGCTTATCCGGACCAGCGTTGGCCGGGACGCGTCGGAGTGCTCTCCGATGCCGTTGATCCCACAACGCGCACGCTGCATTTGCGCGTCGTGCTCTCAAACCCCGGCGGGCGCATCAAGCCCGCAATGTTTGGCTCGATCCGAGTCTTGCGCTCCTCTTCGCAGGGCATACTCGTTCCGGCGTCGGCCGTGATTAGGGAAGGGAATGAAGCGCATGTTTTCATCTCGAAAGGCAACGGGCGCTTCGAACGGCGGACCGTCAAGTTGGGCCGCGCGATGGACGGGTCTATCGAGATTCTCTCCGGCCTAAACCCAGGTGATTCGATTGTTTCTGAGGGAGCTCTCCTCTTGCGCGCCGCGGCACAGAGCTAATCCAAAATGCGCAAGTTCATAGCCTCCCTGTTGCGTTATCGCCCGCTGATGGTCGTCGTGCTGCTTGCCTGGATCGCGGGCGGAATTGTAATTTTCCTGCAACTCGACATCGAAGCGTATCCGGACCCCTCGCCGCCCCTGGTGGAAGTCATCACGCAAAATCCTTCGTGGTCCGCGGAAGAAATGGAGCGGCAGGTCACCGTTCCGGTTGAGACGGTTCTCTTTGGAATCCCGCATCTTCAGTATGTCCGCTCGATCACGATTTTTGGATTGAGCGATGTGAAACTCTATTTCGACTATGACAGCAATTATTTGTGGGACCGCCAGGAGGCCTTGAACCGCCTGCAACAGGTCACTTTGCCGGCAAACTTGTCCCCGCAGCTTTCGCCCTGGTCGCCGGTAGGAGAAATCTATCGTTACCGCCTGGTCGGTCCTGGATACACGCTCAACGAGCTAAAGGCTACGGAAGATTGGTTCGTCGAGCGCGAGATCAAGCAGGTTTCGGGAATTATCGATGTCACGTCTTTCGGCGGCAGCACGCGCGAATACATCGCGGAAATTGATCCGCAAAAATTGTTGCAATACAACGTCACACTGCCGCAGGTCGTTTCCGCTATCGGCGCGAGCAACGCCAACGTCGGCGGCAATTATCTGACCATGGGCGATCAGAGCGTCAACATCCGCGGCCTGGGCCTTCTCCGCTCCATCGCTGAGATGGAAAACGTTCTCATCACCTCACGAAATGGCGTGCCCGTTTACCTGCGCGATGTAGCGAAAGTCTATGAAGGATC
>JBEKSN010000237.1:0-5118 GCA_049517055.1 Candidatus Acidiferrales bacterium | reverse complement strand
GATTTTGACTCTCCAATCCGCGCCGCCTGCTGCAATGCCTGGGCCGGAATCGGGCGGAAGGCACGAGTCGCGGGTACCGCTCCGAACAGCATCGCCGCAGCGAGCGCGATTGCTCCGGTAAACAGCAGCACGCGCCAATCGGGATTGCTGAGAGACTCGAAGTGAACCGGAAGCCCAGCAATCTCGCGTCCCGACGCAAAAATCCGTATCAGTCCACGAGTTCCAAAATAAGCCAGGGAAATGCCCAGCGCGCTGCCTGTCATCGAAAGCAGCCAGGATTCGGTGAGCGTCTGCCGAATCAGCCGAGCGCGGCCCGCACCCAGGCAAACCCGCACCGCCATTTCGTGCTGCCGAGATGCCGCGCGTGCCAAAAGCAGTCCGGCCAGGTTCGCGCATGCCAGAAGAAGCAGCAGGGCTACCATCGCCATCAGAACGATCAGCGGGGTGGAGAGCGTCTCGCGCAGCGGCGTGGACAACCCATCTCCGGCGGGCTCGATGCGAAGCTGCATTCCCCTGACGAATGGCCCCGCGTCGGGTGCGTCCACAACCCTTTGGAACAGCACCGCCATTTCCGCTCGTGCTTGTTCTATGGAAACGCCCGGTTTCAGCCGCCCTAACAATGCAAATCCCCATGAGGGAGAGGGGCCGAGTGATATAGGCAGCCAAATGTCTTGTTGCGCTTGTTCGCTGAGTCCGTAGAAGCCGCGTTGCGCCACGCCGATGATGGTGACTGGAGCGTCATCAACGATGATTTTCTTGCCAACGATTCCAGGATCCAGATCGAACCGGGATTTCCAGAACGACCAACTCACCACGGCTACCGGGGCGTGATAGCCCATGTGAACATCTTCGGGGCCAATTAAGCGGCCGGCCGCAGCCCGCAAGCCGAGCGCTTGGAAGAAAGTTCCTCCGACATTTCCGCCGAACACCGCCTGCGGCTGCAGCTTATCGGCGCGGACAGTGAAAAAGTTCATAGACCCGACGATCAGGTCCGAGAAGACACGATTACTGTCGCGCATGATCTGGTAGGCGTCCCACGAGAAGCCGTTGAACCCAGGTTCAGGCTCGCCTGGATAGTGGTGGAGAAGTTCGACGAGCCGCCCTGGGTCCCGCACCGGGAGGGTGTGCAGCATTAGGCCATTGATCATGCTGAAGATGGCGGTGTTTGCGCCAATGCCGAGGGCGAGGATAAGGACGGCGACGGTGGTGAAACCGGGGGACTTACGAAGGATGCGGAGGCCATAGCGAATGTCCTGGATGACGGTATCGAGCCAAGCGCCGGCGCGGGCTTCGCGGACGTCTTCCTTCACCTGCTCGACGCCGCCTAGCTCAATGCGCGCCGCTCGTCGTGCTTCCTCCGGGTTCATGCCTTGGCGCATCTTTTCCTCGGCCAGCAGGTCGACGTACGTGCAGACTTCGTCGTCAAGTTCGCGGTCATCCCGGCGCTTGCCGAAAGTGTTTCGCAAGAAGCTGGTCATGCGCGATAGCATGGGCATGTTGTGTCCTCCGAGTGCGAGGGGCTTCTTTTCATTCGTGCCTCAGCGCGATCATGGGATCGACGCGAATGGCGCGGCGCGCGGGAATGTAGCAGGCAACGATTGCGACGAGGACGAGCAGAACTGCCGCCGCGGCAAACGTTGCGGGATCGCCGGCGCTGACCGAGAAGAGAAGGCCGGACATCAGCCGGGTAAGCGCGAACGCAGCGACCATTCCGATGACAATCCCGGCGAATGCGATTCTTCCTCCTTGGTAGAGGATTATGCGAAGAATGTCGGTGCGCTGCGCTCCGAGCGTCATGCGCACGCCGATTTCGTGAGTGCGCTGCGCGACGGAATACGAAATCACGCCGTAGCTTCCGATGGCCGCGAGAATCAAGGCGAGTGCGCTGAAAAGTCCGAGGAGCACCAACGTAAGGCGTGGCGCGGAGACGCCATCGCTGATGACCTTGTTCATGGTGGCGATGGCGTAGATCGACTGATCTTTGTCCACGCCCGCCACCACGCCGCGGATTTCGGAAGTCAGCGCGGATGGATCGAGTTGCGATTTCACAAGCAGGTCCATTTCGCTTTCGACGTTTTGTTGCATCGGGGAATACACTTCCAGGCGCGAGGGGTTCGCGAGTCCGTACATTTTTGTGTCGCCAACAACGCCGACGACCGTGACCCACTTGGGCGGAATCTTCGAAGCTGGGTTGAAGCGCCCCCACATGAATCGTTTGCCGATGGGATCGTCGTTGGGCCAAAACTGCCGGGCGAGCTTGACGTTCACCAAGGCGACCTCCGGAGAGGTTTCGTTATCGGCGTCGGTGAACGTCCTGCCGCGTTCGAGCACCATGCCGAGCGTGCGAACGTAGTCGGAACTGACCACGTGTGTATCCGGGTGAGGAAAGCTTCCGGGCTTGGGCAGCGCCATGCCTTCGATGCTGATGTCCGTGCGGCCGTGTCTATCTGTTAGAGGGATATGATTTCCCAGCGCGGCGCTTTGCACGCCCGGGAGAGCGCGGACGCCGTCGAGTACTTGCCGCCAAAAACTGAGAACAGCGGGCTCTTCGGAGTACCGCTGTGAACTCAAATGCATTTCCATGGTGAGGATGCGATCGGGCTGGAAGCCCGGGTTCACGTTAATCAGCCGATAGAGGCTCTTCAGCATTAGGCCCGCGCCGGTCAACAGAACCAGCGCAAGGGAAATTTCGGCGACGGCGAGAATTCCACGCAGGCGATTTTGGGCGGCGCCGACGCTGGCCGTGCGGCCTCCCTCCTTGAGTTCACCCTGCACATCGCGCTTTGCCGAGTGCAATGCCGGGGCCATGCCGAATACAAAGGCAGCGAACACCACGACGCCTGCCGTAAAGAGGAGCACAGCACCATTCAAGCCGATAGTGGCACCCATAAGCGTGTCCTGCGGAATCAGCTGCGGGATCAGACGAATTCCGGCAAGTGCGAAACCAAGTCCCAACGCGCCGCCGAGAAAAGCGAGGACGAAAGTCTCCGTCAGCAGTTGCCGGATGATGCGCCACCGGCTTGCGCCGAATGCCATGCGGAGCGCAATTTCCTTGGTGCGCGCCGCGCCGCGAACGAGAAATAGATTTGCCACGTTCGCACTCGCGATGAGCAAAACAAACATGACTGCGGCGAAAAGCACAAGAATTTCCGTCCGTAGGTTGCCGGCGAAAGCGTCCCGAACCGGGCGCAGCTCGGCGCCGAACTGGTCATTATCTTCGGGATATTCCTTCGCCAGGCGTGACGCGAGTCCTTCCATTTCGGCGCGGGCCTGTGCGAACGACGTGCCTTGCGCGAGTCGAGCTACGACCGTACTGTCGCCGCGTTGGCCTCGGCTCGACGCGGACGAATTGTTTGTGATCCACACTCCGATGGGCAGCATCACGTCAATCTTGTCCAGCGAGCGGTAATTGGACGGCAACACGCCAACGATGACAAAATCGTTTCCATTGAGAGCGATCGAGCGACCGACGACGTTGGGGTCGCCGCCGAAATGCGACTGCCAGAGTTGATAGCCGAGCAGAAGGACGCGCTGGGTTCCGGACTTTTCCTCCGCTGGTTCGAAATCGCGTCCCAGAAAGGGATGCACACCAATCATCGACAGAAAATTAGGCGAGACGCTGTCGCCTTGGATGTTCTCCGGACGGCTCACGCTAGCGCCCGCAAGGTTAAAACTCATTTCCTCAATGTAAGCCATTTGCGAGAACGAGCGGCTCTGCGCGCGCCAGTCGATAAAGTTGGGATACGAGACGCTGACGGTGCCGACTCTTGGAGTCGTTTCATTCAGGACGACGAGCCGGGACGCGTCGTGGTAGGGGAGCGGCGCCAGTAGGACTCCATACACGATTGAAAAAATCGCAGTGTTGGCGCCGATGCCGAGGGCGAGAGTGAGGATGGCGACGGCCGTGAAGCCCGGGGATTTGCGCAGCATGCGGGCGCCGTAGCGCAAATCTTGTAGGAGGGAATCTAGCCAAGCGCCGGAGCGGACTTCGCGGACTTGTTCCTTTACTTGCTCGATGCCGCCGAGTTCGATTCGAGCCGTGCGGCGCGCTTCTTCCAGGTTCATGCCTTGGCGCATCTTTTCCTCCGCAAGCAGGTCAACGTAGGAATGCACTTCGTCGTCAAGTTCACGGTCGTTGCGGCGCTTGGCGAAAATATTTCGGAAGAAGTTTTTCATTCGCGAGAGCGTGGGCATGCTTTCTGCTCCTTCCTGACTTGCGAACCTAGGAAGCTTCCAGGGCGCGGGCGATGGCCAAGGAAATTCGGCCCCAGCGTTGGGTTTCGGATTCGAGCTGGCGGCGGCCGGCCCGGGTCAAACGGTAATACTTTGCACGGCGATTATTTTCCGACTCGCCCCAGGAAGAGACGAGCCAGCCTTCCTCTTCCATGCGATGGAGAGCGGGGAAGAGGGAGCCGGGCTTGACTTGAAAGGTGCCTTTTGTGAGCTGTTCGATGCGGCGGGAGATGCCGAGGCCGTGCATTTGGTCCAGTGCCAGGGATTTCAGAATCATCATGTCGAGGGTGCCTTGGAGGAGGTTGGTTTGATCTGGTGTCATGATTCTCCTATAGACGATCTGTAGGACAATAAGTTAGCTTCCTATAGAGTGTCAATATGAAGTTTATTTTCAGGAGCCGTCCGGCTTCAGGGGCTAAAGCCCCAGATCGATGCAGGGACGGACGGCGGGGCTGAAGCCCCGCCCTTCCAAAACGAACGAAGTTTACAATCGAGGATTGTGGCGGCAATATCGGTGGCTGGCTTCAGGGGCTAAAGCCCGAGATCGACGCAAGGACGGACGGCGGGGCCCTTCGCTACGCTCTGGGTAAACTGAAGCCCGCCCGTCCACGGCGGAGACTCTAGCCGGCGACACCTACTGAGGCGCGGTTGACTTGGAGCCGGTGTGCGGTCACAATCCGCATAGACGCGCCGGCTCTTGTTACTCGACGATTTTCGGCTCAACTCCCGCACTGGCGTGTGAGATTCAAATCCGACTAAAAGAGGCGATTCGATGATTCGACGCGCTCCGTTTGTTCTGCTGGGCATTGTGATTATGGTTTCGCCGCTGGGACTGGCGGCGCAGAGCGCTGACTCGCGCCAAAATATCGAGACCATTTCGGCGGA
>JBEKSN010000236.1:0-5170 GCA_049517055.1 Candidatus Acidiferrales bacterium | reverse complement strand
CCGAGAAAAGCGCCTGGTACAGTTTTGGCTTCGACTTGATTCCGTGCAGCGGCTGAATGTATCCCGGACGGAACATATAAGCCTTGAGCGGCAATTTGAACAGCGCATTCTCGGTCTTCCCTTTCACCCGCGCCCACATAAGGCGCCCATGTTCCGAGCTGTCCGTCCCCGTCCCTGAAACATAGATGAACGTCATCCCCGGATTTCGGCTCGCCAGAACTTGCGCCGCCGCCATCGTGAAGTCATACGTCACCCGCGCATAATCCTGCTCCGCCATCCCCACTGAAGAGACCCCCAGACAAAAGAAACAGGCGTCATACCCACGAAGCTGATCTTCGATACTCGAAAAGTCCAAAAAATCCCCATGCACGATTTCCCGCACCTTTTCATTCTGAATCCCGATCGAGCTGCGCCCAATCACGAGCACCCGCTCCACCTCAGGATCGCGCAAACATTCGCGCAACACCGCTTGCCCCACCCACCCCGTCGCCCCAAAAAGAATGATTTTCATTCCTGGGCCTTGCAGTTGTCCAGAAGGTCTTCCACTCGCCACAAATCAACACTGCCGAACTGCGATATAGCGAGCCACTCTCCATCTTCACTAACAGCATAACCGTACCTGGTCTGCGATCTCTTGCAGAACACTTTTCCCTCTGCCGTTAGAAAAGTGATCTCACTCGATAAGTTGATATAGACCTTATGGGACCGCGAAAAACCGACAGCAGAAGTGGGTTTTTCGGTCACGTAATCACCTGTCATTTCCGGCTCGCGATAGATCACGAGTCCCTTACCGGACGGCACAACAACGGACCCCTTCCCATCCGCCGTAACTCCCGTTCGCACGAGAACCGGTTGTGTATTTATAGGGGGGCTCTTTAGAGGCCAGCGGCCAACCACTTCCCAATTAGCGGTGTTGAATCCGACCAATTCGGTTCTGTTCACCGTAAATAGTTTGCTGCCGTCTGAGGAGAGGGCTATGCTGCCCGCGTCTTTCAGGTCTGCGAGTTGGCCGAGCGAATCGGTTGTCACGTCAAGTACCTTGCTGCTCTCCTCATCCGCGTATGCCATCCACTTAGCTTGCGGGTCGAACAGTAATTGCTGCAGATCGTAATGGTACTTGCCCAGCGGAATGACGAATCCGCGAAGCTTCTTACCGCTTGGAACTTCAAGAAAATTTAGTTTTCCTCCAGATCCGCTTACGACCAATTGAGTTCCTGCAGGATTAAATCGCAATACGCCCGGCTCACCGATACCAGACTGAAATTCGGAGACTCTGTGCTTAGTGTGAATATCCCAAATTTCGATCCTTCCAGACCCCCACCCCATTGCAAGCAACCGACTGTCGGGACTTATGGCAAACCCAGACAACCGAAAATCCGGCGGCGTCTGCACAAAGGAAATCGTGTTTCCGGGTCCCACCCGACCAGCATTGAATTGCTTCGCATCTTGGAAGGTCTCGAACGGCGGGGGAAGTTGGTCAGGCTTCACGGGTGTTGGTTGTTGCGCGTAACAAACCATGGACGGCAGGGCCCCGATTACGGCGAAGATAATTGTCAGATGTCTGTACATGAAGCCATCTCCTGAACTCAGCACTCTGCGGAAAGTCTAACACGCTCGTGTTCACCGGACATGAAGCGTTGGGCAAGTTGGGTTAGAGCTTCTGTCCTCAGCTTTGATGCGAGAAGCAAATGTCCACAGCATGCAGATCCTTCCAAACTGCCCTTCTTCGTGCTAGCGTAATTCCGGAGCTATGAAGATGCAGGACACGGTAACGAGGAGCGGGATCGCCACGGCGACCGACGGACCACTCCGCCCAGCCGTCTCCGCTACCGGTCCCCGAACGATGGCTGTGCGCGCAGTCGAAGGGCTCGCCATGACAACGAATGGGAGATGTATGCAGCAAGGGCTTGCCCCGAGGGCAGCCGAAGGGCTCGTCCTGGCCATAGTCAAAGCACCAGCCCTACATGCCTTGTCCTCCCGAATTCTGCCCCAAATCGATCCCATTTCTGGTCGCAAACACACGGAATTAAATCGCCAAACTCGTGTTATAGAACGCCTTGTATCTCACAGAAAACAAACGACCGCGACTTGCTCAAATCGCCAAAAAATCGAGAAATGCTCTGTCACGTTTCTGTCTGCAGTTGCCCCATCTAGGATGCTCAGCTTTTCGCTGTGCACCCAGCATGCAATCCTCCCGAAAGGAGGCTCTCTATGACCACAAACGCCGCGATTCCCTATCCCGCGGTCTCCCGCGTCCGATCCCAAGCCGCTCCTTGGTACATCTGGTGCGGCCTAGTGGGCGTCTCCTCCATCGTCTTCGGCCTCTACTGGGACATCTCCTGGCACATGAGCATCGGCCGCGACACTTTCTGGACGCCCGCGCACCTCGCCATTCAGTTCGGCGGAATCCTCATGTGCCTCGTCAGCGCCTACCTGATTTTTTCCACCACTCTAGGGAACGACCCCGTTGCAAAAGCAGCTTCCGTGAAAGTTTGGGGATTTCGCGGGCCGCTCGGCGCATTCATGGCTTGCTGGGGCGGAGTTGTGATGGTCACCTCCGCGCCCTTCGACAACTGGTGGCACAACTCCTTCGGCCTCGACGTCCAGATCGTCAGTCCGCCCCATATGGTCCTGGGAATCGGAATTCTGGGGGTCGGCGTAGGCGCGCTGCTCCTTCTCGCCAGCCAGATGAATCGCGCCGAAGGCACCGAGAGAAAAAATCTTCTGCGCATGTATCTGTATCTCGGCGGCGTGCTGCTCGCTCTTCATTTGCTCTTCGTCTCTGAATACAGCTCTGGCGACCAGATGCACGGCGCCACTTTCTACCTCGCAGTTTCGCTCGGTGTGCCGTTGATTCTGGTGGCACTGGCGCGTGGTTGCGGCTATCGATGGGGTGCTACCGTGGTCGCCGCGATTTACACCGCCATTCACTTGGCGCAGCTCTGGGGCTTGCCGCTGTTTCCCGCAACGCCGAAGCTCGGCCCCGTGTACACCAACGTGACACACATGATCCCGTTGGAATTTCCTGTGCTGATTGTAATTCCGGCGCTCGCTATCGATTTTCTTCTGAATCGTTACGCGCAGAAAAACAAGTGGTTGCTGGCTGTGATGTTGGGCGCCGCGTATCTCGTGGTAATGCTCATCGTCCATTGGCCGCTTGGCAATTTCTTGATTGCTCCAGCCGCCCGCAATTGGATATTCGGCCAAAATTATTTTTCTTACGGAGTCCCGCCCTCGGAGTACCACTTTCAATTCGAATTCATCGACCGCGAGGCCACCTTCGCGCTCCTTCTCCGCGGGATAGCGATCGCATTCGTAATCGCGATTCTTTCGTCCCGCGTGGGACTCGCCGCAGGCGACGCCTTGCGCCGTCTCCGCCGGTGATGGAACCTATAAATTTCAAAATAGGAGACTAAATGCGCCGTTTCGTTGCAGCGCTGGCCGCAATATTTTTCGCGCTGGCCCCCTGCTGGGCTCACGTCGGTAGCCCTGACGTTTACTTCCAGGGCCTCGCCGGCCCCTATCACCTGACAATAACCGTCCGCACCCCCGCGATGATTCCCGGCCTCGCGGACGTCGAGATACGCAGCACAGACCCCGGCGTCACCACCATTCGCGTCGTGCCGCTTCACATTGTCGGAGCTGGCTCAAAATACCCACCGCCGCCCGACCCGCTCTTGCAATCGAAGGACGATCCGCAGTTTTTCTCCGGAAAAATCTGGCTGATGGAGTCCGGCTCGTGGCAAATCCGTGTGCAGGTGAACGGTGCGCAGGGCCCCGGCGAGCTCGCCGTACCAGTCCCAGCCGCCGCGCGGAACACACTCCCCATGCAGAAGTCCCTGGGCGTGCTTCTTTTTGCGCTCATGGCGCTTTTGGTCTGCGCCATTATTTCCATTCTTGGCGCCGCGCGTCGTGAAGGGACTCTCGAACCGGGTCAAGCTCCGGAGCCCAACCAGAAACGCCGGGGACGTTTTGTGATGCTTGGGACCGCGGTTGTCGTGCTTGCAATTCTGTTCTTCGGGAACATGTGGTGGAATTCAGAAGCGCTGGCAAAAGCCGTCTCCATGATTTACAAACCGCCGTCATTGAATCTCTCACTCGAGCCCGGCGGGAAATTGCTGCTGCGCATGGGCGATTCTTCTTGGCACACCAACCGTCCGGATACCGTGATGACCAAGCTCATTCCGGACCACGGCCACTTGATGCACCTCTTTTTGATTCGTACGCCGCAAATGGACTGCTTCTATCATTTGCATCCGGAACAGGCGCCCGGATCGGCCAATACCTTTACCATAGACTTGCCGGAAATCGCCGAAGGTCATTATCAGGTTTACGCGGATATCGTGCGCGAGTCCGGCTTCCCCGACACGATGATCGCAGAAATTGATTTGCCGAATATTTCTGGAGTACCGCTTACCGGCGACAATTCGGGGGTCACAACACATCCGCTTCCAAATGAAGCGAGTCTCTCAACCTCGAACACGGATGTAACCGAAAAAGGCGACGTCGACACTCTCGCCGATGGCTACCGTATGGTTTGGGAGCGAGGCCCGATTCCGCTTTCAGCAAATCATTTTATCTGGCTGCGATTCCGCCTCGAAGATCCGCAGGGAAAACCCGCAACGGATGTTGAACCCTACATGGGAATGGCCGGGCACGCGGAAATCGTGCGCTCAGACCGTTCCGTCTTCGCGCATATTCATCCCGACGGATCAGTCGCCATGGCCGCACTCGAATTGGCGCAGAAAAATTCCGGCTCGTCCCCTGGCGCGAATGAAAGTCCGGCGATGACGGCGATGCAAATGCCCACGGGCGCAATTTCCCCAGAAGTCTCGTTCCCTTATGGATTTCCAAAAGCGGGCGAGTACCGGATGTTCGTGCAGCTCAAGCGCGCAGGCAGGGTCGAAACCGGCGTCTTCGACACTCAGGTAACACCATGAGCAGCCCGAGAGTCTCGGAGCCTTGCGGTCCCCTCACAGGAGCTCTAAGTCTCGGACGGTCGCATCATTTTTGCAGCGGTCCTGGTGACGAATCCGCGAGGCGCCAATCGTTGCCCTTCTTTCATCAATTTGTTCATGAATCCGGAAATAACATAAGCCTTTCCCGCAGCGAGCGCTTCCAGACCGACTCGCGCTGGCTTTTCGGCCGGCTCGGCAGATCTGAAAACTCG
>JBEKSN010000235.1:0-5187 GCA_049517055.1 Candidatus Acidiferrales bacterium | reverse complement strand
GCCGTTGGTGCGAAGCAAATCCTGGAGCGCGCTGCGAATTTGCGGAACAGAGTCACCGCGTACCGGGGCTTCTCCAGTGTAGAACGTCACGTGCTGGCGAAGCACGCGGTCGAGCTCCGTATCCGTAAACCAGACGAAATTGTCGAAAATGCAGGGAAGGACGTCCTTTGTTTCGGTGACGCCAAATTGCGCAGTGAGCTCGTTTCCTCGCGTGGAAATTTGGAAAGAGACTGAGTCGAATGCCCCGGACTTGGAGAGGCGCTCTGCGGCGGATTGCACATCGGCAGCTGCGACGGAACCACCGATGCGCAGGCCCGATCCGGCGACGGCTTGTTCGGGGGCGTAGCGGTGCAAGCCGGTGAAATGTATCGCCGTGAGTTTGTACTGTGCCGAAGTTTGGCCGCGAGCACATGACGAAAAGAGCAGCAGAGCGGCGAGAATAGCAGGGGTCTTGTTACGCAACTGGTTCATTGTCGTGCCCGGCATTCTAAATGAAGGGCTAGTAGCAAAAAAGCGTATTCGGCGCTGGCGACTTTTGCCCGGGCGCGGAGAGCTTCCAGGTTGATATAACCGATTGCCGACGCGATCAGCGGCGCGGCCGGTTGTGCTCGCCGAAAGCCGGACATTGCGTGGAAAGGCCGTCGCATGTACATTACGGCACGGCTTGTAGTGAAGAGCGGCGACCGGTCAAAGTGTTGCCGAGCCAGAATGACGCCGGGCACGCGCCTGGTTCCGTTTTCTCTGCCGCGCCCGCTTCGGAATCTCATTGGGTGAAAAGGAAAACCGTGCAACGACTAAAGCTTCGCGCTGCCGTTCTCTGTCTTCTTGCCGCTGTACTAGTGGCTTCTTCTGCCACGGCTCAAACTAAGCTTCTTCGCTTCCCTGATATTCACGGCGACAAAGTTGCTTTCACTTACGCCGGCGACCTCTGGCTCGCGTCCACCTCCGGTGGATTGGCCACACGTCTCACCGCCCATCCCGGTGTCGAGCTCTTCGCCAAATTTTCCCCCGATGGCAAATGGATCGCTTTCACCGGCCAATACGACGGCGACGAGCAGGTGTACGTAATTCCCGTCACCGGTGGCGTTCCCAAGCAGCTCACTTTTTATCCCGCGCGCGGCCCGCTGACTCCGCGCTGGGGCTACGACAATCAAGTTTACGGCTGGACTCCCGACGGCAAGTCGGTCGTCTTCCGTTCGCTGCGCGAATATTTTGAGCTTGGAGACTCCCGCCTATACACCGTTTCGATGGATGGCGGTCTGCCGCACGCTCTCCCCATGCCGAAATCCGGCGCGGGCGATTTTTCTCCGGACGGTTCCGAAGTTGTTTATTCCCCTCTCTTCCGCGACTTCCGCACGTGGAAACGCTATTCCGGAGGCTGGGCCCAGCAATTGTATATTTACGACCTCAAATCAAACGCGCAGGAAAAAATCACCGAAGATGTCCGCGCTCATCGCGATCCCATGTGGGTCGGGGATAAAATCTATTATTCCTCCGACAAAGACGACACGCTCAATCTCTACTCCTACGATCCCAAGACAAAAGCCACCGACCAGCTCACGCACAGCACGAAATGGGATGTTCGCTGGCCCAGCACCGATCACAAGGGCCGCATCGTTTACGAAATGGATGGCGAGCTGAACATTTTCGATATCGCCTCCGGAAAATCCACATCCATTTCCATTCAGGTTCCCACCGATGCTCTGGCGATGCGGCCTTCACGCGTTTCCGCGGCCAATCAAATCGAGTGGACTGAATTGAGCCCGAAAGGAGAACGCGCTCTGTTCGTCGCTCGCGGCGATGTCTTTACCGCACCTATAGAAAAAGGTACCACGCGCAATCTCACCAATTCATCGAATGCGCACGACAAGTTCGCTCAGTGGTCGCCTGACGGTTCAAAAATTGCCTTCGTTTCTGACATGGATGGCGAAGACGAGCTCTACCTCATCAACCAGGACGGTTCGGGCAAGCCGGAGGAATTGACTCACGGTTTCCACGCCATGCTCTATCAGCCCAGTTGGGCGCCGGACGGCAAACGCATCGCGTTCGGCGACAAAGACGGAAAACTTTACGTTTTGACTCTCGATGACAAGAAGGTCTCTCAAATCGCACAGAATCCCCGCGGACGCATTCCCGCGTATCCATGGTCGGCGGACGGCGGCCATATCGCTTTTATCATGGGTGAACCGAGCGGTTTCTCGTGCGTTTACGTATGGAGTGTGGGCGACGGTCAAGTCCGTCGCGTCACCGACCCGCTTTACGATTCCGGCGATCCTGCCTGGGATCCCGAGGGAAACTATCTCTATTTCATCGGGACTCGCGAATACGCTCCGCAATTGAGCCGCATAGAATTCAACTTCGCCACCAATCGCGGCAACTCTCTCCTTGCACTTACTCTCCGCAAGGACGGAAAAAATCCTTTCCCGCCGGAAAGTGATGAAGTCGCCATCACGAAGCCGGGCGAGGAGTCATCTGACAAAGACAAGACCGCCGAAAAAGCCGGCGACAAAAACGAGGACAAAAAAGAAGCCAAGAAAGATCGCAAGAAGGAAGACGACAAAAAAGAAGAGAAAAAAAAGGAATACATCCGCATCGATTTCGACGGCCTTTCCGATCGCGTCACTCGTGTCCCCGTTGATGCCGACAACTTCAACGGTCTGGTGGTCACCAAGGACTATCTGGTCTACGCGCGCTCTGGCGCTCCCTTTTACGGCCGAGATTCCTTCCCGCCTTCCGCGCTCGTTCTCTTCGCCTTTAAAGATCGCAAGGAAACCACCCTAGTCGACAAGATCGATGGCTTCGACGTTTCTCAGGACGGCAAAAAAGTATTAGTGCGCGACGGGCGCAGCTTCAAGCTTTACGACCTCAAGCCCGAAGGCAAATCCAGCCCGAAAACAGTTTCCACCGAAGGTCTCATGGTGGACCGCGTTCCACAGCAGGAGTGGGTCGAAATTTTCAATGAAGTTGTGCGACGTTACCGCGATTTCTTCTACGTCCAAAACATGAACGGCTACGATTGGGACGCGTTGCGCGACCAATATCGCCCTCTTGTTGATTACGTCGCTCATCGCTCCGATCTCAACTACGTCATCGGCGAGATGATCGCCGAACTCAGCGTCTCTCACGCTTACATTGCCGGCGGCGATTTTGAAATCCCTCAACGCCCCCAAGTGGCCCTCCCCGGCGCTCGCATCGAATTGGATGCAGCCGCTGGCCGTTACCGCATCACAAAAATCTACAAAGGCCAAAATGAGGAGGAGATTTATCGCTCGCCGCTCACCGAAGTCGGCGTCGACGTCAAGGAAGGCGACTACATTCTGGCCATCGATGGCCGCGATCTCACCGCCAAGGACAATCCGTACCAGTTCTTGCGCGACAAGGCTAACCGCCCCGTCCAGCTCACCGTCAACTCCAAGCCCACCATGGATGGCTCGCGAACCACTTCGTATCGCCCCATCACCAGCGAAACCAATCTCATCTATCTCGATTGGGTCACCCATAATCGCGACGCCGTGTCGGCCGCGACAGGCGGAAAGGTCGGTTATATCCACATCCCTGACATGGGCGCTGACGGCATCCGCGAATTCATCAAGTATTTTTATCCGCAGATTCGCAAACAGGCTTTGATCGTCGACGTTCGCGGCAATGGCGGCGGCAACGTTTCGCAAATGCTCATCGAACGCCTTAGGCGCGACTTGCTCGGCACCGATTTCGATCGCGTTGACCAACAGACGAATACGTACCCGAGCACTGTCTTCTACGGTCCAAAGGTTTGCCTGATCAACGAAACTTCCGCTTCCGACGGTGACATTTTTCCTTACATGTTTCGCCAGGCAGGTCTCGGCCCTCTTATCGGCAAGCGCACTTGGGGAGGCGTCGTCGGCATCAGCGGCCGCGGCCCGCTTCTCGACGGTGGCCAGGTTTTCGTGCCCGAATTCGCCACCGCCAGCGTCGCCGGCCAGTACGTCATCGAAGGACACGGCGTCGATCCCGACATCGTCGTCGAAAACGATCCCGCCGCAGTGATCGCCGGCAAGGACCCGCAGCTCGAACGCGGCATTGCGGAAGTCATGAAGGCGCTGGAAGCCAGTCCCAAGAATCTTCCGTCGCGCCCACCCGACCCGAACAAAGCGCCCAAGCGCTAATCGCCGGTGTGAACGGAGCGTTCCTCGCGCGGAGAGGCTTTATGTTTTATCGAGCTTCTTGCGCGCAAAGTAGAAGAGCGAAGCTGCCAGCAGAATGAACATGAAAAGCCCGAACAGGTTGCTGGTAGCCAGCGACCCAAGAATCTTCGGACCAAACGCGAAAAGGTCGGGCCGCCAAGGCAACCGCAACACAACCACAAGCCAGTGCGGAACGCGCGTGGAAATTTCCGGGTCTTGTAAAAGTGCGATCACAATTCCAAGCAGCCCAAACACTCCCCCCGCAGCAATCAACCCGCTCGAATAAAGCGCGCCGGGACTAGCTTCGCCCTCCTCCGTTTTCTTCGACGAAACTTCCACCAGCCAGCGCACCAGCCCGCCCGCAAACATCGTCGCCGTAGTCCCAATCGAAAGATAAGCGCCCACCGCAAACGCCAGCGACCTCACGCCCAAAATTTCCACCGCCAGCACGAGCGCGACGCCCATCAACACCAGCCTCCACGGAAGCCGCTGCGTGAGGATGCCGTTGATTACCGTCGCCATCAGCCGCGCCTGTGGCGCCGGAGCCTTGTCTCCGCCGATGCCTTGCACCCACTGAATCTCGATTTCCTTCGTCGCCGGATCATAGAGATATTCACCGTCGGCAATCTGCGCCGACCCCAGCGCGTTGATCAAAACGTAATTCTTCCCCTGATACGTAATCGAATTTCTCTCCACTTTCACGCCCGTAGCCAACGCTTCCACGTTCACCGGAATCCGCGTCGGCACGTATTTCTGCAGCCCCGTGTTCATCAGGTTCAGCGTCGCCCCAATCGCGATCGTCGAAACGGTCACGCCGATCAGCAAAGCCATCTGCTGCCGAAATGGCGTCGACCCCACCAAGTACCCGGTCTTCAGATCCTGCGAAGTAGCCCCCGCAATCGCCGCTGCCGTGCACACCACGCCTCCAATCACCAGCGCAAGCACCGCATAATTTGGCGCCGTCCACCCGGCCACCAAAAAGATCGCGCAGGTCGCCATCAACGTAGCAATACTCATCCCGCTC
>JBEKSN010000234.1:0-5192 GCA_049517055.1 Candidatus Acidiferrales bacterium | reverse complement strand
TTTCATCGAAAATGAATGCGCTGAAATGCGGCGCGAAACCGCGCTGGGTAAAAACAAGCACGAACGCCAAGTGGAGTTCATGCAGAAGATCGCCAGGCGCGGGGAGACGCTGGTGAACACGGCTACAAGCGGGTTTCCCATGTCCGATGAACTAAAAGCGCGCGTATTGAGTACCCTGCTTACGTTGATGAACACGCGCGAAAATATGGACCGCGCATTGATGCGGCAGTCCTCCGCCCGCCGATTCGCGGGCTGAAATGAAATTCCCCGTTTAGTAGGATCGAATTGTTTGCCGAGCCGTTGAGCCCCTAGACAATTTCAACTCTACGCGCCGATGAACCGGGCGTATAGCGATCGCGCAACGGCGGGATCTTGTGTCCCTTTTACTATGGCGCGGCCATCAGCAAAGATGGTCATTTCGTACGGCGAGACGCGAAAGCGAAGAAGGAAGTCGTTGTTGCGGACATCGGCTACAGAGGCGTGCGCTAAACGGCGGCCGAGTTCACCGAGATCAATCTTGCGGCTGCTCTGGTGGATCTGAACGGAGTCGCGCCCGCACATAGTGACGTGAGGCTGAGCGTGTCCGGTAAGATAGGTGAAATCGCGTCGCCCGCACGCGCGACAATCCGGATTTTGCGAGATTCGAATGGACTGGAATTTTCCGGCCCAGACATCGCAAGATACCAGGCGTCCGTGTAAGGTCTCGGGCTTCCGGGCCAAAAGCTTTGTCGCTTCCGCCGCTTGGATTGAAGCGATCACTCCGGCGGCGGCGTTGAGAATGCCCGCAGTGTCGCAAGTTTCTTCAGCGCCCAAGGTAAACGGTTTTTCCCGGCCTTCCAGCAGACACGCGAGGCAGGGAGTGTGGCCTGGGCGAATCGTGAGGGTGACACCGTAGCTTCCCACGGCGGCCGCATAAATCCACGGGATATTGAGGGCTATCGCCGCGTCGTTGAGCAGGAGCCGGGTCTCGAAATTGTCTGTGCCGTCGAGAATGAGGCTGAAGCCGCCGAGAAGTTCCGGGGCATTTTCCGGGGTGAGATCGGTGACAATCGCTTCAACCCGCGCATCGGAATTGATCGAGCGCAGGCGCCGTTCCGCGGCAATGGCCTTTGGCAGGGATTCTCGAGCGTCGGCTTCTTCGAACAAAGTCTGGCGCTGCAAATTTGATAGCTCTACGAAATCACGGTCGACGATACGCAGGCGCCCGAGCCCCGCCCGCACGAGCAAATTCGCAACTACCGTGCCCAAGGCGCCGCAGCCCACCAGGACGGCGCTTGCGGCAACGAGGTTCTGCTGGCCGCCAGAACCGATGCCGGGGAAGAGAATCTGACGGGAGTATTTCTCGCGCTGTTCGCCATTCATCCGCTGTTTCCTAATGTGAACTTTATGATAACGCCTTTTCGACTCGTGCAGGCAACGCGGCGTGCTAACCTTTCTTCTTACCCCTCTGGCGAATGAGGCTCCTCCGAAAAAAATCGATCCGCAGCCTTCGATGCGCGGGCCTTGCTGCGACATGGACAGCAGGAGCGCTTGTTTGCAGCGTTTTTGCGTGTGCGGCGGCGCGAGCACAGGAACCGGGCGTGGAAGGGGAGCAAGTGGCGGAGGTCCGCATCCTGGACGATGCGGGAAAAAGTGTGGGGCGAGACACAGCGTCGCTGCCCCTGAGGGCCGGGGAACAGTTTGACACTGCCAAGGAGCGCGAAGCTCTGCGGGAACTGTATCGCAGCGGCGACTACGAAGACATACACGTGGTGGCGACATCAACGGCGAAAGGTCTGCGTGTGGACTTTGTCGTTCGCCGAAATTACTTCAACAACGCAATCCGAGTGGAAGGATTAAAAGACCCGCCAAGCGAGCCCGCTGCGCTGGCCTCCATGCGATTGGGATTGGGTGAGCCGTTCCGCGAGAGCGCTCTGCAAGAGGCGATTCAGCGGCTAAAAGACACGCTACGCAGCGAAGGGCTATTCCAAGCGAAAGTGACATGGAAGTTGACCCCGCACGAGGACACCCGTCAGATGGATGTGTTAGTTACCGTGGACCCCGGCCCCCGGGCGGTGGTGGGAAGCTTTGTTTTGCAAAATAAGACTCCTTATCCGGACGACGAGCTCATTCGCCGTTCAAAGATTAAGTTGAAAAAGCAGCTGACCACAGCGCGCCTAACCAAGGCCACGCAGCGTCTGAAGAAGCATTTGGTAAACCAAGGATATCTGGGCGCCGGAGTGGTGATTACCGCGGGCCAGTATGACGCGCAATTGAATGTTGTGCCTTTGAAATACGAGGTGACTACAGGGCCGCGAGTAAATGTCGAGCTGGTCGGCGCGAAACTGAGGAGAGGAAAACTGCGTTCGCTTCTGCCGATTTATGCAGAAGGCGCTGCGGATGAAGATTTATTGCAGGAAGGCCGGCGTAATATCCGCGATTATTTTCAACGGCAAGGGTATTTCGACGCGGACGTGAAGGTGAGCTCTCACGAGGACGCCGCGCGCGGGGAGCGCATGATTAGCTACGAAGTCGTCCGCGGCAATAAATTCCGCCTTGCCAGTGTCGGTTTCGCCGGGAACAAGTATTTCAGCAAACGATTGTTGGAAAGCCGGCTGCAACTGCAGCCCGCTTCTTTTGGATCGAACGGGCGGTTCAGCCAGCAACTGGTGAACGACGATGCCGATTCCATACGCGGACTTTATCTTTCCAACGGCTTTCTGGATGTGAAGGTCACTTCTTCGCTGGACGACGACTATCAGGGTAAAAAGGGGACTCTCTCCGTTTCGTACGGCATCGTGGAAGGCCCGCAAACGCTAGTTGCCGACCTTCACGTGGAAGGCAATCGGGTGATGAGCACCGATACGCTGCTGGCCGTGGTGGGATCGTCGGCCGGCCAGCCCTATTCGGCTTCAGGGGTGGCGAGCGATCGCAATAACATACTCGCGATGTATTACAACGAAGGCTTTCCCGCAGCTCATTTCCAGGAAGAAGTATCACCGGGAGCTACGGCGAATGAAGTCCGGCTTACATATCACATCACGGAAGGCGAGCGCATCGAAGTCGCGAGGGTTTTGATCACGGGCTACCAATTTACGCGGCCGGGAGTGATCGCGCGCCAGGTTAAAATTAAATCGGACGGCCCGCTGAGAGAAGGGGACGTTGTGGAAACACAACGTCGGCTTTACAACCTGGGCGTATTCAGCCGCGTTCAGATAGAGCCGCAGAATCCAGCGGGCACCGATCCGAATAAAACCATCGTCGTAGATTTACAGGAAGGGAAACGCTACACGATAGGGTATGGAGTGGGATTCGAAGTTCAGCAGATAGGAGCCAGTTGCAGCTCGAACTCCAAGAATCCGGGCCAGTCCAGTTGCGATCCCAACGCCACGGTGATCGCCGAAAGCCCGCGCGTTATCTTTGAAATTTCTCGGTCGAATATGTTCGGGCGGGCGCAGACGCTTACGTTCAAAGCGCGTGCGAGCACGCTGGAATACCGCTCGCTGTTGAGCTATACCGCAGACAACTTCTGGGGCCACCCGTCAATCGGCGTTCAATTGATCGGATTGGCGGACAAAGCGCAGGATGTGCAGACATTCACGTCCGTGCGATATGAGGGCGCATTTCAAGTGGCCGAGAAATTCTCGCGCTCGAGTTCCATCCTCTACCGATATTTTTTCCGGAGGGTTACGGCTTCGGAGCTACGAATCACTCCGGACGAAATTCCGCTGTTTAGCCAGCCGACGTTGGTATCCGGTTTCGGGATTACCTACGCGCGCGAGCGCCGCGATAATCCCGTCGATGCAAAGCGCGGGACGTTTAATACAGTGGATTTAAGCGTGGCTTCAACCTCACTCGGTTCCAGCGCAAGTTTTTTTCGAGGTTTTTTTCAAAACTCATCGTTTCATCCTTTCGGCCGAGCATTCGTGTTCGCGCGGGCCACCCGTTTTGGCTTCGAACAACCACTGGGCAAGACCATCGAAGGCGGAACGTCGGAAGGCGGCTCGACAAACTGCACTTCGACGACTCCCGCAGTGGGGGAGCAAGTGATTCCGCTGCCGGAGCGGTTTTTTGCCGGCGGCGCAACAACGCTTCGGGGTTTCGGCCTGAATGAAGCCGGTCCAAGGGATCCGTGCACGGGTTTCCCTATCGGCGGACTTGCAGTGCTCATGTTCAACCAGGAATTGCGATTTCCGATGAAGCTTCCGTTTATCGGCAACCGTTTGGGCGGCACGATATTTTACGATGGCGGCAATGTGTACAGCGATTTGAACCACATATCGATTGCGTGGAAGCCGTCTTCCACTTCGAACCTAAATTATTTTTCGCATACGGTGGGTTTTGGCTTTCGGTATCCCACGCCGGTAGGGCCCGTTCGAGTGGACTTCGGATATCAACTGAATCCAGCCCAATATCAGGCGACGATTCCCCCTAATCCTTTCCGGCAATTTTTCAGGCTGCCGCATTTCGAGTTTTCGTTCAACATTGGACCGGTCTTTTGAAAAGAGAGTTGATGGGACGCTTGGCGCGACGCGCAATTTTCGTGATGGGATTGACGCTTTTGCTCTGCGGTATCGGGGCTTCGCCGGCGTGTGCGCAATCAGCTTCTCGTTCTGGACCGGGCGCGGTCCAGGAAGATTCCAAAGCGCGGCCGATCGATGGCGTGGCTGCGCGCATTGAAGATGACTTGATTTTAGAGAGCGAAGTTCGCGAGCTAGCCGCTTTCCAGAAGCTTGTAGACGGCCAAGCGAAACCTCGTCCGGACTTGATGAACGAGCTGGCGGACCAGTGGATCGTGAGAGGCGAAGCCAACACGGCGAAGTATCCGCGGCCATCTGCCGCGGAGGTTGACAATGCTTATCAGCAATTTGTGAAGCAGTTCGGATCGCCTGAGGAGTTCCAAAAACGGTGCGCCGATGCGGAGATAACGGAGGCGGCCGTCCGGCGAGAACTGGAGCAGCAGTTATACCTCGCGCACTTTCTGGATTATCGATTCCGCGCCGCAGCACAGGTGGACGACAAACAAGTGGAGAAGTATTACAACGACGAATTCGCACCCCAGCTGAAAGCGCGCGGCGAGCCCGTTCCACCGCTCGAAGAAGTGGAAGACACCATCCGCGAGGTTCTGATTCAAAGGGCCATCAACGCGCGCGCAACGAAATGGCTGGACGATACGAGGGAGCGCTTGAAAATTGATATCGTGCCGCAAGGGA
>JBEKSN010000233.1:0-5198 GCA_049517055.1 Candidatus Acidiferrales bacterium | reverse complement strand
GCTTTGGCGGAATTTCATTCTACTTCGCGCGCGCTGGCGGAAGCGATTGATCGCGACGCTGCCTCCTTTGAATTCGTGATGGCGGCGTACAAGTTGCCGCAATCGACGCCCGAAGAACATGGGCGCCGCGAATCCGCGGTTCAAAGTGCCCTGCAAGGCGCGGCCGAAGTTCCCATGGAAGTGGCGCGCAAAGCCGCGCATCTTTTTGACCTTCTCGGGAAACTGGAAAAGATAGCCAGCTCGTCCATGCTTTCCGATATACGTGTGGGGCGTCTAATGGCTACAGCGGCGGTTCAAGGCGCGCTCGCGAACGTAGCCATCAATCTGGAATCCATTACGGACGCCGGATTCTCGGGCCAGATGCGCTCGGAATCCGCGTTACTCGCGGCACGCGTGGCCAAAAGTTGATTCCGTCAGGAACGGTCTTAGCATCTATACTGTAGGGGTACTGTGTCGCGGTGCAATCGTCGCTAAACGCATTCCTGCGGCCCGGCGGTTTCATTAATCAATCGATCTGAGGGGAAAATAACTTGAGACAGCCAATCATTCGAATCGTTCTCTTTACAGCTTTGGCAGCGGTCGCGTTGCTCGGCTTTTTCGCTGCTGCTCCTTCACGAACCGACGCGGGTTCAATCAGCACCGCTGTCATCGGAATGTTTCCGAAATCCACCGACGAGTTTGCCTATGCTGATTTGAAGTCCGCCCGAAAGCTTCCCTGGTTCGCGCAGATGCAGGACCAAATGCTTCCCAAGCAGATGCGCGACTTCGAAACGTTTCTCTCGTCCTCGGGCATAGACCCAAACTCGCAAGTGACTGACCTGGCCTGGGGAGCGATCATGTCAGCAGATGGTTCCACCGGACAAATCCTGGGCGTTGCTCTGGGCGCGTTCGATCCCTCCAGCACGGAAGCTCGATTCAAGGCTCAGAAGCTGCCTATGATTGAGAGCAACGGTTATCATCTATATGCCTTCGGAAGCGGCGGCGGTGCCGGCGACATCCTGTTCTTTTTTATCGACTCCAATACTGCGGCTTTCGGCAATCGTTCTGCTCTCGAAAAGCTGATTGAGGTTCGGATGGGCACAGCGGAAAGCCTTTTCACCAACGATAAGATCTATCCGCTGATCACCGAAGCAAACGGCAGCGGCCTCATCTGGGCGGTTTTGGATAAGAACTCCACGAACCTGGCTATGCACGAACTGCTTCCGCAAGCCAGCCAGTTTCCCCAAGCTGCGGCCATAGTGGCCCGCATTCATGCCATGATCATCAGCGTAAGCGCCGATAGCGGCATAGATGTCCAGTTCCAAGCCGTCTGCGATTCTGTGGACGACGCCAATGTTTTGGGCGCGGCAATGCAGGCGGGCATCATGTACCGTCGCTACCAGGAAGCGCAGTCCAACCCGGATTTCGCGAAGGCACTGGATCACGTGAGCGTGAAACCTTCGGGAGATCGCCTGAAAATAGACGCGCCGGTAAGCCAGGATGAGTTGCTATCGTTGATTCGCACCAAGGCTCTTGCGCCGTCGTCAATGTAAGAGGAATTCGAGGGGACGTTCTCCGACTGCCGTTAAGCTTTCGCGCGCCGCTCGTCGCAATACTTGATCAGCGTCATGCGCGATACGCCGTCTCGCGTTTCGTACTGCACGCGATCTACACTCGTCTTCTGTAACGCTCCGCTCAGTCCCGCTTGCGAGCCTGCGCTACTGGCAGCGTGGCAGAAAGTATCGAGTCCGGCCGACGGGAGCGATTCACCGGAATGCTCGATAGAAACTTCCACGCGGTCGGGGAAATCCGAGACAATCACCTTTAGCACGGAATCCTTACTCCCATTGCTATTCACCAGCGGAAAAGTCTCGCGGCATGCTTCCGCAGCCGCGGCGGCAAGTCCTTCCTGCGCTCCGCTCGAAAGACCGCAACGGTGCGCGGCGAAAGACACGATTGCAACAACTCCCGCCATCAGCCGCGAGTCGTCGTGCAGTGTTAACTCCGTCCTGCTTGGATCAGTGCTCATCGGTGTCTGCAAGCCGCACGTCGCAAGCTTCGCGGCAATCGGGACAATAATACAGCCCATCTACGCCCATGCGAATGTTGAACTGCGACTGGCAGAAGCAGCAGTACTTTTCACAAGCACACTGCTGTTCCGGCTTTTCGCATATCGCGCAAAGAGTTACCACCTGCCCGCTCTCCAGTGGCCCAGCATCTCGCCTTTCCTCAATCTTAGGTCATGCGCGTGCGCCGGACAAGCGCCTTGCGCGCGGGAATTCCCTCGCAGCACTACAATCGCACTATACGCCTTATATTGCTGTGGGTTTCCACACCGCTACGAGTTCGGACTCGTGCAGGCCGAGTTAACGGGGAAACCCAAGTTACTCCCGGCCACGTTCCTTGACACTCGAAAACACGCATGCTAGCTTCGATGTTTCGTCATAATAATGAGAAATCCTCTGTGACCACACCGGCAACCGCTGAAGTGCGCAAGACAGCTCTGAATTCCATCCATCGCCAACTCGGCGCCAAGATGGTCAATTTCGGCGGCTGGGACATGCCACTCGAGTACTCGGGCATCCTGGCTGAGCACGAAGCCGTACGCACGCGAGCCGGACTCTTCGACGTAAGTCATATGGGCGAGATTGAAATTCGAGGCCCCGGCGCGCTGGGCCTGGTCCAATTGGTCTCATGCAACAACGCCGCAAAGCTGGCGGTCGGGCAGGCTCACTATTCAGGGCTGATGACCTCGCGCGGTACTTTCGTCGATGATTTGCTGGTGCACAAAATTTCCGACACGCACTACTTGCTCTGCGTTAACGCCGGCAATCAGGATCACGATTTCCAGCACATCGTCGAGCACAACAAATTCGATGCCAAGGCGGAAAACGCCGGCCCGCGTTACTCCCAACTCGCGATTCAAGGGCCCCGCGCAAAGGATATCCTTCAGCGCCTTACTTCCGTTCCGCTCGACTCAATTCACTATTATCATTTCACCTTCGGCAAAGTGAGCGGCATCGACTGCCTGATCGCCCGCACCGGCTACACCGGCGAAGACGGCTTCGAAATCTACTTTGCGCCCGAGCATTCCGAAAAACTGTGGAGCGATCTAATGCACGCCGGGCAACCGGACGGTATGATTCCCTGCGGACTGGGCGCGCGGAATACTCTTCGTCTCGAAGCGGGCATGTGCCTCTATGGCCACGAGATTGACGACACGACCACGCCTTGGGAAGCGGGCCTGGGTTGGATCTGCAAAATGGAAAAGGCTCCTTTTCTGGGCAGCGACGTCCTGGCTCTACAAAAGAAGGACGGCCTCACGCGCAAGTTGATCGGATTCGAAATGCTCGACAAGCGCATCGGCCGGGATGGCTATCCGGTTCTGATTAACGGCCAGGAAGCAGGGTGCGTTACCAGCGGTGGACCTGCTCCATTCCTGAAGAAAAATATCGGCATGGCTTACGTGCCGCCGAAATCGACCGCCGTCGGAACAGATATCTCGATTGGTATTCGCGGCCAGTCAGAAGCGGCACGAATCGTCGCTCTGCCATTTTACAAGCGACCGCAATAAGCTGGAAGCATCTAAATACGCTGGGTTCACGGAGCGCTTATGTACCCTAAGGACTATCGTTACACCAAAGAGCACGAGTGGGTGAAAGTTGATGGCTCGAATGGAACCATCGGCATCACCGACTATGCGCAACACGAGCTCGGCGATGTCGTCTTCGTCGAGATGCCCAAAGTCGGCACGCAGCTCAAACCGCGGCAGTCTTTTGGAACCATCGAATCCGTTAAAGCGGTCAGCGAGATTTTTAGCCCTGTCTCCGGCGAAGTCACTGAAACAAATCCCGCGCTCGCGGATTCTCCCGAGCTAATTAACAAAGATCCGCACGGCGCTGCGTGGCTCATAAAAGTGCGGCTGGCGGACCCCAAAGAGGCAGATGGATTGATGGACGCTGCCGCCTACGAATCTTACATCGCGGACAAAGCGAAGGAACATTCCGCCTGATGCGCTATCTTCCCAAAAGTCCTTCCGAACGCCAGGAAATGCTCGAAGCCATCGGCGCGCGTTCAATCGAAGAGCTTTTTAAGTCCATCCCTGAAAAATTCCGGCTCCGCGCCCCGCTCGCGCTGCCCGGGCCGCTTTCGGAAGCGGAGATCATCCAATATTTTCAAGCGCGCGCTGCGGAAAATTCCCGCGGCTACACCTCCTTTCTCGGCGCGGGAGTTTATTCGCATTTGCGGTCGGTAGTCACCGACTCGCTCATCCAGCGCGGCGAGTTCCTCACCTCCTACACGCCTTACCAGGCTGAGTTTGCGCAGGGCACCCTCACTGCGATTTTCGAGTTCCAGACTTTGATGTGCCAATTAACCGGCCAGGAAGTCGCCAACGCCTCCATGTATGACGGTTCGACCGCGCTCACCGAAGCTGTGTTGATGGCGGAACGGCTCACTAGCCGCCATCGCGTGCTTGTCGCGCGCAGCGTGCATCCCGAATATCGCCACGTATTGCAGACCTATGCGAAAAATCTCGGCATCGAGATCGAAGAAGTGGGCTATACGGAATCCGGTCAGCTCGATCGCGCGGCGCTGAAACAGGAAAGCCTCGCGCAAGCTGCCGCTATCGTGGTCCAGTCGCCAAACTTTTTCGGCGTGATCGAAGAGCTTCCTGCGCTGGCAGAGGCGGCGCATGCCGCTGGCTCGTTGCTCGTCACCAGTATTGCCGAAGCTGTTTCGCTCGGCATCGTTCGTCCACCTGTCGAGGCCGATATTGTGGCCATGGAAGGCCAATCGTTCGGCATTCCTCCCAGTTACGGAGGACCCTACGTCGGCGTGATTGCCACGCGAGACAAGTACGTCCGCCAAATGCCCGGTCGCCTCGCGGGGCAAACCACGGACGCACAGGGACGCCGAGGTTTCGTTCTCACGCTGGCAACTCGCGAGCAACATATCCGCCGCGAAAAAGCCACCTCAAACATCTGTACGAATGAGGCGCTCTACGCGCTAGCGGCTACGATCCACCTTTGCTTGCTTGGCAAAGAGGGGCTGCGCGAACAAGCGCTTCAGAATCTCGCGAAAGCGCGCTTCGCCCAGGCCGAACTCGAAAAAATTCCCGGTGTGCGCCGGGTTTTCTCCGGACCTTCGTTCAACGAATTCGTGCTCGAGTTTCCGCGCTCGGTAAAAATGGTGAATGCCGATCTTTTGCGCGAAAAAAT
>JBEKSN010000232.1:0-5201 GCA_049517055.1 Candidatus Acidiferrales bacterium | reverse complement strand
CATCATGGGAATCTGATGGCCGGGAAGGCCGTAGGGGTAACCGGCGCCGTCCATGCGCTCGTGGTGGAGCTCGATGCCCGGAAGCATTTCTTTTAGCTGCGCGACGGGGCGCATGATGTTTGCGCCCTTCACCGGATGCTGCTTCATCAGCGCGAATTCTTCTTCGTCCAGCTTGCCGGGCTTTTTGAGGACGCGGTCATCCACGCCGATTTTGCCGACGTCGTGAAGCAGAGCGGAGATGCGCAAGTTGTCGAGGTCCTGGGCATTCAGCGACAGATATTCTCCGATGATCATGGAGTACTTCGCGACGCGGCCGGAATGGCCTCGCGTGTAGGGATCCTTTTCGTCAATGGCCGCGGCGAGCATGCGGATGGAGCCCAGGAACAGGTCGCGATTTTCGGCGGCGGCTTGTTTCAGGCGCTCGACGTACTGTTCGATGTCGCCGGCCATGTGATTGAAAGTTTCGGCGAGCTCGGCGATTTCGGCGGCGCCGCGGACCTCCACGCGTTCGTGAAACTCGGCGCGGCTGATGGCGCGAACAGAAAAGACAAGTCCTTGAATCGGCCGCGTGATTCCGACGGCGAAAAGGTATCCGAAAATAAGAGCCACGATGGTTACGCCCACGACGAAGCGCAGAGCACCAGCGGTGAGTTCGTGGACGCCGGCGTCGATGCGAGCCTCGTCCAAGCTGCGTTGCGCGATCACGGCCCAGTGCAGCTCCGGAATAGTGCTGTAGGTGCCGATCATTTCAATGGGATGCTTCGAATCGCGCCCAGTCTGAGAGAAGTGCATTGTTTCGGTGGCGCGCAATTCCTGCGGCAACTCCTGAAGATGTTTCACAACGGGAGAATTCGTGGAGACGTCGCGGCCGGGAACCATTTCTCTCGTGTCCGGGTGCGCGACGATATGGCCGTGGCCGTCAACGATGAAGACGACGCGATCGCGAACGCTGGCGTCGCGGATTCTGGCGAGCAGGCCGTCAATGGAGACAACGGAAGCAAGCATGCCGGTGAACTGGCCGTTGGTGGACAGCGGGACCGACACGATGAGCGCGGGACGGCTGCCTTGTCCTAAGGCGAAAGGCTCGCTGACAAAATTAAGCCCCTGAATGCTGGCGGTGAATGCATGTTTGAGCGCGACTTGAACGAACGGGTCACTATCCGCGCGAAAGCTTCCAGCGGATTGCCCCTTGGCTTGTTTGTTTACGGCCGTGACGTAGAGGATGTTCTGATTATTTTCGACGAAGCTTTGCAGCAGGCGCGTCAGTTGAGGAGCGTGAGTGGGGTCGTCCACATCGGTAATCCATCCGGTCAAAGCGAGGACCTGTCGCTGGCTGAGAAGTTGTTCGTTTAGGCTCTGCTCGAATTCCAGAGTCTCGCTGGCGAGGGAACGAGTGATTTCGCTCTGCTGAACGCGCTCGGTGTCCTGAAGTTTTTGTTCGCTGAGATTCAACACCTGGCGATGGTAGAGCCACAAAGGCGTGACGCTGACGAGCAACAGGGCGCCGAGCACAATCCAGAGGATGCGCAATCGCCGAGTCGTGAACTGCTTGAGGGCCTTAATGGGCACAGGAATTTCCCGCAACGAAATGCTAGCGAAGAGAAGCGCTCGACACAACGGGACGAAAGTACTGGGGTTAGCAGATAAGGTACAGAGATGTTGGCACTTAGGTACGAGAAAGGGGCTGGGTGGCGGCCCCTTTTTCCGGCTCCAAACAGCGGGCGACTCAACCCACAGGAGTTATCCCGGAAATTTGATGCGGGGCTCGGTGCCGGCGACCAGGCGCGCGATATTCGACCGGTGTTGCAGCAAAACGAGAACGGAGATGAGCACGGTTCCCAGCGTGACAAATTCGGGAGGCGCATGGCGCGGCGCGTATAAGATATAAACAAAGACTGGCAGCGCCACGGCTGCAGCGAGCGAGCCTAGCGAAGAATAGCGCCAGAAAATCACCACCGCGAGCCAAAGAACCAGGGCGGCTAACACTGCTTCAGGGCTGATGGGAAGAAAAACGCCGAGACTGGTAGCCACACCTTTGCCGCCACGAAATCCCAGCCAGATAGGAAACATGTGGCCGATGACTGCGAGGATGGCGGCAGCCATCATCCAGCGGATGTTGCCGCCGGTCCATCTGAATGCCAGCCAAACGGCGGTGTAGCCTTTCGCGGCGTCGAGCAGCAGAGTGAGAATGCCGGGCAGGAGGCCGGCACTGCGCGTGACGTTTGCTGCGCCGATGTTGCCGCTGCCCGTGGAGCGAATGTCCGGACGGCCCATGGCCTTCACAACCAGAAGACCGAAGGGTATGGAACCGAGCAAGTAGGCCACGATAGGAATGAGCCAGTTTGCGTTAGCGATCACGCCGCTCCTTCTTTCACGAATGAAAACGTTGCGAGCCTGGAATATTCGGCGCCCGAGGGTTTCAGGACACTGCGATAGAGATGAAACTCGGACGCGCGCGCCGACCCGAAATCATAAGACTTGAGATTATTAGCCGCGCGGACAAGCGTGTCGAGACCTTTATGCGAATTGAAACGCGCGAGCGTGAGATGCGGCGTGAAGGGATGCGATTCAGCGGGAAAGCCGAACGGTTCGAGCGCGCGGTCAACACCGGCGGCAAGCTGCGAAAGATTCGAAGAGGAGTCAATTCCGCACCATACGACGCGCGGGTGGAACTCATTGGGGAAAAATCCGATGCCGCGGAAATGTGATTCGACGGCTTGGCCGGAATGTATGGTGGAAAGCGCTGCGCGGATGGAATCGAGCTTGGCTTCGTCCGTCTCGCCCAAGAATTTCAGCGTGATATGCATGCCTTCAGGACGAACCCAGCGAGCGCCGGCGCATTCGGACTTAAGACGCGCCATTAACTCACGAAGCGCGCGGCGAACGGCGTCGGGAATATCGAGGGCGACGAACAGGCGCATGGCTCAAGCTCGTCCATGCGGAGGGAAAAGAAAATACCGGCGGACAGTGTCGAGCGCTTGTTGCGTGGCTTGAAAGCGAATGCGCTCGCGGTCACCCGGGAAGCGAGAGGCGCGTTCGCGACTGCCGCGCTCGTCGGCGATGCCGATGTGTACGAGGCCGACTGGTTTTTCGGGTGTTCCGCCGCTGGGGCCCGCAATTCCGGTGATGCCGATGCCCAGCGTTGCGCCGGTACGTTTGCGAATGCCGTCGGCGAGAGCGAGAGCTGTCTCGGAGCTGACCGCGCCTTTGGAGTCGATTATGTCGGCAGGCACGCCGACCAGGGAGGATTTCAGCTCGTTGCTGTAGCAAACCACGCCGCCGAGGAAATAGGACGAGCTGCCGGGGACGTTGGTGAGACGCTCGGCGAGCATCCCGCCGGTACAACTCTCGGCGACCGCAATGGTGGCGCGATTTTCGGTAAGCGCGCGCGCGACCACATCTTCGAGTGTCTCCCCTTGTGTGGAATACACGTGCTCGCCGAGCGCGAGGACCATGCGGCTCACGATTTCGTCGAGCATTTTTTCGGCTGCGGCTGGATCGCGAGACCAAGTGCGCGGATGGAGCTGAATTCCGGTCGGCGTAGCAAGAATCGTGGTTTCGGTTTCGGGGTACAGCGCGTAAATGGGGCGCACGCGCTGCTCGACTTCAGATTCAGGCAAGCCGGTGACGCGCAGGTCGCGCGAGAACAAACGCTCCGCGATACCTTGGCGGGTAAGGCGCGCGCGAACTTCAGATTCGTAAATGCCTTTCAGTTCCGAAGGCGGGCCGGGCAGGAGAATCACGATGTGTCCGCCGCCTTCCATCCATAGTCCAGGCGCGGTGCCGCGCGGATTGGCCAGTACGATGGCGCCGGCGGGGACCATAGCCTGGCGCTCGTTAATTTCCGGCATGGTGCGGGCGAAACGGCGGAAGCGTTCCTGGATGCCGCGGAGAACTTCATCGTCGCGGCGCAGCTCGCGGCCGAGCAATTCGGCCACAGTTTCCCGTGTGCGGTCGTCATCGGTAGGCCCCAGGCCGCCGCAACTCACGATCAGCTCGGAGCGGTCGAGCGCGTGGCGGAACGTTGCGCGAATGTCGTCCCGCGAGTCACCGACGACAGACTTGTGAATTACGCGAATGCCGATCTTATTCAGCTCGGCGGTGAGATAGAGGGAATTTGTGTCGAGCCGGTAAGGCGTGAGCAACTCGGAGCCGACCGCGATGATTTCCGCTAGCATCCTGGGCCTAAGCGTGAAGCGGAAGACCCTCGACATCCCAGTCGAGGGAATAGAGTGCGTTGTTGGTGGTAATCATGGCGCGATGCGAGGGCAGAAGCGCGAAGCCAACGATGCCGCTTCCACTGACCACAAGTTCGGCTTCGGCTTGCGGAGTGATTCGAACGATACCGCGATTGCCGCCAATCGACGCAGCGACATAGAGATTGCCGACGCGATCGAACGCGAGACCCTGCGGACGTCCGAGACCGCGAAAAAATGTGCTGACTTCGCCGGCGGGATTAATGCGATAGACCGAGTCGAAACTGGAAGTAGTCGGCCCGGTGACGAAAAGTTCGCCGGCAGGGCTGAACGCCAGGTGATACGCGGAGAGGGAAGGCTCGATGGTGGCGAAGACAAATATTTCGCGGTCGGGAGCGATTTTGAAAATCGTGCCGCTGCGATCGCCGACGTAGAGGCTGCCGCCTTTGTCGAACGCAAGGCCGGTGGCGATGCCCATGCCTTCGATCCATTGCATGGCGCGGCCGTCGGGCGAGACGCGGTGCACGGTGCCGTCGTTGCGGCAGGAAACGAAGAGATATCCGTTACCATCGATGGCCAGGCCGGTGGGGTTCATCATTTCGGTGATGAAGGGTTTTACTATGTTGCTCGAAGTGACTTTGTAAAGCGAGACGGGAACTTTTTGGCCGCGCTGGCCGCTGAAGGTGACGTAGACATTGCCTTCGGCGTCCACCGCAGGACTGGCGACGGGATGCAAATTGTCGGCAACTTGCGTGCCGAGCGCCATGGGAAATGGCGCGCTTTCGATGCTGCCCATGCGCACGCGGACGGCTCCTCCCGCTGCACCATCGGGGACGCGCGCGATCAAAAGATTTTCGGCGGCTAACACCAGGCTGCCTTCGGCCAAGCCAAACTGAACTTGCGGGCGCGTGTGGTTGCGCGCGCCGAAACCGCTGCCCTTGATGGATATTTCTCCGCCGGGGAGGGCGGCGGGCGGTTTCACGGCTTCGATTCTTGGCGTGCCGG
>JBEKSN010000231.1:0-5327 GCA_049517055.1 Candidatus Acidiferrales bacterium | reverse complement strand
AGAGTGGGCGTGTAGCTCAGCTGGGAGAGCACCTGCTTTGCAAGTATGCAGGTTAAATAATACAAGTTCCGCATCTGGTGTCGTTTACGCGGACTCGCGCGGTGCAACCACCCTCTTGAATTGGACTGAGGTTGGACCGAATTGCTGACGTGAGCCCCTAGAGCCCTAGAGTGGCACAGTTTTTTTAGACACATTCTGGCCTAGAGGCTGCGCTGAACGGTTCCCGCATTACTTCCCGTATTAACTCCGGATTGCTGTTTATTACCCCCAATTGGTGCTGGAATAGGGCAGAAACCGTCGAGAACTATTCGTATTTCAGCGCCACCATGGGATCGACGCGCATGGCGCGGCGCGCGGGAACGTAGCTCGCAACGAGTGCGACGGCGACAAGAGCGGCGATGGCCAAGGCAAGCGTCAAGGGATCGTTGCGCGTAAGTCCGAATAGGAGGCCTTTGACCAACCGGGTGATCCAGATGGAGCCGAGGAGTCCGGCAGCGACGCCAGCGATGAGAACAATCGCTGCGTCAAGCATGACGAGACGCAGGATCGAGCGGCGCTGCGCGCCGAGGGCCATGCGAATGCCGATTTCGTGCGTGCGTTGCGTGACTACGTAGGCCATGACGCCGTAAAGACCGATGGCGGTGAGCAGGAGCGCGAGGCCGCCAAAGAAGCCGGAGAGGACGGCCATCAGATGCTCCTGAATCACGGAGTCGTCGGCCTGCTGTTTCAGTGTGCTGAATTGCAAAGAAGCCGATTTGTTGATGCTGGCCATGGCGTCGCGCACGGCGGGAATCAGCGCGCCGGGTGTCATTGCCGTGCGAATCTCAAACGTGGTGTCTTCCCTTATGCTATGAATCTGGGCAAGAGGGACGTACGCTGTTGAAAGAAAGTCCTGATCCAGCGAATCGCGTTTGGCGTTCTGCACCACGCCGATAATTTCGAGTGGTTTGTCTCCGATTTCCGGCCCCCCAAGCTGGATATGCTTCCCGATGGGATCTTGTCCGCGAAAGTAGGTGTTCGCCAGCAACTGATTGATGACGACAACGGGCGTGGAGTTTGCGGAATCGCGAGCGGCAAACACACGGCCTTCGAGCAGCGGCGTGCGCATCGTGGAGAAGTATCCAGGCGTGACCCAGTTCGAATAAACACCCGGCACAACGCCGCTCGGCGGCTGATAGCCCGGCACTGAAACCTCGGAGGTCCACTCATCGCCCGAGTCGAGCGGATATAACAGGCACTGGCTGGCGGAAACGACCCCGGGAAGCGCCTGCAATTTCGCAAGCATTTGGCCGTAGAGCGGCACGAGAGCGGGCTCGGGCAGTCCAGCACTATGAACATTCGTGTCGATCAACAGGACATTGTTGCGGTCGAAGCCCGGATCAACGGTCATTAAATTGGCGAATGTACGGACGAAGAGACCGGTGCCAACCAGCAAAATCAGGGAGAGAGCGACTTGCACGGCGACAATCCAGCGCGCTAGAGCCGATTGCGAGCGCCCGCCTGCACCTTGCGATTGGCCTTCTTTCATCGCAGAACTGGCAGAGACGCGTGTGGCGCGGAAGGCAGGCAAAATCCCAAAAAGCAAACCGCAGAGCACCGCAACGCCAATGGTGAAGGCCAAGATGCGGCCGTCCATTTTCAGATCGAGAAAGACTTGGTTTTGGTCCGTGGAAACGAAACGAACGAGCAGCGCACTGCCCCATCGGGCGAAGAAAACTCCGAGAATCGCACCGGCGCCGGAGAGCACGATGCTTTCGGTGAGAACCTGGCGAATCAAACGGGCTCGCGAGGCTCCCAAAGACAGACGCAGAGCAATTTCCTTCTGGCGCGCCGCGGAGCGAGCGAGAAGCAGGCTGGCGATGTTCGCGCAGGCGATGAGCAGAACCAGTCCAACGACGAACATCAGGATTTGCAGCGGCTGACTGTATTGGTCGCGTACGCCATCGACACTGCTGCTCCCAGTGGATGCGGGAGTTAGGGCGAACGTGTTCCTTCGAAAAAAGTCCTGCGCGTTGGCGCTGGAATCCTGGGGGACAACGGCGCCAAAAAGCGGGGCCGACAGGACTTTCATGCGAGCTTGAGCCTGCGCGATGTTTGCGCCGGGTTTGAGGCGGCCCATCATCGAGAGGAACCAGGCGGTGCGATCGTCGAGAGACCTTCCGAAAATCGCTGCCGCGCAGATCGGAATCGCCACACCGAATGGCGTACCAACATCCGTACCAGTGAAGCCGCGCTGTGCAATGCCGATGATGGGAAATTCATGGCCGTTCACGCGAATGAAGCTGCCAATCACGGATTGCGCACCGGCGTAATGGTCCTGCCAGAAACCATAACTGAGCACGGCGACGCCGGGACAGCTGCGGATGTCATCGGAAGCAGCGAGCAAGCGTCCTGCGGCTGGGCGCACACCGAGAACGTTGAAGTAATCTCCGCTGGCGTAAATGCCGTTGATATCGTTTTCTTCGCCGCCGTTGGCGAGGTCGAAAGTTCTCGGCGACCAGGCAAAAACGCCGGAGAAAACGTCCTGATGATCGCGCACCTGCTCCCAAATCGGATTCGTTACGGTGGTGTTCGCATTTTGATCCATGCGAGGTTTCAACCCGATTTGCACGAGCTGTTCAGGATTCTGCACAGGCAACATGCGGAGCATGACGGCGTCGATCAAGCTGAAAATGGCTGTGTTGGCGCCGATGCCCAGCGCGAGAGAAAGCAGTGCAATGCCGGTGATGAGCGGAGTTTTGCGGAGAATGCGAAAGGCGAAACGAACGTCCTGGAGGATGCCCGAGAAAAAATTGCCGGCGTCCTTTCCGGGCGCGATGGGTTCGCGATCAAAGCTTCTTTCTAGACGTCTGAGGCTTCGGACTAGCAAATCCTCCCCTTCGAGTTCATCAAGTGCGGTGCGGAATGCTGAGTCCTGCGATTGGCCGCTGGCGATGAGTTCCTGATAACGATCATCGAGGTGCTGCGCGAGTTCCTCAGCGATTTCCGACTCCCGCGTCGGAGTAAGTTCCAGCGGTGCAAGCCGCCTGAGAATTTCGGGTTCCCAATCAAGCATTTTCAACTTCCGTGATACGGTTGATGGCCTCGACGAAAATTTGCCAGCCGCGTCGCTGCGAGGCCAGAACCTTTTGTCCCTGCCGAGTCAATCGGTAGTAGCGTCGGCGGCGCTGCCCGCTCTTTTCAACCCACCGGCCCTGAATCCAACCACGGGTTTCCAGGCGATAGAGCAAAGGGTAGAGCGAAGCCACATAGAAGCGCACCGCGCCTTCTGAGCGTTGCTCGATGAGCTTTGAGATTTCGTAGCCGTGCCGGGGTCTGGCTTCTATCAACGCGAGAATCAGCAACTCCGCGCTGCCTCTCTTCCATTCACCGTCATAAGTAGCGCGTTCCATATATGGATACGCCATATATTAAGGACAAGAAGATCGCGAAAGTCAAGCAACTTTTGGCATCGTTACTTGTTCTCCCGCGCGGGCAAGCCGGAAACAATCCCAATTAGTTGGAAAACGCGCTATTCGACGAACAGCTCCAAGCATTTGATCTCGCGCCGAGGGCTCTCATTCGTCACCCGAATTTCCTGAAAAACTGCGTTGTTGGACCGAGTGGACCGAAAATCAAAGCTAAAGCTGTTCAGGAAACTGTTGGAAGTAGCTTACGCGGCGCAGGTTGCGCGTGAAGGGCGGGCAGGTCAGTTTGCGCGAGCACCTGCAAACAGAGCAGGTGCTCATTTGTAGATTTTCGCGAACGGAATCTATTAGAATCATGCAGTTACTGTGGGCGTGTAGCTCAGCTGGGAGAGCACCTGCTTTGCAAGCAGGGGGTCGCAGGTTCGAACCCTGTCACGTCCACCAATTCTTTCAATGACTTACGGGTTGCTATCATTAATTCACTTGCTCCGCTGTAGTGACTCTTACAGTGACCCCCTGATCCTTTTGAGCCATCGAAGCAGCGATACTCCCCTACGCGCTCCGGAGCGCTGCTCGGACGTTTCACATTCTGCGAAAGAGCAAGTACAGATTCATGTTTAGCCTAAACACGAAGAAAGGCGTCATCGGCATCCTCACCGGCGGTGGTGACGTTCCCGGGCTCAATCCCGCGATTCGCGGCGTCACGCTTCGCGCCATTCGCGAAGGCTATCAGGTCATCGGCATCCGTCACGGCTGGGCCGGCCTCGTCGACATGGTCCGCGAAAAGGACTACGACAACGCCGACAATTTTGTGATTCTTGACGAAGAACTCGTCGATCGCGCCGGGCGCACCGGCGGCACGTTCCTACATTCTTCGCGTACCAATCCCAGCCGCGTCAGCAAGGCCAACGTTCCCGACCACCTGAAGGGCAAATTCACTGCCGAGAAAAGCGATCTCACCCCCGAAGTGCTGAAAAATCTGGCGTGGCTTGAGATTGACACGCTCATCCCCATCGGAGGAGATGACACGCTGAGCTATGGGCTGCGCCTGCATCGCGAGGGTTTCAAGGTCGTCGCCATCCCGAAGACCATGGACAACGACGTCCCCGGGACGGACTACTGCATTGGGTTCAGCACCTGCGTCACGCGCACTCTGCAGCTCGTCAACAGTCTGCGCACTTCCGCGGGATCTCACGAGCGTTTCATGGTGATCGAAGTGTTCGGCCGCTACGCGGGCTACACCGCCATGCTTCCTACTTTGGCCGGCGCCGCCAACCGCTGTGTGATTCCCGAATACAAATTTGATATCGAACGCCTCACCGAACTTCTCGTCGCCGACCGCCTGAAAAATCCCAGCCGCTACTCCATCGTGCTGGTTTCAGAAGGCGCGACATTCGAAGGCAGCGAAATGATTTTCGAAAGCGACTCCACCGACGCCTACGGCCACAAAAAACTCGGAGGCATCGGCGACCTTGTTTCTGAGCGCATCAAGGACCTTTCCGCAAAATTCAACAACGGAAAGAAAATCGAAGTCGTGAACCAGAAGCTCGGCTATCTGGCGCGCTGCGGCGATCCCGACGTGATCGATTCCATCGTGCCCATGGTGTACGGCAATATCGCCCTCAATCTTCTTTTGCGTGGCGTGCACGGACGGTTGGTGGTTCTCAGCAATGGCCGCTACGGGGATATTCCGATCGAATCCATCGCTGGTGCCAAAAAAGTAGTGAATATCGAGATGCACTACAATACCGAGCGCCTGCGCCCGAAATTCGCCAGCTTCGAAAACAAGCCTTTCTTCATCATGGGAAACGAATCGAGCTAGCTTCCAAACGATTGCCCCGCCGCCGAGTAGATGTCGGTCACGAATTTCAAATGTCCAGTTATCCGGCTAATCGTGAGTTGGCAGCTGCAGTAATATCG
>JBEKSN010000230.1:0-5333 GCA_049517055.1 Candidatus Acidiferrales bacterium | reverse complement strand
CGGCGTATTTCTGGCTGAGGACGAGGACGATTCCGGGGTGGAGGCCGCGGATGTATCAATTTTGCCAGGTTGCCGGGGCGTTACATTTGTGGCGCTGAGAGGCGGTGAAGGAGCAGAAGCGGGAGCGCGCGAGGCTGCTGACTTCCCGGCGGGGTTGCCAGGCAGGCTCTGTTCGATCTGGTCCAACAGGTCTGTCTCTACGCGGCCATTTGAGACCAACTCCCGGTAGCCCGGTTGCGCCGATGTGGGATCCATGTACCACGCTGTTATCTTGGCCGTCGCTTGGACCAAGGCTCCGCCGTTCGGAGCTGGAAGGACTCGAAGAGTGCAAACGAAGTAGCCACGCTGATAATCCGTGAGAGGGTGGTCGGCTGCATCGACAAAGCCATCTAAAATCGGCAGACGGCCGCTGGACGATAAACGAAGGCCGTCGACGATTCGTTGGACTTCCGAGAGGGCATTGGGGAAAGTTCGCTCGAAAGAATGAGTCTGTGCAAAAACGGGAGCGCCGGGAGCAACCACGATGCTGAGAAGCAGTATCACTGCATAAAATATAAAGCTTGGCGATTTTTTCATGGCAGGGGCTCGACCTGGTCCTGACGGAGCCAACCCCGCTGTCCCTCCGCGGTTTCGATTCCGTACCAATACGGCGTGATGATCTCGACGACAACTTCCGTATTGGCGACAAGAGATTGGAGCTTGGCCGCACGCTGGAAAGGGGCAGCTTTTAACTCCGTGTTCGGGTTTTTAACTCTTACCTCGATGTCGTGCCGCAGCTGGTGGGCGCGCGATTGCAAATCCCGCAGCGAAGACTCCGCGGAATTGAGGCGAGCAATTTCTTCGTCGCGCTGTTTGGACGCAGCCCGAGCTTCCACTTCCAGCTCCCTTTGCTTCAGAGCTTGCGCGGTCTTTTGTTCTTCCCGCTGGATTTCAAGAAGGCGAGTATTGACCTCGGCGAATTCGCTTGTTTCGACGCTGCTGTCCGATACATGAACTTTGTGTGTGGCATCTTCGACGAATGCAGCATCGATTTGAATATGAGTTCGGTTCGGAGATACAGCTTGGACGACGTATCGTACGGTGATTGTTCCAATGTCAGTGCTGTCCTTGAAATGCTTGGGTGACAGAGCACTCCGGCGGACCTTATAGAAGACATGTCCGGGACCTTGCCAGGGCCCGTAGAACGAAGAAGAGGCTTCGGCGGAGGCGTCGGTCAGCGTGGTCTCCCGCGCGTAGACCCAAGTTCCATGGATAATTTGATCTTCGGTAACACTCTGCACGGCTTTTACGACATCGTCTTCCGACCCCTTGACGTCAATCGCAAAACCTTCGGGGAATGGGGACTTATCCCGCTGTGGTGCGGCGTGCGCTATAGCAGGCGCCAAGAATGCGAGAATTAAGAAAAAACTCCAGCAATGCGAGCAAGTAAGAGGTTGCTTCAAAACATTTTCCTTGACCGCTGGTAAAGTCCGCATCGGTTATCCAAGTGCGGCAGCGCGAAAAAGTATCAGCCCAAAACGCAGGACTTCGCAAAATACTTTCCTGGCATGCAGCAGCCAGCCGGTTTTGGCTTCAAATTACAATACCGCAATGTTGCCTCCATGCTCAAGGGCGTATAAAGCGGGGAATTAGGCAGAAACGATCGTCCTTTTGAACGGACCATAGCCTAATAGGCTAAAATTGTGATAGGAATCGCGGCGAAAGCGGGGAAATGGGGTTGCGGTGATCGAGCAAGCTAAAATCGAGAAGGCGGTAGAGCGAGCGATACCGCGTATCCTGGTTGTGGACGATGACGTCGAGCTATGCGAGTTGGTCGCGGAATATCTGACTCCGGAAGGATTTGAAGTCGAGGCGGTTTACGACGGCATTCGAGGAATTGAGAGCGCGCTTTCGGGTGAATATTCTCTGGCCATTCTGGATGTGATGCTTCCGGGCATGCAGGGGTTTGAAGTGCTTCGACAGATCCGCGCAAAGTCGCGGTTGCCGGTCATCATGCTGACGGCCCGTGGCGAAGACGTGGATCGAATCGTTGGCTTGGAAATTGGAGCCGACGACTATCTTCCGAAACCGTTCAATCCGCGGGAACTCGCGGCGCGCATTCAAGCCGTTTTGCGGCGCAGCGCCCAAAATTCGACGACGGCAGGCGAGCGCATCATTCTGGGCGACGTGGAACTGGAAGAGAGCGCGCGCATCGCGCGCTGCGGCAATCGCGAATTGGAATTGACATCGCTGGAATTCGATATTCTTGCAATATTCCTGAAAAGACCCGGGCAGGTGGTTACGCGCGAAGACCTGGCTAAGGCCGTGCTGGGCCGCGAACTGGTCCCGTTGGATCGCAGTATTGACGTGCACATCAGCAACCTGAGAAAGAAATTGGGTCCCTATGCAGATGGAGCCAATCGCATCCGCAACATCCGAAGGGTGGGATATATTTACGCGATTCCAGGTATGCCAAAGGAAGAGTAGGGCAAAATGCGAACCTTGTTTCAAAAGATTTTCCTTTCCTTCTGGCTGGCTATGGTTTTGGTCAGCGGCACACTGATTTATTCGGTCGTAACAACACAAACGCAATTCACTTTAAGCCGCTCCGAACAGTCTGATAGAACCCTAATCCCCATCGTTGCGGCTCGCGCGGCGGATATCCTCGACGATCACGGCATGGGCGCCTTGGCCGATTACCTGACATCGTTGCAAACAACTTTGAACTGGGAGGCTTTTCTATTTGACGACGAGGGTAAAGAAATTTTATCGCAGCCGACGCCTCCAGAAGCTGATGCCCTGGCGCAAAGGGGTCTGGAAGCCAGCGATACAAAGTTCCTGGTCTCGCACGGAATTAAATATGTGGCTAGGAGAACGACGGGATCAACAGGAACGCGTTATGTTTTTGTGATCGGAACGAAAGTCGAGTCGGTCGCCAGCGTTTTGCGGGCCCCGCTCGGAATTCAGATTCTGCGAGGGGCAGCGATCCTTTTTATTGCCGGGCTGGTCTGTTTTTGGCTGGCCCGTTACATCACGGCCCCGATCCGGCACCTTCGTACGGCAACGCATCGTCTGGCAACGGGAAATCTGTCAGCCCGCGTAGGCGGCCACGATGCCGGACGCAAAGACGAACTTGCAGATCTGAGCCGGGATTTTGATCACATGGCGGAGCAAATCGAATCCTTGCTGAAATCGCAGCATCGACTGATCTCCGACATCTCTCATGAGCTTCGGTCTCCGCTGACTCGTTTATGCGTGGCGTCGGGACTTGCCCGGCGGCATGCCGGGCCGGAATTCTCCAGCGCTCTTGACAGGATCGATCTGGAATCGAGCCGTTTGAATCATTTGATTGGAAGCCTGCTGGAGTTGGCACGTCTCGAGAGCGGAGCTGAAATCCTAGAAAGCAGGTCGGTGGAGCTCGAGTCTCTAGTCCGCGAAGTCGCTGCCGATGCGGATTACGAAGCCCAGAGCCGCAACCGGCGCGTGCGCGTAGTTTCCGCAGATGGTTGTACGATCACGGGAAACGCGGAGTTGGTTCGTGCGGCGACTGAAAACGTGATCCGCAACGCGGTTAGCCACACGGAGGAAGGCACGCAAGTGGACGTGGTACTCAAGCATGTGCCCAACTCGCAGGGGGGAGACGCCGTGATTCGCGTGCGGGATCACGGCAAGGGGGTGCCGGAAGCCTCTCTAGCGGATATTTTCCTTCCTTTTTATCGAGTGGGTGACGCCCGGGAGAGGTCCGCCGGCGGTTCAGGACTGGGGCTCTCGATCACGGACCGCGCGGTGCGATTGCACGGCGGGAGCGTGAAGGCTGAGAATTGCGCGGACGGGGGTTTGGTGGTGGAATTGAAATTCCCCTTGTCGGCGAACGAAACGCCAACCGCCAAAGAGGCGATAGCAGTCAGCTCGGGTGTCTAATCGCCCGGCTTTGCACGGTGTCACATCCTTTAATAAGTTGAGCCGCGGCAGATCCCGGCGTGTGAAATTCTTTACTATCCCCATCTTTGAACTTACTTCAGGATTCCGTTTGGCCTCACCCTCTCGGTCTCGGCTACGAAAACATCCAAGAGTGGCCCCGGAAACCCGGCATAGACTGGGACAAACCCCAGGGGGGTACCCACATGTTAAGATTTGTTAATTTTTGTGCTTGCGTTCCTTAATCGGGAGGAGTATTTTCGAGGCGTTTTGGGGAATTTGAAGGTGTGGGCTATGCGAGCAGATGAATAATCCAAGCCACTTCACGTTCGGATGCCGCGAAGAAATCGTTCTCCCCGCCACAAGCTTACTTGGGGCAAGCGCTGGTGCATATTTTTTTCGAGTGTCGATGACACGAATTGCAATCCACTCTTCTGGCAGCTGGAATAGGAGGCTGTATGTTTAAGCGGTTTCCAAATCGTGCAGGCCGAATACGGAAATCATTTGCGCGGCCACTGGTCACGTGTGCGCTACTGGTAATGGCAATCGTGATTTGCGATTACCAGACAGCGAGCGCGTCACCAACAAGTAAAGTGATGGCGATTCCCGCGTTCGCGCGCAAATACGGCCTTCCTTGCTCCGCCTGCCACACGGCTTGGCCGGAGTTGAACAACTTCGGCATGGTTTTTCGCGATAACGGATATCAGTTGATGAACGATCGCGACTCGCCGATTTGGCAGAACCCTTCTTATTTCCCGATATCCTTCCGGATCACGCCAAACTGGCATCGTGAGCAGACGGGGAATCAACCCGTTGACTCGATTCCAGGAGTTAACGGTTCTACCCTGGTGTCACGCAACGTGACACAGGCCGGATTCGATCTCTCGGGAATGGATCTGTGGTCCGCGGGGACGCTCTATAAGAATATTTCGTTTCAGCTACTACCCTCCTCTGATCCAACCGCAGTCTGGCACTTTGAGAGCGCTTGGATTCGCGTTGACAACATAAAGGGGAGCTCTTGGCTCAATTTCAAGTTCGGAAGGTTTGAACTCGACAACCTGATCTCTGAAAAGCGTTTTCTGTTCCTTTCAGCGAATGGCGGATTCTACCAAACTTATCATTTCAATGTTCCCGGGAGCATCAACGACTTTGGACTCGGCGACAATCAAATCGGCATAGAATTGTCGGGGCACGATACGAACAGCTACACGCGCTATTCGGTAGCGCTGCTTAGTAGCAACGAAGGCGGCGTAAACCTAACCAATAACAACCTTCCAGGCGGTACCGCTTCAAGCCGGAGCTATGACGGTTATATGGCCTTCACCAAGGCTTTCGATTTGGGAGGCTGGGGTTACCAGGAATTTCAGGCCTACGCCTACGTAGGTCAAAGGCCCACGTTTTACCAAACCTCGCAAGGGGTTCCACTGGTCGGCTTG
>JBEKSN010000229.1:0-5342 GCA_049517055.1 Candidatus Acidiferrales bacterium | reverse complement strand
TCAGTTGCCACTGGAATCCTCTTCGGTCTCGCTCCCGCTTTCGGGAGTATGGCTCGCAACCTCAACGACGCGCTCAAAGATGGCGCGCGAAATTCCTCCGAAGATCGCGGGAACAATCGTTTGCGCCAGCTTCTCGTTGTGTCGGAGATGTCTCTTGCCCTTGTTCTGTTGATTGGCGCTGGCCTTTTAATTCGCAGCTATTCGCGGCTTCAGTCCGTTCAGGAGGGCTTTAATCCGCACAACGTGCTCACCGCGCAGATCGCTCTGCCTCAAGCCGCCTACCCTGACCCCGCACAGCGCGTCGCGTTCATGGACAATGTTTTATCGCGCCTCAAGAATCTCCCTGGAGCCAGTTCCGCGGCAGCCGTTACCCGCCTTCCCATGAATGCCGGCAGCAGTTCACGCAGTATTGTCGTCGAGGGACGGCCCCGCCAGGATAAAGACGATAGCGCGGATTATTCTGTGGTTACCCCTGACTTCTTTTCCACGCTGCAAATCCCGCTGTTCGCTGGCCGCGCAATCACGGAGTCGGACACCCAAACATCCCCACCCGTAGCCGTCGTCAACCAGTCCATGGCTCGCTATTACTGGCCGGACCAGGATCCCATCGGCAAGCGTTTCCAAGTTGATGGAGCCAAGAACTCGCTCGAAGTTGTCGGCATCGTGCGCGACGTTCATCAGCACTCACTCGGCGACAAGCCTCGCCCCGCTTTCTTCGTTCCCTACGCTCAGGATCCTTGGGCTTCTCTAACGATCATCGTGCGAACCATCTCGACTCCCGAATCGCTCATCTCCGCCGTTCAGCAGACCGTTACATCCATCGACAGCAATCAACCTCTCTATCGCGTGCGAACGCTGGACACCATTGTCTTTCTATCTGTCGCCGCCAAGCGCTTCAACATGCTGCTTCTGGAATCTTTTGCGTGTATCGCTCTGCTGCTCGCCGCCATTGGAATTTACGGCGTAATTTCCTACTCTGTCGCCCAACGTACCAGCGAGATCGGCATCCGCATGGCCCTCGGCGCGCAACGCCGCGACGTTCTCCGCCTCGTCGTCGGCCAAGGTGTGAAACTCGCCGCGCTCGGAATCGCCATCGGCATCGCGGCAGCCTTCGGGCTCACGCGCTTAATGGCCAGCCTGCTTTTCGGCGTTGGCGCGTACGATCCCGTCGCATTCGTCACCGCCGCGATAATTCTTCTGCTCGTCGCGATTGCCGCCTGCTACTTCCCTGCTCGGCGCGCCATCGCCGTGGACCCCATGGTCGCTCTGCGTTACGAATGATTCTCTGCGGCGCCAGTCGCTTCGCGCCGCAATCCGAAATCATTCGGTACGCCCGATTCGCTCGGCCCACGCGCAATCCCGTACTAAGCGTCTCGGCCGTACCGGTACACAATAAATCACTCCTCGCGCCACATTCTCAATTTACACTCGCTTCCTACGCATGTAATATTTGGGGCTAGTCTGTGAGGTATCTATGAACACTCATTCGCACCATCTCCGCGCCAGCCGCATCCTCTTATCCGCCGGCTTCCTATGCGCGCTTTCGATTCCCGCCTTTGCCGGCGACGGCGCGGCCAAAACCGCCGCTGCCAACTCGCCCGACGGCAGCTCAGCTCAGCCGAAGCCCGCGCGCGAGAAGAAAATCTACACAAATGAAGACGTCGAAACTCTGGCGCGAAATTATGGAGCCTCCTCGGTCGGCAACGCCGCGCCGGACACTTCCGTTCCGCCCGCGACCACGCGCCCCCTCACGCCGCAAATTCTCGTCACGCGAAACGCGCGAACGCCTCTGCCGCCGGAAAAAGATCCCACGTGGTACGCGCAGCAGTACCTTTCGCTGAGCGCGAGAACGGATGACATTGACAACCAGGTGCAGCAGCTGCGGAGTTTCATGGCGTCCGACGCGGCGCCCGCCTCCGGCGCCCAGGGACTAAATTTCGGATTAAATATCTACGCGGACTGCCCGGCGATGACCACCGACGCGCAGATCCAGTTGCTCTTGCAGCAGCGCGCCGCACTCGACGCGCAAATTTCCGACCTCGAAGGTCGCGCGCAACTCAACGGCATCGACCCTGGAGTCTTGCGCAACGCCGCCGCAATCGCGCCGCGCGCCACGGACATTTCGACGCGCGAATCCTTAAATGCTTTGCAAACCGATCTGGCGGAAACTCGCGCCACGGAAGCGGCCATGCATCAGGAAGCCGCCGCGCAGAACGTGACGCTGATTCCAGAAACGAGGTTCGGCGGAAGTTATACCTCGGATTATCTGAAGCAGCTCAGCAGTCAGCAGACCGCGATCCAGCAGCAAATCGGCGCCGTCTCGGACACCGCGCGCCACGAAGGCCTTTCGCCCAGCACGTTGCCCTAACCGTTCTCGGTTGCAATTTTTAATTTTTTGATTCTTTCTCAAGCTTCCGCCGGGACGTCTTTCCACTTCAATTCGGCGGTCCGCGAAATGCGCGCGGGCATTTCTCTCCGCCGGTGCACTGCTGGACACTTCCACGATCCGCCCTGCGCCCTCTCCTAGGCCGCGGTGGCGTCGGTTTTCGTAGCGCCGGCGTCTCGCCGGCTCTTTCATACTTGCCTTGAGCGTTCCTTCGACGTCCGCGAGCGCGGCAACTCGCCCTGCGCCTCGTCCGCTCATAGATTCTTTCCGCACCAATGCGGTTGACCGCGAAGTGCAGCGCGGCCGTTCATCGTTCACGGCGAAATCTCTAACCATGTTTTGTTTTAGTCGGCGTTGTCGATTTGCGCGCGCTGGAGGCGGTCGGAGTAATCAATATAAATGGTCTTCCACTCGGAGTAGAAGTCGAGCGCCGCTTCGCCGGATTCGCGGTGCCCGTTGCCCGTATTTTTAATCCCGCCAAACGGGAGATGCGTTTCGGCGCCAATCGTCGGCGCGTTGACGTACACAATTCCCGTCTGCAGATCGCGTTGCGCGCGGAACGCGTTGTTCACGTTGCGCGTGTAAATCGCGGCGGACAAGCCGTATTGCACGCCGTTCGCAATCGCCAGCGCGTCGTCCAGCGTGTCAAACGGAATCACGCTGACCACCGGCCCAAAGATTTCTTCCTGACAAATCCGCATCTTCGCGTCGCAATCGCTGAAAATGGTTGGCTCGTGGAACCATCCGCGCGCCAAATCGCCGTCTTGCAATCTGTGCCCGCCCGCCGCCAGCTTCGCGCCTTCGTTCTTCCCAATCTCGACGTAGCTCATCACCGTCTTCAGTTGCTGTTCGTTGATGCACGGCCCCATATCGGTCGCCGCATTCAGCCCATTGCCCACGCGCAACGATTTCGCGCGCTCCGCAAATTTCGTCACAAACTCGCCGTAAACTTTCTTCTGCACCGCGACGCGGCTCGCCGCCGTACACCTCTGCCCGCTGGTTCCAAACCCGCCCCAAATCGCGCCGTCCACCGCCAGGTCCAGATTCGCGTCGTCCATCACGATGATAATGTTCTTCCCGCCCATTTCCAGATGGCACTTCTTAAAAGTCGGCGCGCAAGCCTCGCTGATGATGCGCCCCACTTCCGTTGACCCGGTAAAGCTGATCAGTTGCGTCCCTTTGCTTTCCAGAATCGCTTTGCCCACCACCGTTCCCTTGCCCGACACGATGTTCAACACGCCCGGCGGCAGCCCCGCTTCCGCCATCACGTGAATCAAGTTGTACGTCGAAAGCGGAGTGTCTTCCGCCGGCTTAATCACCACCGTGTTGCCGCAAATCAGCGCAGGCATAATTTTCCACGACGGAATGGCCATGGGAAAATTCCACGGCGTAATAAACCCGTTCACGCCCACCGGCGTGCGCACCGACATCGCAAATTTGTTCGGCAGCTCCGAAGGAGTGGTCTGCCCAAACTGCCGCCGCCCTTCCCCCGCCATCAAGTAGGTCATGTCGATGGCTTCCTGCACGTCGCCGCGCGTTTCCGCCAGCACTTTGCCCATTTCGCGCGTCATGTCCTGCGCGAAGTCTTCCTTGCGCTCGGTCAGAATTTCCGCCGCGCGATAGAGAATTTCGCCGCGCTTCGGAGCAGGCGTCAGCCGCCATTTTTCAAACGCATTCGCCGCCGCGTCAATCGCAGCGTCCGCGTCTTCCGCGGACGACGCCGGGAACATCCCCACCAGCTCGTTGGTGTCCGCCGGGTTGCGATTCTCGATCGCCTTCCCGCTCCGCGCCTCCACCCACTCTCCATTAATGTAATTCTTAAAAACCTTCGGCATTACAGCCGTAGCCATGCGCATCCCTCCGATAATTTCGTGTCAATATTCGATGAATTGGTGTGAGCCAAAGATGCAAATCTAGAACCGGGTAGAAATGTCGCGGTCGTTTGCTTTGAGTGGGTTACGGCGATTTCTACATATTGGGCAGAACGGGGTAGAAATGTGTTGAGGCAGACCGAACCCTTCGCAGAAATCGCTCTGGGCAAGCCCTCCAAGAAGACGGCGGGCAGGCCGGGTAGAAATCGGGGAAACCGTTTCCGAGAAGCGCTCGCCTTTGTCCAGATTGTTCCCAAATTTTCAGACTTCCAGATTTGACTTTTTTGGCGATTTGAGCAAGTCCCCGTTCTTTGTTTTGTGTGAGTTACAGCGTTTCTAAATACACGAGTTTGGCGATTTAATTCCGCAGTTTTGGTCGGCCCCGATGCTGAGATTTTCGGGCCGGTGTGTATACGCAGGGCTGGCGATGAGGCTGGCAACACGCTGAGAGCGGTAACTTGCCAGGTCCGAGAGGAGCCGTGCACAGAGATGTGCTGGGGCCTTGGCCTACCGGTCCAGCCTGTCCGTCGTCCGTGCTCCATCGTCATAGCTCCAGAATTACGCTAGCACGAAGCGGCGAGGTTTGGGAAGGGATTGCATGCTGTGAGCTTTTCGTTTTGGGAGAGGGAGGAACTTGAATCGGCGCTGCTGGACCCGCCCTGCGAAAAATTCGAGCGTTCGAGTTCTTTAGTAGGCGGACAAAAAACAACGCTGGGGAGCCGCAGCAGCTCGGAGGCTACACTTGAAACAAAATCATTTCCCTTCCACACGCGCAGAATTACGGATAAAGTTCACCACCGTGACAACTGACGCTGAAGATAAAGACCTGCGCGACGTAATGCGCGAGGAAAAGAGCCGCGGCAAACGCCGAGTTGATCCGGAAGAAGAGCGAAAACGTCAGGAACTACTTAGAACTTTTCGAGCTGCGTTGCAGGCAAGGACCGAGCGAGAATTTTTAGACGCGATTAAACTGCTCGGGCTCGGCGACGACCCACAGAAGCGCGAGAACGCCTTGAAGATTTGGAGGTCTTTTTCAAGGTAGCAACCTTCTGACGAAACGCCCGGATTCTTGCGTCCTGCTCGGC
>JBEKSN010000228.1:0-5349 GCA_049517055.1 Candidatus Acidiferrales bacterium | reverse complement strand
CCCGCGGTGCAGATCAATCCGGGTGCCCGGCGGGAGCGCCCAGCAGCTGGTTGCATTGGCGCAACAGGAAATGGTCGGTCATGCCTGCGATGTAGTCGCATACGACTCGATGGCGCGGCTCGTTTAAGGCTAAGTCAGCATAGTGCTTTGGCATGCGGTCCGGGTGGTCCAGGAAGAAGAGAAAAAGAGCATCCAGCGAGGCCACCGAGCGATCGCGATCCTCTGCGATTGCGGGGTTCGAATAGAGGCGGGCGTGAAGAAATCGCTTCAATTCCGCGTTCTGGCGGGCTGTCTCGGGCGAAAATGCGGCGAGGGGCTGCGGGAGACGGCGCACATCTTCGGCGTTCTCCACGCCACTTTCCAGCACCCGATGGAAGGTGTTGTCGATCAGGTCGGTGGCAAGGCGATTGAGAATCTGCTTGAGGGCTTCGTTGAATTTCAATTTGCGGCGGCCCTGGGGATAGAGCCTGTCAATTTCCTCATAGGCTTCATTGAAGATGGGCACTTCGGCGCGCAGCAGATCGAGATCCAGAAGGCGGGCCTCGAAGGCGTCGTCGAGGTCGGCGGTGTTGTAAGCGATTTCGTCAACGAGATCGATGAGCTGCGCCTCCAAAAGGGGCTGCCGGTCCAAGAGATATTCGGCGAGCGCGGGAAATTCCACAGCGGAATAACTTCCCGAATGTTTGACGATGCCTTCGCGCACTTCGAAGGTGAGATTGAGCCCGGGGAAATCGAGATAGCGCTGCTCGAATTGTTCGACGATGCGAAGCGCATGGAGATTGTGGTCAAAGCGATCGCCTTGCTCGCGCATTCTGAAATCGAGTTGTTTTTCGCCAGCGTGGCCAAAGGGCGGGTGTCCGATATCGTGCACCAGAGCGAGCGCTTCGGTAAGGCCGGTGTTGAGATGCAGGGCGTCGGAAACAGTGCGCGCAATTTGCGCAACTTCGATGGTGTGGGTCAGCCGGTTGCGAAAATGGTCGGAGTAACGCGTGGTGAAAACCTGGGTCTTGGCTTCCAGACGGCGAAAGGCGCGAGAGTGAATTACGCGGTCGCGGTCGCGCGCGTAAGCGTCGCGATAGGGGTGCGGGGGCTCAGGGAAGCGGCGACCTCGAGAACGCTGCACATCCATCGCATAGGATGCCAGCGGCGCCGACGTCATTCCGCGCGCTCAGATTTTGCCGGGCAGGAGAGCAAGGTCCTGGTCGGCTTGTTCGGCGATAGGAGTGTCGGGGTACTCGGATTTAATCTGCGCGTAGATCTTTCCAGCTTCGGCAGGGTTATTTGCACCGTAGTGTTCGGCAAGAGCAAGCATCACGACCGCCTTGGGAACCAGGAGGCCGGGCTTGGCAATCAACTGCTGATAGAGCTTGACGGCTTGGTCCCCTTGCCCGGTACGGTCATACAATTGAGCGAGTTCGAAGCGCGCCAAGGCGGCGAAGTCTTCCTCGCTTCCGTCAGCAACAGCTTGAAGCAACTTTTTCGCTTCTTCGTTCTTGCCCAGGTGCTCTTCGCTTAACGCGGCGTAATATTTGGCAAGCTGGCCGGGATGCGTGCGGGGATATTTGTTGGCAACGTCTTCGAATTTTTGAGCAGCGTCGGTGTACTTGTTCTTTTCGTCCACGTAGGTAATTTCTCCCGGCACCTGGGGCTCGAGAGGCGTGCGAATGCGCGCCTGGAATACTCTCATGGCGTCGCCATAGCCGGCGGCAGCCTTCACGGTCTGGCGCTCGGCGTAAGTTCTCCAGCCAAACACACCCAGGGCAACCACAATCGCCAGGATGACGATGTAGAGCGTGAGTTGCTGATGCGAAAAGACGATATCCGCGCCGTGCACGAGGGTCTCGCGCACTTCGTCCTTTTTCAATTCCTTGCGGGAAATATGCTGCGCCAATTGCTTCTCCCTGAAGAAAAAGCTTACAGGTGATGGTATCACAAAGGCGTACGCCGGGCGAAAGCGCCAGCACCCCCACGCCGGCAGTCAAATGGAGATGTGTTCTTAATTGCACAGCGCGGCTTCTTCGCCGCGGCTAGGATAGGTACGCTGGCAAACTGAATTCAAACCAAGGAGAAAGAATATGACAGCGAGCGGGCAGAAGTGCGGGCACCCGATTTGTTCGTGCATCGTGACGAAAGGCAAGTATTGCAGCGAGGCATGCGAGGCGATGGAAAAGACTCCGGACATTGATTGTCTGTGCAATCATCCCGGCTGCAAGGGCAAAACGTCCTAGAGCTTTCGTCGCGGACGGAAGCGGATGGACTCAGATAATCCGTTCGAAAAAGGACACGCCATGTCATTCGGACTCTACGCGGCGGGTTACGCAATCGTAATTGCGGGCCTGGCCTATGCGGCTTACTTAATGCACCTACCGGCACGCTGGATCGTGGTAGGCGCCATTGTTCTTGTCGGGATGGGAATTGTGACAGGAGTGAAAAACACGCGCCAAAAAGATCCTCCCGGCTAGCGCGGCGTTAGCGCCTGCTGAGCGGACGTGTGGGCATGCTCCCAAACACTCGGGTCGATAGGTTCCCAGGAATAATCTAGCGGAAAGCGTGAATCGCGGTGTCTTCGTCCGACTGCACATCGAAGACGGTGAAAAGACGCGTGATTTGCAAAATGTCGTGCACGCGCTTGGTAAGATGAAGCAGCTTCAGTTCGCCGCTCGCATTTTTCACCGTGGTGTAAGCGCTGACCAGCTCGCCGATCCCGGAGCTATCGATGTAGTCCACATCGTACAGGCTGATGATGATCTTCTTCTGGCCGCCGTCGATCAGGCCCCGGACCGTTTTTCGCAGCAGAGCGCTGCCTTCGCCCAGGGTAATCTTGCCGCTGAAATCAAGGATTGAAACATCCCCTATTTGTCTGCATGTCGCTTGGATTGCCACGGAATAGCCTCTAGCTTGATTCTACTCCGGTTGGCGGGTGCCGTTGCCGGAATCTTTATCGGGAAGTTTTTTAATCATTACGAGTTCGGCACCGCCACCCGGGGCGGTATGTACGTCGAATTTATCCATAAAGGCGCGCATGAGGAAAAGGCCGCGGCCTGAAGTGCGCAGAAGATTTTCCTCCTCGAGCGGGTCAGGGATTTCGTGCAATTCGAATCCCTTGCCCTGATCGCGGACGCGCACGATCATGTTTTCGGTATCCAGCTCGACGGTCATCAGGATTTTTTTTCGGCGGTCCTGCTGATTGCCGTAATTGTATGCGTTGATCACGCCTTCGCGGACGGCCATGCCGATCTTATGGAGTTCCTCTTCACTGAAGCCGGCGGCCTCAGCGATGCGCATAGAGATACTTTCTGCGAGGTCCACGCTTTCCAGCAGCGTCTCCAGCGTGACCTCGATCCGTTGAGTTTTGGCCGACATCCGCGATTCGAGGCGAGTCCTTGTCAAAAAGACGGTAAATGGTTATCACAGCGGCGGAGTACAAGTCAATGAAGTCCGGTTAGCCAAAATGGGCCTGCGACCTTGTTACCATCGACCTAACTTTGCAACCGCAATGAGTAGCCTTTAGGAAACTCCGCCTTCTCTGGGCGAATGGCATCATTTTCGACGGGGATGCGAAGTTCGACCCCGTCTTGGTATTTCAGAACGATTACAAAGCTCCTCGCCGAACCTCTTAAATCGAGAGACTTTTCGAGATGCTCGTTGATGGTTACATACATTTGAGGAGCGTCGTAATACTCGCGGGAGGAGACGAGCAAGAAACGCTGAGCCACGTTCTTGTCGGTTCCGTACTGTAACTCAGGAGGTTCGTCGAATTTGTTCCGGTCTGCGTATCCTAATGCTATGTATCGCCATGCCGGTGGACCCTCTCCGTCGCCCCACACTTTCAGCAACTCGGAATTGGAAAAGTAGACCTTTTTTCCCGTCAAGACATTGTAATAAGAATAGACAGTGGGTATATCGCAGCATCCCCACGCTGTCACGCGGAAGAAACGGTCCTCAAGCTCGCCCTCGTTGCCAGCTTCGTGGAATGTCCATCGTAGTTTTCGTTGGCTGCCGTGCTCCAACGTCCAAGCCTTCACTGTGGTATTTCCACGCACGCCCTCGATGCCGTCTGTCCGTTCATTGTGATAGGCTTCTTCCAACAGCAGCTCCGCTTCGTAATTCCCTGTGTCTCCCAGTACTTCCGCGAATCGAAACGAGCGATTCTCGGTGACGTAGGTCCATGCATCTTTCCCGCGTACTGCGTAGGCCGACGACTCCGCTCGATACGATGGCACGGTCTTCGTTTCGGCGCCAGAGTGAGTATTCTGCAAGCCGAAGAGAACTATGATGAGAACGACGGCGATCATCTTCACGAGAGTTCTCTCACACGTACCCAGTTCTGCGTAAGCAAAAAAACATGTGCAGAAAAATCATACTCCCGGAGACCGCTATGCTGTCTAGCTTCCGGAGCCGCCACTGTCAGGCCCAGTAGGTGCGGTCTAGGGTGCGGTACTGGATGGCCTCGCTGAGATGCTTGGGCTGGATGCCGGGCGCGCCTTCCAGGTCCGCGATGGTGCGGGAAACCTTTAGGATGCGATCGTGGGCGCGCGCGGACAGTCCCAGGCGCTGAATGGCAGTCTCGAGCAGTTTCTCGCCTTCGCCCGAAATTGCGCAATGTTTGCGGATGAGCCTTGGAGGCATCTGCGCGTTGGCATACAACTTCTTCTCGCCGCGATAGCGTTCAAGCTGGATCTGGCGCGCCCGCAGGACGCGTCCACTGACACACGCGGAGCTTTCGATTTCGCCGTTGCCGCGCAGTTCCTTGTATTTCACCGCGGGGACTTCGATGTGGATGTCGATGCGGTCGAGCAGCGGGCCGGAGATTTTCGAGACGTAGCGCTGAATCTGCGCGGGCGAGCAGTGGCATTCGCGCGTGGAATCGCCGAAGAATCCGCAGGGACAAGGATTCATCGCCGCAGCGAGCATAAAGCGCGATGGAAACGTGACGGAAAGCGCGGCACGAGCGATGGTCACGCTGCCTTCTTCGAGAGGCTGGCGCATCACTTCCAGGACGTTGCGCTGGAACTCGGGCAACTCGTCTAGAAAAACGATGCCGTTGTGACCGAGCGATACTTCTCCGGGGCGAGGCACCGCGCCGCCGCCGATCAGCCCCGCGTCACTGATGGTATGGTGCGGGGAGCGGAAAGGCCGCGTGCCAACCAAACCGCGCGACGCTTCGAGGACTCCCGCGACGCTGTGAATCCGCGTCGTCTCGATGGCTTCCTCCAGCGACATCGGCGGCATAATCGTGGGAATGCGCTTGGCCAGCATGGTTTTGCCCGCGCCGGGAGGGCCGATCAGCAGAATGTTGTGGCTGCCGGCGCAGGAAACTTCGAGGGCGCGCTTCGCGGACATTTGCCC
>JBEKSN010000227.1:0-5460 GCA_049517055.1 Candidatus Acidiferrales bacterium | reverse complement strand
AATACCAGAACCAGAAGTGACCCCGCTGCAGACACGACCGCCTAGCGCGCCCGCTGCGGCACCGACGCCGACCGCCTACACCAATCCGAAGGCCGATGCTGCCAATAGTCTGACGACGATTGGGGCAGGTCTGAAGATCAACGGCGAAATTTCGGGGAACTCTGATTTGTACATTGACGGCGAAACGCAGGGGAAGATACGCCTGGCGAATGCTCGCGTGACCGTGGGACCCAACGGGCGGGTACAGGCGGACATCGAAGCACGCGAGATCATCATTGAAGGCTCGGTGCAAGGGAACTTGAAGGCGGGGGAGCGGGTTCAACTGGGAGCGCACAGCAAAGTGCAGGGAAGCGTGTTGACACCGCGATTTGCGATTGAAGATGGAGCGCGTTTGCGAGGGAAAGTGGAAATGGTACGGGCCGGCGCTTCGCAAGGCAGTTCGAGCGCTGAGAGCGCCACGGACTCCAGCAAAGCGAAGGTTATGTCCGCGAGCAGCAAGGACGAATAGAACAGCGATGAGCTGGGTGGCTAAAACTCGGATGAATGCGACGCCGGCGTCCGGCGCACGCGATAAACCGGGTCCGGCGGCGGTGGCAGCGCCTTCGGCGAATGCACGGGTGTCGAATGGACTGAAGGAATTTCTGTGGCTGATCGGTGATTCGCAGCAGGGGAGAATCCTAGATCTCGGGCCGGTGTGGCAGGCGACAGTGACCTTTTTTATTGAGAGAGGGTTTCGCGTTTCCACCGAAGACCTGCTGCGGGCGTGGAAGGAATTTCTGGTCTCGGAAGAAGAAGATTTCCGCAAAGCCCCGGTGGGAAATGAAGCTGCGAGAGTTTCACCTTCCATGTTCGCCGATAAATTTCTCGATAACGCTTTACTGTATCCGGCAGAACATTTTCATGGAGTGCTGGCGTGGGATATTTTCGATTATCTGGACGCGCAGCTTTTGCCGCGAGTGATGGACAGGGTGTACTCGATGCTGCGGCCGGGGGGCGCCGTGCTGTCGCTGTTTCACAGCCGCACGCCCGAGAGGTTCTGCCGTTACAGGATTGCCGATACGCAAACGTTTGAGCTACTGCCGGCATCCACGCTATCGGTGCACGCTCGCGTTTTTCAAAACCGCGAGATTTTGGATATTTTCGGGAAGTTCCGCTCGTCGAAGACCTTCGTGGGCCGCGATCAGGTGCGCGAGGGGCTTTTCCTCAAGTAGCTTTCCTTCGCGTTATTCTGGTTCTAATCTTTTTCGGATTCGGCTGGATGGAGCGGAAGGGCCGTTTTGTGTCCGCGCGCCTTCCAGGAGTGATAGGCAGCGGGAAGCAACGAGACGACGATCACCGCGGCGATGACGTAATGGATGTGCTTGTCGATCCGCGGATCCGTCTTACCGATAGTGTAGCCCAACAGGATCATCCCCCAGACCCAGCAAAATCCTCCAACAATGTCGTAGAGGAGATAGCGTGAATACTTCATCCCAGCCGCGCCGGCTACCGGGGGGCAAAAGGTTCGAATGATGGGGACGAATCTCGCGATGATAATTGTCTTGGCGCCGTAGCGCTCATAAAATTCGTGCGCGCGCGCCAGATGGTGTTTCTTGAAAAATCTCGAATCCTCGCGGCGGAACAAGGCCGGGCCGGCCTTTCGGCCAATCAGGTAGCCCAGTTGATCGCCGGCAATCGCACACAGGGTCACCAACGAAAGTAGCCACGCCAATTGCAATTTTCCAGCTCCGGCGAAGACGCCGGCGGTAACCAGCAGGGAATCGCCCGGCAGGAAGAAGCCAACGAACATTCCGGTTTCGATGAAGATGATGACGCAAACCATCAGCGTACCGCCCCAGGTCAGCAGGCCGCGAATGTCGTAAAGACGCGCCAACATTTCTTTTAGAAATTCGATCATCTACCTATTTTCGAAGATTTCGAGAGTCCAAGCCGGCCACAAGTGGTCCTAAATACAATAGCAGAAACGCGTTCACGCGCGAGTCCGGATGCGGTAGTACTTTCCTACTACCAGCAATAGCCGCCTGTACCATTGGCCACTCCGCCCTCCTGTCCGAAGATGCAGGTGTACGAGGCAAGCACCTGAAGGGGGACTTCATGGAAGGTGGCTATGCAGTCTGGATGGGCCAGCCGGTGATTCTTCGGGTCTTAGCGGGGAACATGCGAGTGCCCTTGCGCGGGCGGCTGATGTCCGAAACAAACGAAATTTTGCGCCTGCGGATCGCTGACAGCTGGGACATAGACATTTTCAAATCAATGGTCGTCGCGGTGGAACACGATAACCCGGTTTACGTAGTCAACTAAGGGGACGGTATGAGCGCACTGGCAAACGATAATTTGGCCGCTAAAAGCGAGGCCATGGCAATTGCGCAGCCTTTCAGTGGATCTTCAGAGGATATGCATATGAGCGCCCGATTGGCGGCCTTGCGCGACACGATTTTGGTAGTAGGAGTTCAAATGGTATTCCGAGCGACCTTGTTTTTGCGGCGTTGGAATTACTAGCCGCTCTTAGCTCGATAAAGTTTGCCCGGCCCAATGCCTCAACCCCCCGCCCCAGGCCTGCGCCCCCAGGCCTGGGGTTCTTTTTTGCCCTCCCGACCCCGACATAGGAGAAACATTTCTGCGGTGAGGTATACCAAGAGTTTTGGGTCAAATTAGGGCCAGACGGTAACTCGGCGCTTCTCCTGCCAAAAACCTTTCATCCGCTTAGAACTTAGCCCGTAATCTGGTAAAGTGGATCAGTGATTGCGCGGCGTTTATTTATCAAAGTCTGCATCAAGCCTATCCATAGCTGATCTTTTGCAGGCAGGCGGAACGAACACGCCCGGCATGTGTTCATTGCTTTAATAAGAAGCAACGAAAGATGCAAATCGACGTGGGAGATTGCTCCGAGTCGGGGTATTATGCGCAATCACGCCAAAAACCGAGGGGAGACTAGATGAGGATTGCCAGCGTTGCGAGTGCGTTTCCAGAACATTACTACGACCAGCAGGTGTTGACCGAAGCTCTCAAAAATGATTGGCGGCACCGGTTGCCCAATCCGGACATCCTCGACCGTCTGGATGAGAGCATGAAAGTTGAAGGCCGGTATCTCTGTCGTACGATCGATTTCTATGAGAGCCTGACGACCTGGGGTCAAGCCAACAACGAGTGGATCGAGCATGCGCTCGCGCTGGGGGAGAAGGCTCTTTGCAAGGCGCTACACGGCGCGGGCATGAAGCCGAAGGATCTTAGCGCGATTTATGTCACGTCCGTCACCGGAATCGCCGCCCCTTCCATTGATGCGCGGCTGGTGAATCGTATCGGCCTCTCCACGAACATCAAGCGCGTACCGATATTTGGTTTGGGTTGCGTGGCGGGAGCAGCGGGCATCGCTCGCGCGGCGGACTACGTGCACGGCTATCCGGATCAAGCGGCTGCGTTGTTATCCATCGAGCTGTGCTCGCTGACGCTGCAACGTGACGACCTGTCCATGGCGCACTTGATTTCTGCGTTGCTGTTCGGTGACGGCGCGGCGGCGACAATCGTCGTGGGGTCGAACAGGAAGTCCGACGGCCCCGAGATTCTTGCAACGAAATCCATTTTCTACCCGCACACCGAACGCGTGATGGGGTGGGACATCTCTGAAAAAGGCTTCCGCATCGTACTATCTCCGGAAGTGCCGGATACGGTGGTGAAGCACCTGGGAAAAGATGTGGACGCGTTTCTGGCAGAGCAAGGCCACAAGCGAAGCGACATCAAGACCTGGGTAATGCACACGGGCGGTCCAAAAGTGCTGGAAGCAACGGCAACGGCGCTGGGCTTGACAGAAAAAGATCTGGCTGCTTCGTGGGAGTGTTTGCGCAAGGTTGGCAACATTTCGTCCACCTCGGTGCTGCTCGTGCTGGAAGATGTCTATATGAACCGGCGGCCGGAGCCTGGATCGCTAAGTATTCTAGCGGCGATGGGGCCGGGTTTCTGTTCGGAGCTGGTTCTTCTGAGATGGTAAAAGGCGGCCCAGGGTGGCCAAGCATGCGGATGTCCTGGTTATTGGAGCGGGACCTGCCGGGATCGCGACTGCGATTGCGGCGAGCCTGAAGGGACTGCGCGTATCGGTTCTAGACTACAGAAAACCTCCGATTCAAAAATCCTGTGGGGAAGGATTACTGCCCACTGCTGTTACAAGCCTACAGAGCCTGGGAATTCATTTAAATTCCCGGGAAGGATTTCCATTCCGCGGTATCCGCTTTTCAGATGAAGAATTTTCTGCCAGCGCGAGAATCACCAAGGGGACGGGATATGGAGTCCGCCGCGCTGAGCTTCACCGAATTTTGGTGGAACGCGCGTGCCAAGTGGGTGTGGCTTTCCACTGGAGTACCCGGGTAACAGGATTCGATGCGCGAGGCGCGCAGGCTGGTGGCATTTATTTCCCATGCAGATGGCTGGTGGGAGCTGATGGACAGAATTCCACCGTGGGGAAATGGGCGAAACTCAGTTCGCGGCCTCCGAGGACTGCGCGTTTTGGATTTTCCCGCCACTACGCGGTCGTTCCGTGGACGGATCTGGTTGAAGTACATTGGGGACCGGGCTGCCAGATATTTCTGACGCCAACAGGCAGCGATGAAATCTGCATCGCGCTCCTTTCCCACGATCCACAGTTGCGAATCGAACGAGCGTTAGCTCATTTTCCGGAGGTAGCGGAGCGTCTGAAGAGTTCGCGCCCCCTGACGGCTGAGTTGGGTGGTGTGACCTCGCTGGGGCGTGCTCGGAGCGTGGTGAGCGGACATGTGGCGCTCGTTGGCGATGCCTCTTTTACCGTGGACGGAATTACGGGGCAGGGGCTGAGTCTCGCATTCCAGCACGCGATACTTTTAGCGGAAGCTTTTGCGCGTGAGGATCTCGATTATTACGAAACTGCGCATGGTGAAATTTCTCGAGCGCCTTGGCGAATGACGCGGTTGCTGCTGCTGATGGACCGCAGCGCATGGCTAAGGCGGAAGGTGCTGCGGCTCTTCGCCGGCAACCCCGCGCTATTTTCGAGAGTCATGTCCGCGCATATGGCCGAAGCTGCGCAAGAAAGCCTGAAGGCGACGGAAGTGCTAGGCCTTGGCTGGCAGGTTCTGCGAGCTTGACCCCGGCCGAAAAAGTGGCCACTGTCCCTGTTGTACCTGCTGTTGAAGCCCCGAGAAATTTCATGCGAACTCGTCTTTCGCAGTTAGTAGCGGCAGGTACAAGCTGCGTTTTGTATGCGGCGCTGACATTTGCGGTTTTTGTTCTTTTGAGTTCAAGCGCGTCCGCGCAGGAATCAACAGTCAAGCTGGATCCCGCGCAGACCACAATCGAATTCACGCTCGATTCCACGCTCCACACCGTTCACGGAACATTCAAGCTGAAGAGCGGGCACATCAGTTTCGATACTGCTACGGGAAAAGCGGGCGGTGAAATCGTTGTGGACGCCACGAGCGGCGACAGCGACAACAAGGG
>JBEKSN010000226.1:0-5514 GCA_049517055.1 Candidatus Acidiferrales bacterium | reverse complement strand
CGCACGCTCTGAAAATCCCGCTCCTCCAAAACTTTTGCGACCAGACGCCTCCCGTCTCCATTCGCATTCGAATGCGCATGGCCCGCGCCATCGCCATCGCCTTCCACCGCTGCCGGAGCCGCAGCTTCCAGCGCAAAAATCAGCGGCAGCGTGACTTTCCCTTCTTTCAAATCGCTCAGCACCGGCTTCCCAAGTTTTTCCGGCGACGCCGTGAAGTCCAGCAAATCGTCCACCAACTGGAATGCCAGTCCCGCGTTGCGCCCGTACTCCGCCAGCGCTTCTTCCACCGCTTTCGGCTGCTTGCCCAAAACCGCTCCCAGCCGCGAACACCCGCTGAAGAGACACGCCGTCTTGCGATAGGCCAGCTCGGTAGCCTCCACTTCGTTCAGATCGATTCGCCCCAGCCGCGTAAGCTGCAGCAGCTCGCCTTCCACCATATTTTGTGTGAGATCAATCAGGATATCGAGGATCGCAAAATTTCGTTCGCGCAGCGCCATTTCAAACGACTGCATGTACAACCAGTCGCCCGCCAGCACGCTCATGTGATTTCCCCAGCGCGCATTCGCGCTAGGACGCCCGCGCCGCGTATTCGCTCCATCGATCACGTCATCGTGAATCAACGTAGCGCTGTGAATCATCTCGACCACCGCGCCCAACCGGATCGCGCTCTCGCCGCGATATCCCGAAGCTCCGGCAGCCAACAAAAGCAACGCCGGGCGCAGCCGCTTCCCGCCGCCTTCCCGCAAATAACTTGAAATTTCGCACACCGGCTCGATTGCCGCGCCATTCTGCGCTGCAATCTCCTGCTCAACGAGCGCCAGGTCTTCGCGCACCAGATCGAAGATTCCTTTGGCCATTTGAACGGCAAATGCCATCGCTCGTTTTTACCTTGGCTGCGCCGGAGAGGCCGGGGCGTCGAGCCTGAAAAATCGCCTAAAATTCGCAGCCGTCGTGGCCGCAATTTCTTCGCTGGTTGAGTTTCTCACATTAGCCAACGCTTGCGCTACCTCCACGACATTCGCCGGCTCGTTTCGTTTTCCGCGCTTTCCCTGCGGCGGAAGAAAAGGCGAATCCGTTTCCGTCAGCAAACGCTCCATCGGCAATTCTTTCGCCACGTCCCGCAGATGCTGCATCTTCGGGTAGGTCACATTCCCCGCGAACGAAATCATGAATCCCATATCGAGCCCGCGCTGCGCTTCCGCCAGCGTCCCGGTAAAGCAGTGGAGAATTCCGCCTAGCCCCGTCGGCTTCCAGTCCTGCTCCATCATCGCAAGGCAATCGTCCCAAGCATCGCGGCAATGAATCACAATGGGCAGCTTCGCCTCGCGCGCCTGCCCAAGCTGCCGCCGAAAAACCCGCTGCTGCACATCTCGCGGCGAATGATCGTAATAATAATCGAGCCCCATCTCGCCCCACGCGATCACGCGCGGATGCTTTGCCAGTTCATCCAGCCGCGCGAAATGGTCTTCGGTGGCAAGCTGCGCCTCATGCGGATGAATCCCAATCGTTGCGTAAATCCAGTCGTACTCTTCCGCAAACGGAATCGCCGCGTTCAGCCGGTCAGGCCCAGTCCCGCTTCCAATCGCGAGCAATGTCTTTATACCGGCCGCGCGCGCCCGCTCCAACATCGCCGCCCGATCTTCATCGAACTGCGGAAACTCCAAATGCGCATGTGAGTCAATTATTTCCACTGTCGATGCTCGTGCCTCGCAGAGTTCAAGACTTTGTAGCGGCGGCCTTCAGGCGGACAACTTCTCTTTTAGAACCCGCGCATTTGATCGGCTTGAAATTCGCAAGCGTCCTTGCGCCGTCCACCCCGCTCTTTCTGAACCCAACAAAAGGAAAACCGGTGCCACGCGCGGCATGTGGTTTGTGGGTCGCGGCTTTCAGCCGCGACAAAAACAAGACGGCGCGAAGCGCCTACCTTTGCGCAGGTTCACCAGCAGCAAGTGTTCGAATTCTGAATGACCGAGCGCTACTCCTACCGGCGAGCCGCTACTTTACTTTCGCGCCCGCAGGAATGTCTTCCGCAAACGTACACAACACCGCCTTCCCGTCCGGCCCCGCCGACGCCGCCAGCAACATCCCATTCGACTCCACACCGCGCATCTTTCGCGGCGCAAGGTTCGTCACCACGACAACTTTGCGCCCCACCAACTCCTCCGGCGCGTACGACGGCGCAATCCCCGCCAGCACTTGCCGCACTTCGTCGCCGATGTCTACCATCACCTTGAGCAGCTTGTCCGCCCCGGCGATTTTCTCCGCCGACTTCACCACGCCCACGCGCAGCTCGACCTTCGCGAAATCCTCAATCCCGATTTTCGCTGGAGCCGCAATCGCTGGTGTTGCCGCAGTCCCCGCTGCACTTGTGCCCAGCGTACCCGCAGGGCCTCCAGCTCCCGGCGCTCCCGCAGGTATTGCGGCCGTTCCCGCCGCTGAAGTTCCAGTGCTGGCTCCTTCCGCTGTTTTTTTGGTCGTAGTCGTCGATGTGTCTGGCTGCGTGCTGCCCGGCTTGCCCGCCGTGGCGGGATTTCGTATTTCGTTTTCCATGTTTTCAATCCTCTCCAATGCTTCTTTTTTGTCAATTCGCGGAAAAACCCCTTCAGGCTTCCCGATCTTCGTTCCAGCTTTCAAACCGCCCCACTTGACCTCATCGATTCGCACATCCGCGAGCCTTCCACTCTGACCAAGCTGTTCCCAAATTTTCTGGGTCGCGTCAGGTACGACCGGGTGTGCAAGGACGGAACTAATCCGAAGCGATTCTGTGGCAGCATACAACACTGACTCGAGTCTGTCCTTTTGGCTGGGATCCTGGGCCAGCGCCCAGGGTTTCTCCACTACCAAATACTTGTCGACTAGCTCGATGAGACTCCAAATAGAGATGAGCGCGTCCGAGAAATTAAACCCGTCATACAAATCACGAATTTTGTGGTGCAAAACCGTCGAACCTATTTCATTCAGGCGTTCAGGAGCCGGGACCTGGGCCGGGACGATACCACCGCAATAATTCGCAATCATCGTTAGCGTGCGACTCGCCAGATTCCCCAGCCCATTCGCCAAGTCCGCGTTGTACCGCGTAATCAGCGCCTCGCGCGAAAAATTGCCGTCCTGGCCGAAAACCGTCTCCCGCAGCAAGTAGTACCGCAGCGCATCGTTCCCCAGCACCTTCACAATCGGCTCGGGATACGCCACGTTCCCCTTCGACTTGCTCATCTTTTCCTGCTCGAACAGCAGCCATCCATGCGCGACGATCTGCTTCGGCAGTTCAATCTCCGCGGCCATCAGAAACGCCGGCCAGTAAACCGCGTGGAATCGGATAATCTCCTTACCCATCGCATGAATATCAGCCGGCCAATATTTCTTGAATTCCGGGCCGTCATTCTCGCCATCTACAAATCCGATCCCGCTCATATAGCTCGTCAGCGCGTCGTACCAAACATAAAAGACATGTTCCGGATCATCCGGCCACGGAATTCCCCACTTGACGGATTTTCGGCTGATCGAAATATCTTTCAGCCCGCTCTCAACGAAACTCTTCACCTCGTTGAATCGAAAATCCGGATACAAAAACTGCGGATTATTCTTATAGAGGTCGAGCAACTTCTGCTGGTAGCTCGAAAGCCGGAAAAAATAATTCTCCTCGGAGACCAGCTCTCCCGGACGCCCGCAAATCTGGCAATCCGCCGGTTCCGGCGTATCGCTCACGTAGAGGTTGTCGTAGATGCAGTACCGCCCTTCATATTTTCTTTTGTAAATCGCGTCAGGCGAAACCCTCATCGTCCGCCGCACCAGATTCTGTACCGCAAGCGCATGACGCGGCTCAGTCGTGCGGATAAAACCAGTGGTCGTGATTCCAAGCAGCTTCCATAACTCTCGAAAAATCTTCTCGTTCTTATCCACAAGCTGCTGCGGCGTCACTCCCGCCTTTTCCGCCGCCCGCTCGATGTTCACGCCATGCTCGTCCGTCCCCGTCAGGTACGCCACGTCGTACCCGCACATCCGCTTGTAGCGCGCGATCACGTCGCACACAATCGTTGTATACGCCGACCCGACGTGCGGCCGCGAATTCGCGTAATAAATCGGTGTGGTGATGTAAAACTTAGGCTTCGACATTCAGTCTTCTTTACCTATTTCTTTCTAAGCTCGATCATCTTACGACGGCTGGGCGTCACAACGGGCTGCACGCCGCGAGAAACAGTGCCGTAACCGGAAGGGCGGGGCTTCAGCCCCGCCGTAAAGAGCGCCTACCACTGGGGCTTTAGCCCCTGAAGCCAATGTCCAAATGCAAGTCCGGCTGCGCAAATTACTTCTGCGCAGGATTCTGCTTCTGGAACTCGAACGACGCCGCCGCGATCACCTGCTTCAGCGGAATGCCCTTCTCCGTCGCGAGCCGCTGGCAATCTTCGTACTCCGGCGTAGCATTCAGCACCGAACCATTCATCCGCGAAATCTTCATGCGCACTTCGCCAAACGGAGTCGCGACCGGCACCAGTTCCCTGTCCAACACTTTTCGCCGCACATCGTAAGTCCGCACTCCAATCGTAGTGGTCTCGCGAAACACCAGATCAATCAGCCGCGCCGTATGCGCCGCATCGCACAAAATCGTCAACAGCACCCCCGGCCGGTTTTTCTTCATCTGCACCGCCGTCGAAAACACGTCCAGCGCTCCCGCCGCCAGCGCACGCTCCACAAAGTAGCCGTAAATCTGCGGACTCATATCGTCGAGATTCGTTTCGATCACGCTCACCGGCGCGTCCCAATGTTCTCCCGCTTCGCTCGTCGCATTTTCCCCGATCAATATCCGCAGGACGTTGGCCTTCTCCGTTAGATTGGCGCTTCCCGCTCCATATCCGACTGCCCGCAAAGTCATATCCGGAATCTGCGCATAACGCGTCGAAAACGTCGTCGCAATGGCTGCGCCCGTCGGCGTCACCAGTTCGCGCGCGATCCCGCTCGTGTACATCGGCGCGCCTCGCAACAATTCCGCGGTGGCCGGCGCTGGTACCGGAAGCAAACCGTGCGCCGTCTTCACCTGCCCCGCGCCCACATCCAACGCCGAACAAGCAAATTCGTCGATTCCGAACAACTCGAATCCAATCGCCGCGCCCACGATGTCCACAATCGAATCCACGGCGCCCACTTCGTGGAAATGCACTTCTTCCATCGGCACGTTGTGAACTCTCGCTTCCGCTTCCGCAAGCCGCGTGAAAATTCTGCGCGCTCGTTCCGCCGCCCTTGGCGCAAGTCCAGCCTTGTCAATCCTTCCCAGGATAATCGATAGCCCGCGATGGTGATGCTCCTCGCTCGTCTCAACCTTCACCTGCGTGGCAAAAATCGCACCACGCTTCACCTTCTCCGCGGAAACCGTCCAGCCTTCCAACCCGAGCTTGCGCAGTTCCGCCTCAATCGCGCGCAGGTCTGCTCCAGCGTCCACCAGCGCGCCCAGCACCATGTCGCCGCTGATGCCCGAAAAACAGTCGAAATATGCGATCCGTGAGCTCTTCATGTCCTTCA
>JBEKSN010000225.1:0-5778 GCA_049517055.1 Candidatus Acidiferrales bacterium | reverse complement strand
GCGTCTTCCGCCTTGCCGCCGTAGGCAGTGGGATTGGTGAGCGGGTCGATAACCTTCATCTGCTCGATAATCGAGCCGGGCCAGCCGTGCGTGATGATGATGGGCAAAGCGTTCGGTTGCTTCGAGCGGACGTGGATGAAGTGAATGTCCAGCCCATCGATGGTGGTGACGAACTGCGGGTAGGAATTCAGCTTTGCTTCCACTTTTCGCCAGTCGTAGTCCGTGCCCCAGTAGCGCGCGAGGGCCTTCATCGTCGCGAGTTGCACGCCCTGAGAGTCATCGGCGACTGTCTCGCGTTCAGGCCAGCGCGTGGCGGCGATGCGCCGGCGCAGATCGACGAGGTCCGCTTCCGGGAAGCTGAAGTGGAAGGGGCGGATTGATTCGTCGTCGGCCGCTGGAGCGGTCCTTGCGGATCCGGTAACAGCGAGCGCGACGAACGCTAGGACAGCAGCGACTACTAGAGTAGATAGGACACGCATGAGCCTTCTCCTTAGATTTATTGATACGCAAGGCGCGTTAATGAAATCGAATCGGTGGCCTGCTGCTATCAACCCACTGTAGGGTTCCGTGTCAGGAAGCACGGGAGCGCAGAAACGCACTAGGCTCATATCGTGATTCCCGCCGTCCGTCAAATTAAATTTATCGGCGGTACATAAGGAAAGTGGAGTTTACGGCGGCACATCGGAAATGATTTGCGGTTTGAGCGGGGGCCGAAGGAAAGAGTTGGGAAGCGCGGCGTCTAAACCCGCACCCTTTGCGGAAAAGAAAAACGCAAAGGATGCGGCACCCGGAAAATCGATCCGCGGCGCGATTGAAAGTCCGGTGTAATGCGGAACGTTCGGCCACCCGCCGTGACCCAACCGCCTATCGCCGCATGCGCGTTGTCGGCGGAAGTGTCCGGATTTGAACTGATTGCCTATTTCACTGCGCGTTTTCGAGAAGCTCCGGCTCATTTGTTCGCCGCGGACTATTGGCGAGAATATTTTGTCGGCGGCCTGCTACCAATTCGTTGGTCTAATCGTCTACACGTTCAATTCCGGCGTCAAATCGTAACCAGGCCACGAGGTAGCGATATAGATGATTACTCGACGAGAAGCTGTTCGTTTGTTAAGTTCGGCCTCAGCCGGAATTTGGTTTGGCGCGCGAACAAGCCTCCACTTTCCGATCAGCCAAAATAGCTCCACTGCGCCAGCCAAGAACGATTCCACTCCTTCGCTCGCACCCGGGTCCCCAAATTCACCGGAGCGCGTCGCGTTGATCGACGCATTTAAAAAACAATCTGAAGGCCTGGAACAAAAGTACGAAGCCCGCACTTACAAGAGTGGCTGGACTATGCCGTATCGATTGTTCCGCCCGGAAACGAGCGAAAAAGTTCCCTTGGTGATGTATTTGAGTGGGAGCGGCGGACTGGGCGACGACAACCTGAAACAGCTTCAGTTCGGAAATGTCTTCGGGACCCGCGTGTGGCTGCTACCGCAGAACCAGAAGAAGTTTCCGTGTTACGTAGTCGCTCCACAGACCGATCGCGGATGGGCTCGCTACGACGTAACCCAGGAGAGCAATGGCAAAGCCCAGGTCATGCCGGGATTAGGCGATGGCTCGCGTGTGGCGCTGGAAGTGGTCGATGCTCTGCGCCGCGAATTTTCCATCGACGACCGTCGAATTTACGTCACCGGCCAGTCGATGGGCGGTGCGGGGGTGTGGAACATAATCGCGGGACGTCCCAACTTTTTCGCTGCCGCCGTGCCCTGTTGTGGAAGCGAGTCCATCGAGAACGGCGCCGAATCGCTGGACACTCCTCTGTGGTGCTTCCACGGAGATTCCGATCAGACCGTCCCCGTGTCCATATCGCGGGAACGTATCGCTGCCAGACGCAAAGCGGGGGGCCATCCGCTCTACACCGAATATGCCGGCGTTGATCACAACGTGTGGGAGTGGGCTTTCACCGAACCATCTCTGATCGAATGGGTATTCGGACAACGTCGCGGATAGTTTTCTCGGGCCGAAAGCATGATCGCGGAGGCCACAACCTTGCAGAACTAAGTTGTGAATGGAGGAATCAATGACGCACACATTTGGTTTAAGAGCAACGCAGCGGCTCCTGCTGTTGCTGGCTGCTTTGCTGATCGCGGCTGCTCCCTCATACGCCGATACCGTCGCGGGCGTGGTGACCAAGCTGGCCGATGGCGTGTACGAGATCCAACACCAGAATTTGCATGGCGGAGCCGTGAGCGGAAATTCCACCGTCATTATCGGTGACCGCGAGGTCTTGGTGGTGGACTCGGGGTTCTTGCCCTCCATCGCGCGCGAGGATATCGCGCAAATTCGCAAATGGACGGACAAGCCTGTGGCCTTTCTGTTCATCACCCATTTCCACAACGACCACAACAATGGCAGCAGCACCTATATGGCCGCGTTTCCTAACCTGACCGTCATCGCTCAGGAGGAGACCAAGAAAGACATGGACCTCATCCAGCCCGGGAATCTCGAGCGAATCCCCCGCCAGTATGCGGAAGCAGCGGCCGCCTACAAGCAGGGCAAGGACCCCGAGGGTCACGCGCTGTCGGATGCGGAAATGAAACAGGTCCAGCCACTCATTCCCGTTCTTGAAAGCGTGGGACCGGAGTTCAAAACCATCGTTTACGAATCGCCCACACTCACGTTTACAGACAAAATTGATATCGATCTGGGGAACCGCGAAGTCCAGTTGCTGCACTTGGGGCGCGGCAACACTCCCGGAGATGCCATCGCCTACCTTCCCAAGGAGAAAATCGTTGCGGCGGGCGACCTGTTGGTTTATCCCCTCCCGTATGCCGGCGATGGCTACCCCTCGGAGTGGGCAGAAACTCTGCGTAAAATGGGCCAATTGGATGTAACTACCATCGTCCCCGGACACGGGCCTATTTTCCACGACAAGACCTATCTCTATCTGGTAGCCGACCTGGTGCAAAGTTCCGTGGATCAAGTGCGCGCGCGAATTCGTCAGCTAGGTTTTCCCGGCGCTCACACGCTCGACGAAATAAAAGGCTCGGTGGACCTGACGCCCTTCCGCCAAAAATTCGCCGGCGACGACAAGGACCTACAGGCCGCGTTTGACGATATGGCGGCCGGCCTAGTGAAAATTACTTTCAGCGAAGCCGCCCAGCGCTAGAACTAAGACGGGCGGCGAATCTGGCGAAGAAGTAGGGATTATCCTCATCAACCCCGACCAAATAGTTTCGATCAGCGTACTCAAGAACGTTACTGAAATTCACACAACTGATGGCAAGGCTGAATGGGTGAAGGAAACACCCGAGAGGTCGCATCAATGATCCAAAACCCGGCAGCCGGCTAGTTTCCTGCATCAGCGCGAGAGGCCCGCGCATCTTACCTTGCAGAGGGGATATATCAGTCCCGATCGATTCGCAGAATCGAAAAAGAATCGGCGGGACTGCGCGTCGCCCGCAGAGGACGCGCTAGAAATCACACATGAGCAATATCCGAAAGCAGCATCGTAGCTCAACCATCGCGCCAGCTATGGCCTCGCAAAGCGCGTCACCTCGCGAAGAGGTCGTCCGAAAGCCGCTCCCGCTGTCGGCGCTTGACCTGGTTCCGCTGGTCGAGGGCGGTTCAAGCGTCGCCGCGCTGCGGGCCGCCGCCGAACTGGCCCAAGCAGTTGACCGGTTCGGGTACACGCGACTGTGGTATGCGGAACATCACAACATGCCCGGTATCGCGACGACCATCCCTGAAATTCTGATCGCGCACGTCGGATCAATGACCACGCGGATCCGGCTCGGTGCGGGCGGCGTCATGCTTCCGAATCACTCGCCTCTCCAGGTGGCCGAGTCGTACAAGCTCCTGGAAGCGATTTATCCCGGCCGGATCGATCTCGGCATCGGGCGCGCGCCGGGCACCGATGCGCTGACTGCGCTCGCGCTCCGCCGCTCGCGGAAAGCTCTTACCGCCGATGATTTCCTCGAGCAGCTTGGCGAGCTCATCGCCTGGGGCAGCGGCACGTTTCCGCCCGACAATCCGTTTCGCGCCGTGCGCGCAATGCCTGATGACCAGCCGCTGCCGCCGCTCTACCTGCTCGGGTCGAGCAATGACGGCGCACGGCTCGCCGCTGAGATGGGCGTCGCGTTCGCGTTTGCAGGACACTTCAGTCCGGACTCGCCCGAAGTTGCCATGCATGCCTATCGCAGCGGATTTTTCCCAACCGGAATGCTCGATAAGCCCTACGCGATCCTCGCGCTCTCGGTCTTTTGCGCCGACACACAGGAAGCCGCTGAGCGTATGGCCTCGTCGATGCTGCTCTCATTCGCGCTGCTTCGAACCGGGCACCCGGGCCGTCTGCCAAGCCCGGAAGAGGCTATCGCGCATGCCTACACGCCGGAAGAAGAGAAGATTGTGGCGTTCTTCAAGAAGATTCGAATCGTAGGCACGCCCGAAAAAGTCCGCGCCCGAATTCAGGAACTCGCCGCGCGCTCGCAAGCCGACGAAGTGATGATCGCAACGCATGCGTACGACCCCGTAGCGCGCATGCGTTCGTACGAACTCATCGCGCAGGCCTTCGGCTTGCCGGAGTTTAAGCCTTCGCGCTGAAGGGAAGGTTTGGGAGCGCCGCGAATCTAAACCCGCACCCTTTGCAGAAAAGAAAAACGCAAAGGATGCGGCACCCGCAAAGTCGATGTGAGGCAGGATTGAAGTCCGGTGTGAGGCGGAAGGTTGAGCCACCCGCCTCTGGTTCTTAGTGTCACGGCGTGTAACGGGTGAAGACATAGTCAGTCGCCTTGGCCTCCTCATGGCAGGGGAAGCAGGGCTTCATGAAAGCCGCGTCGGCCGGTTTGCCGTCCTGGAAGTGGCCGAACCCCCAGCCTCCGGTTGCGGCGTACTTTTTTGAGTCCTTGACCATAAACTGAATGTTTGTGGGAGCGCCGGGAACGAAAGATTGGACATCGCCAAAGACTTTATTGTTTTCGTCCGACGGGACGTTACGGTAATGCAAAGCGGCAAGGATTGTGCCGTCCGGGAAGGGAAGTTTCCCCTCGCGATAGGCTTTGACCGCTAGGTCGTTGCCCAAGAGGGCACCCAAACTGTTGAGCTTGCCTGCTTCATGGGCCGAGGAAATCCACTGCCAGTCCCGGTATCCGTGAGGCATTTCGGTAACGAAGTTCGCGACAGCCTCCCCGTCTCCGTGCCCTGGTGCCGGGGCAACAAACACGACAAGTCCGGCTATTGCTGCCAATGCAACGAGGAAAAACGTGAAGTGTTTCATAAAGCTCCTCCTCCGAGATGCTCAGGTAAGCTGAAAATCACAAGTCCCAATTACTCTCGATCAGCCGCACATCTTAGCGCGGTTACTTCATGAATTGGCGGACGATGAAAGCAATCTCATCCGCGGCGGTATCCAACGCGAAATGGCCGCCGTCGACGATGTGGATTTCCGCCTTAGGCACGTCGCGGCGGTACGATTCCGGCTCCGAGGGATCGAACGACGACTCATACTTGCCCCAGATCACCAGCAGGCGCGGCTGCTTCTCGCGCATCCAAGCGTCCCACTTGGGGTAAGCGTCCACGTTCGTGCGGTAGTCGTAGAAAAGGTCGCTTTGAATGTCGCCTTGGCCGGGCTGGTTGAGGAAATAATATTCGTCGGTCCAGAGATCGGGGTCATGGCGTTCGACGTCTGGATCGTCTCCCACGTGCCGCGCCCGCGTGGGCGGCAGCGACAGCAGATTTGCGCGCATCGCGCTTTCATTCGCGGCGCGATCGGCCCAGTAAGCCCGCCGCGTATTCCAA
>JBEKSN010000224.1:0-7246 GCA_049517055.1 Candidatus Acidiferrales bacterium | reverse complement strand
GCCGCTGCCCAGATTCGACGTCATGAAGATCATCGTCTGCGACAGGTCCACGCGCCGGTTATCGCCCAGCGTCAGTGTCGCCTTGTCCAAAATGCCCAGCAGCAGTTGCCACAGAGAATCGGAAGCCTTCTCGATTTCGTCAAACAGCAGGAAGCTGATCTTCAGTTTTTCGGTGTGATATTGCGCCAGCGCTTCCTGCGTGATCAGCGGATGCGTCTCGCGGTGCCCCAAATATCCCGGAGGCGAGCCAATCAGCTTCGCGATTTCACGGGAGTGCTGGAACTCGGCGCAATCCACCTTGATCACCGCTCGCGGATCGCCGAACAAAACTTCAGCGGTGGCTTCCACCACACGCGTTTTTCCGGCGCCCGTGGGCCCCAGAAACAATAGATTGCCGACCGGACGGCCCGGCGAATTCAAGCCGGCGCGAAATACCTGGTAGAGGTCAACGACCGCCTGTACCGCTTCGTCCTGGCCGACGATCTTCCGCCGCAGCCCTGATTCAAAATCCCGTGACTCCAGACTGCGTTGTGTCGGGTCAAGTTGTAGCGCTTGCGCTCCCACTGTCGTGCTCCCTCTACCGGAACTCTCTGCCGCTTTCAGGATTGCGGATTTCGGTTCGCTCGAATTGATCCAGCTTGATGTCGAGCGTCGAACGCAACAATCGTAATTGCGTGACCAGTTCACGGCTCGAATTGGCTCGGTCCGTCAACAGCAGCATCGGCGGTGACAGATCGGCCAGGTCCATGTGAAGGTTTCGTAACGAATGCATCAGGTTCTGTACGTACGGCGAGCGGATATCGAATAGCTCGATTCGGCTGTTCACCTGCTCGCGCAGGCTGGACCAATCGAGATCAAGAAACGGGTGGTTGCGCGAAACCTTTCGCACCACATCGTCCGTGATTCGCGGCCTCTCGCCCAGCCGCGCCAGGTGTAGCTGCTGAACCTTTCCCTGGCGCCGTACGTTATGCACCAGGAAATAAGTGTTGCCTTTGCGTCTTACAAAAGCCACAACACCTCCTTTTTGATTCAGCGTACGTAGTGTAGAAAGCGTCCACTACGCCGTCAATGGTACGATGCGGTGGACGTTCCAAATGCTGCCAATTAGTTATTAGTCTCGAAGCGCTCCGTGTAGCGGCGTGGAACAGGTTTCAATGCGAGCTTCGAACCTGCGAATCGCGCTGGCGGCTCGCGGGGAAATTACCTTTCGGAATCGATCTACCTTTGCCGTACTCTTTACCTGCGGTGAAACTTAGCCGTGCAGCGTGTCGAGAGGGGACGAGATGTCGTGGGACCCGGTCTATCGCCTCGTGAAAAAGATCCCGCGCGGCCGCGTAACAACCTATGGCGAAGTCGCGAAAGCGCTGCGTTTGCCCGCTGGAGCGCGCGCAGTCGGTTACGCCCTGGCGGCCTGCCCGCGCGGCCAAGGGATTCCGTGGCATCGCGTGCTCGGGGCTGGAGGAAGGATTCGCGTGCCGGAACCGCACGCTGCATTACAGCGCAAGCTGCTGGAAACCGAGGGCGTTACAATTGGAGTAACCGTTGACATGCAGGTTTACGGATGGTCGTTTAGCAGATCGAAAGCCACCGTCGCGCGGAAGAAAACGCGGTCAAAGTTACGTCGATAGCGCTCAAATCTCCGGCGATTGTGATATAGAGGAACGCTCGAAAAGACAGGGGACTATTTCGTGACGGAACCCGTTATCCAGGTCCAAGGCCTTTATAAGAATTACGGCACGGTAGCTGCTCTGCGCGGCGTGGATTTTTCCGTCGAACAAGGAGAAGTCTTCGGCCTTCTCGGCCCCAACGGCGCGGGCAAAACCACCACGGTGGAAATACTGGAAGGCATGCGCACGCCGGATCGCGGCCTCGCGCGCGTCTGCGGCCTCAATCCGGAAAAGAGCGGCAACCGCTTCAAGGAAATGATCGGCGCCGTTCTGCAATCCACTTCCCTGCCCGATAAAATCCGCGTGAAGGAAGCCATCGAGTTGTTCGCGAAATTCTATAGCGCTCGCGCCAATACGGATGATTTGCTGAAGCGGTTTCAGCTCGATGAAAAACGGGATGCTTTCTATAGCCAGCTCTCCGGCGGCCAAAAACAGCGGCTCGCCCTGGCCATGGCTCTGGTGAATAACCCCCAGGTCATTTTCTTGGACGAGCCGACCGCCGGCCTTGACCCGCAGGTTCGCCGCGAGATTTACGATATCATTGAAGAGTTAAAAGGCGAGAAGAAGACCGTTTTGCTCACCACGCATTATATTGAAGAAGCCGAGCGCCTCTGCGACCGCGTCGCCATCATCGATTATGGCCGCGTAATCAAAACCGGGACACCTCGCGAGCTCAAGCACACCTCGGCTGGCACAACGCGCATCGAAGTTCGCCTCGCCAGACCGGTGTCGGACGGCATTCTGGCGCATCTGGACGGTGTCGCGGATTGCCGCGAATTCGACGGCACGTACGTGGTGCACTCCACACGCGCCCCACAAACCATCGTCGCTCTCGTGAAGGAACTTGAATCGGAGAACAACGAGCTCCAAAGTCTCGAAATGTTTTCGCCGTCGCTGGAGGATGTTTTTATCGAACTCACCGGCCGCAGGCTCCGTGATTGAGCCGAGCAATTGAATAAAAGGACGAACATGGCATCGAATTCTATTGGCAATACCTTGACGCTCACAAAAATCCGCGTGCGCCTGGCCATGCGTAACCGGACGTTTCTTTTCTTCAGCCTGATCATGCCGCTCGGCTTTCTATTCTTCTTCGTCACCATATTCAGTAAAAACGATCCGGTTTGGACTGCTTACATCCTCGGCGCGATTCTCACCATGACGGTGATGGGCAGCTTCTGGGGACTCAGCGTGCAACTCGTAATGTTCCGCGAAGCCGGCATACTTCGTCGCTTCCGCCTCGCGCCTTTGGGTGCCGGGCCGATGCTCGCCTCCAGCATTCTGGCGAACTACATCCTCGTGCTACCGTCCGTCGCCATCGAGATTCTCGTCACCAAATTCGTCTTGCACATGCACGGCTGGGGAAATTTGTGGGCCATCTTTCTTCTGGTCACTATCGGCTCGGCTACCTTTTCCTCTTTCGGTCTCATCGTTGCGAGCGTGACGAACACGATGCAGGAAACGCAGGTCATCAACCAAGTAATCTGGACCGCTTTTCTATTTCTCTCCGGAGCCACCGTCCCGCTGGCCAGATTCCCGCATTGGATTCAAGGCGCTTCTCTTTTCATGCCCGCCACATATCTCGCCACCGGCCTTGAAAACGCAGCCACGAACCTGGCGACCAACAGCGAAATCATCACCGACTTGATCGCTCTGACCATCGGAGTTCTCGTCGCTTTCGAAATCTCGCGGCAACTCTTTCGCTGGGAGCCGGAAGCAAAAGTTCCCGGAAGCGCGAAACTCTGGGTACTTGTCGCCATGATTCCCTTCCTTGCTTTTGGAACATACGAAAACGTCAAGGGCGATCGTCTGGCTCGCATTCGCCAGGATTTTCAAATGATGAATCGTACGGCGACGGCTGAGCCGCCATCCAGGTCTCACTGACGCAAGGGCCGGCACGAAGACGCTGATTTTTCCAACGGGTTCACCGCCTGGGCTGTTTCAGCGGTTAAATACCTAGGCTACGACTTAGGCCTGCCTTACAGTGGATAGAAAAAGGAGAACCATCGTGAAAGTATTTGTAACCGGCGCTACGGGCTACATCGGATCCTCTGTTGCCGCTGCACTTCTAAAACATGGTCACGTTGTAATCGGTCTCGCGCGATCCTCCGAATCGGCCGAGAAGCTTAAGAACTGCGGCGTCGAGCCGTTTCGCGGTGATATTCGAGATAAGAATTCCTTCAGCGCTGCGGCTCGCGAAGCAGACGCTATGATTCACGCGGCGTCTCCCAACGACTCCACGTCCGCCGAGGCAGACAACGCCGTAATTGACACGGTATGCGAGACATTGCAAGGCACCGACAAACCGTTCATTTACACCAGCGGCATTTGGGTGATCGGAGCAACGGGAAATAAAGTTGCCGACGAAGATTCCTCCCTTTATCCCATCGATCTGGTCAAGTGGCGCGCTGTTTGCGAACAGCGAGTGTTGGCCGCGGCGAAAGGTGATTCGTGTATTCGCGCTTCGGTCTTGCGTCCCGGAATCGTCTATGGCCGCGGCGGCGGAATACCAGCGTCATTCTTTCAATCCGCGAAAGAGCGCGGCACCGTGGTTTTCGTCGGAGATGGCGAAAACCGCTGGCCCGTCGTCCACGTCGATGATCTCGCGGATCTTTATGTCCGAGTTCTTAAGATAGAAGAAGGCGGATTAGTGTTCCATGGCATCAGCGAAGAGGCCGTCAAGGTTCGGGATATCGCCCTCGCCGCCAGCGAAGGCGCCGGCGTCCCGGGAAAGATTTCGCCTTGGCCTGTCGCCGAGGCCCGAGAAACTCTCGGCTTGTTCGCCGATGCTTTGGCCCTTGATCAGCAAATCTCGAGCGAGAAGACCAGGACGCAACTTGGCTGGGAGCCGAAAGCGCCGCGCGTCACGGACGATCTGCGCCAGGGATCCTACAAAGCGGCAAGCGCCGCATAAATAAAACCAACGGAGGGATTGATGCAGCGCACGGCTACCGCGGTCTGGACCGGAGCAGTAAAGGACGGCAAAGGATCCATCTCGACGCAAAGCGGCGTACTCTCTGATTCGCCCTATTCCTTCCTCACGCGTTTCGAAAACGCAAAAGGTACGAATCCGGAAGAATTAATCGGAGCAGCTCACGCAGGCTGCTTTGCCATGGCCCTCTCAGCTCAGCTCGGTACCATGAATTTTACGCCGCAAACGATCCGCGCGACTGCCACCGTCACACTCGAAAAACTCGACGCCGGCTGGACCATATCGAAAATCCATCTCGACGTAGCCGCGCGCATCCCGGACATTTCCGACGCCGCCTTCCAGTCCGCGGCCTCTAGCGCGAAAGCCAATTGTCCCGTGTCGCGCCTTTTTAGAGCTGAAATCACGCTAAGCGCCGTACTGGAGCAAGCCGCATGAGGATTCTTCCGGTCATCGCCGGCTTCCTCATCATCGCAGGCATCTTGCTGGAAGCGTTTGAAACGATCGTTCTTCCCCGAAGGGTGACGCGTCGTTTCCGACTGACCAGGCTCTACTATCGCGCCCTATGGTTTCCCTGGCGCAAGCTTGCTCACTTAGTGAAAGCACCCAGAAGACGCGAGGGATTTCTGAGTTATTTCGGTCCCCTTTCCCTACTGGGCTTATTTGCCCTATGGGCCGCGATGTTAATCTTGGGTTTCGGGTTTTTGTATTTCAGCGACGCTCGCTTAGATCAAACGCATCCGACTCTGGAGACGTGCTTCTATCTGAGCGGCACAACTTTTTTCACGCTGGGCCTTGGCGACGTCACACCGCACACTACCATGGAGCGGGTGCTGGCCGTATTCGAAAGCGGGCTGGGCTTCGGCTTCCTCGCGCTGGTACTCAGTTACTTGCCCGTCATCTATCAAGCTTTTTCGCGCAGAGAGGTTGCCATCGTGCTGCTCGACGCGCGCGCAGGTTCGCCTCCTACCTCCACCGAACTTCTGCGGCGTCACGCGGGTGTTCATGGCCTCGAAGCTTTGGAAAGGCTTCTCCGCGACTGGGAGCGCTGGGGTGCGGAACTGCTCGAAAGTCACGTGTCTTACCCCGTGCTCACTTATTTTCGTTCGCAACACAATAACGAGTCCTGGCTCTCGGCGCTGACCGCGATACTCGACACCTCTGCGCTGGTCATTTCAGGCGTCGAGGGCGCATGCCAGCGTCAGGCTCGGCTGACCGTCCGAACTTCTTCGCCTCCGTGCGGCTGTCGCGGAATCGGGCCTGAAACTTCACGACACGCCGGAGTCAAACGAGAAACTGATCAAGCTACGCGACATGTACGAGCCTTACGTTGAGGCTCTGTCCCAGTTTCTGTATTTTGATCTCCCACCCTGGATCTTGGCCAAAGAAAGCGCAGACAACTGGAAAACCAGCGCCTGGGGCCGCATCTCCGGTTTTACAGCACAGAGCCAAGTCGAACGCGCACAGGACGATCACTCGTAGCAGCCGGGGGCCTCATCAAATCTCCGACCCGCTGCTAACAATGAAGCGCCGTCGCTCGTCCATATACCGAAAGGGTCAGTCGCGGCCGCAGCTTTACAAAACGCGCCAGGAGGGTGCCGTGCCTTCGTTCCTTCAAGACCTGCGCTACGCGCTGCGAATGTTGCTCAAGAACCCCGGGTTCACGATTGTCGCGGTGCTGACTCTCGCCCTCGGAATCGGCGCCAACGTCGCCACCTTCAGCGTGGTCTATGCTGTCCTGCTCCGTCCTTTGCCCTTCCAGCATCCCGAACAGCTGGTGCGCGTCTTCGACGACCTGGCGAGCTCCAACGTAAAAAATGTGGGAATGTCCGCTCCAGAACTCTGGGATCTTCAGGATAATTCCGGCGTGTTTCAGGACATTTCAGCCGTTTGGCCAATTGACTCCGATATTGCCGGTACGGACCGCCCGGTTCGCGCGGAAACCCTGGCCACCAGCCCGGATTACTTCACCATGCTCGGCGTCCAGCCTCAGCTTGGTCGCGTCTTCACAACTAAGGATGCCGTACCCGGCTTCATCGAAGCAGTTGTCATCAGCGACGGCTTTTGGCGCCGGAACTACGGTTCGGACCCGAAAATAATCGGCCGAACGATGCGCCTCGATAACGATCTGTACACCATCATCGGCGTTATGCCCGCTGGCTTTCGCCATCCAGGGCGCACCCTCCAAACCGACGTGGAAGTTTGGTGCGCGGCCGGCTATAACGCGCCTCCCTTCCCTGTGCCTGCGCTACGCTCTGCAAGAATGATTCCCGGTGCCATTGGGCGCTTGAAACCCGGATTGACTCTAGCCGCGGCGCAGGCACAACTTGACGCATTCGCGGCTCACTTAAGTCAGGAATATCCGAACGATTATCCGCCGGCGACTGGTTGGGCGCCGCGCCTCGTGGCCGTCAAGGAAGATCTCGTGGGGCCGGAGCGTACTGAGTTGTTCGTGTTATTCGGCGCCGTCGGTTTCGTGTTGCTCATTGGATGCGTGAACCTCGCCAACCTTCTGCTGGCGCGGTCGTCCGCTAGACGCCGCGAAATTGCAATCCGGCTGGCGCTGGGCGCTAGCCGCGCGCGTTTAACCACGCAACTGCTCACCGAGAGCGTTCTTCTCTCCGTAATCTCCGGCGTGGTCGCATTGTTTACC
>JBEKSN010000223.1:0-5901 GCA_049517055.1 Candidatus Acidiferrales bacterium | reverse complement strand
GAGATAAAGTTCATGTCCCGCTGCGATGGACTGATTCTCGGCGATGAGTTCCAGCGTGCCGTGCGGAATTGGTGTACCGGCCGCCGGCACACCGGCGGCGCACAGCAACAGAGCGACACCAAGCCCCAGAGTCCGGGGAAACTTTATACTTGGGTGACAGCGTCGCATTTCTCTTTTGATGCAGTGGGCGTCTCGCCCGTTTCTTTTGGTCTGAGGAAATGCCGGAGTGTTGCGGCAGAGCGTGCGCAACCGTGCGGAACACGGCGCGGCGAGACATTCAAAGGGGCGAGATCACCCCTTTGGCTCGCTTTGGCGCATGGACTCTCGACTAGCCGAGGAATCCGAGATTGTTGGTGCTGAAGTTGCCGATGTACGGCAGCACGTAGGGCAGGTCGGCGGTGGACAGGCCGAACCATTGAGCCAGCGTCGCTGCGTACTGCGCTGACGCGGTGCTGGGGATCCAGCGGCCGTTGGAGCCGACATCGTCGGGACCGCCGAGCGCTTGAGTGGGAAAAGTTCCGTAAATCTGGCCACCCTTTACGGCACCCCCGAGGATGATGTGGTGGCTGCCCCAAGCGTGGTCTGTTCCATTGGATGAATTTGGCTGGAAGGTACGCGCAAAGTCGGAGCAAGTGAAGGCGGTAACCTGATTCGCCAAATTCATCTCTTGTAATGCCTGGTAGAACGCTAGTAACGCCGGACTGACTTCGGCTAGAAGTGTTGCCTGCGTAGCCAACTGTGCCGAATGGGTGTCGAAATTGCCGGCACCTACGAAGAAAATCTGACGCTTGACTCCCAAAGCCGAGCGCACATTGATAAGTTTTGCAACTTCCGCCAACTGAGCGCCAAATGGCGTGGTAGTAGGAAAGACAGTCGTTAGCGGCGTGGCTGCATTCAGCGCGCTCGCCAGGACTGTGTTGTAGGTGAACGCGTTGTTGGTGATGGCGTTGTCTTCCTGGATCAACGAGACCCCGCTGCTCATGTTGGCGAACTGTTGGGCTGCGGCCTGGCGTGAGGAGCAGTAGGAGTGATCACTGCAACTGGGGGCTCCAGGTCCCGCGGACGAGACGGAGACTGGTGAAGTGTCCGTACCATTGCAGAACAGAGTATCGCCGCTGATTGAAGCGATCATGGGCACAAGCGCGCCCGGGTTGTATTGCGTATTCATCCGGTCGGCCATGCGCCCGGCCCAACCGGAACTGCCCGACGAGTCATTCATTTGGTTCTGCCACTCGAGTTGCTGGTCAGGGTGAGAGAAAAGATTGCTGGGCGGAACTATTTGGTTGGCCTGATATTGCGCGCGGGTAGTGGGTTGCAGGAGTGTGCCGACATTCGCCAGGAACGCGAGATTGCCACTGTTAAACAAGGACTGCACTTCGGGCAAGCTCGGATGCAGCGCAAAATTGGGTTGCGGCGTAAGGGGCAGCAGGGTGTTCTGCGCGAGCGCTAACGCTCCTCGAATAGTTGCGTAGTTGCTATACCCATTGGTGTCGAACGGGATAAGCATATTATTCGCATCATTTCCGCCAAACATGAAGATGCAGACCAGCGCCTTGTAGTCCGAAGTTGTTTGAGCCAGGGCGTTGAGCATTCCAAAAGGGCGGAAGCCCAGAAGATTGCCGGCTGCGAGCAAGGAAGCATTGGTTAGAAAACTTCGTCGACTGTGTGACATAAAACTCCTTTTCAGGCCGTCTTGCTACGATTAGTGCATGATCTTGTATTGCGAAGAAGTGACGACCAGGAACACGGCTACTTCCGCGCGGCTCTGGAGGTCGGTCGCGGGAATGGCAGTGATGGTCTCGATTAAAGCGGTACGCATATCGCTGGGCATTTGGCTGTGCATGAAAAGCATGCCCAGATAATCCACGAGTTGCGTGGGATCAGATGCTTGCTGGCCGATGACGCTGGTTGCGCTCAGGTCTATGACGGGCGCTGAATCTTCGTTGTGAATAACTTTGTCGGCGATACTCATCCGCGGGACGACCGAACCGGTGTTCTCCAGAGAAAACTCAGGAGCGTTCAACGTCGTTTGCGGAATGATGTAACTGGGCGGGAAGTAGTTAAAAACACTGGCCTGGTTGAAGGGCGCTTCTCCGACGGAAGTCAGCGTCGAAGACATGAAGTTAACGTATGAATAGGAATTTGCCGGAGTCTGAGCCGCATTTAATCCGCGTAACAAATTCATGGTCCACAGAAGGGGTTCGCGCAGGTGTCCGCCATCGACGGCAGGGCTCGTATCAGCCTGATCGCCTGTCTGCACGTCTCCCGCACGCGCTTCCGGATCCATAATAATCGCGGTCAGCACGGCCTTCATATCGCCTCGCACGCCGCTGCCGTTATCAGCGAAGACCGCAGAGACGCGCGCCACATAAGCGGGGCTTGGATCGCCGCTCACCAGGTGCTGGATAAGCTGTCTGGAGACAAAAGGGCCAATGTTTGGGTGCGCAAAAATGTTATCGAGGGCGCCTTTCAGGTCCAGCTCGGCCGTCTGGCCGGCAGGAAGCGTGGTTCCATTCAGAAGGGTCTTTGAGGTGGTGTCATGCTTGCTCTCTACCGGGACCATTAAGTGGAGCCAGTTACTGGTGTAATTGAAATTTGACGGGGAACTTCCGTCCGCATTGGCAAAGGTCCAACCCGTGTAAGCGCGCGCAAAGGCCTCGACCTGAAGCTCGGTATAGGTGGGAATCGGATTACCGCTGCCGTCAGTCTGGAGGCTACCGTCCGAATTCAAGAGATTTACTCCCAGGGAGAAGAGCTGCATATTCTCGCGGCCGAAATTCTCATTCGCGATTTGACCCGTCGGAGGCTTCCCGCTGTTCACCATATTCAGGTAGTCACCCATGGCCGGTGAAAGCGTCGCATCCTGCATGATGGTGCGGTAATTGGTAAAAGCGTCGCCGGCCAGGGTATTCAGATAAAACGGCATGGCGTTATCCTGCACGATGGGCGCCACGAATATCTCACTCAGAGCCATGGCCACGCGTTGACGGAACTGATCGTTTCCCCAGACCGCAACGTTCAGGAATTCCGACTGGGTGCAACGCCAGTTTGTAAACCCGCACACGGCCGTGTCTGGCGACGGCGGCTCGCTGAATTGCGTGGTGCCCTGATTGAACTGTTCGGTGAGCGCAGCCTGCAAGCCAATGAGTTCGACATGCGAGATGGTGGTCGCGGTGGGTCCAAAGCTGGTCTGATCCAGGAAGCGCGCCGCAGCGGTAGCGGAGACCGCAGCCGCTCCGATGACTTGCGCACTGATACTGTTCGAAGAACTCGATCCGGGGTTCGGATTCGTCACCTGGAGAGGCTCAGAAAAACCGGCTTGGGCAGCGGTAGCCGTTCCGGTTGCGATTATTTGCGTGCCGGAAACGGACGTGATTGTCAGGCTGCTGCCGCCAAAAGTTACCGTGGCGCCGCTGACAAAGTTGGTACCAGATATCGTCAGGGTAAATGCACCAACATTTACTTGCGAAGGCGAAACGCTGGAAATCTGCGGGATGGGATTCCAGAGCGTTACGGCGCTTGAGCCGGTCGCTGACTTCTTGGTGGTCTCGGTGGCCTCAATCGTCACGGTATTCGGAGAAGGAAGGGTTGAAGGAGCGGTGTAGTTGCCGGTCGCGTCAATTGTGCCGGTGGCGGGGCTTCCTCCCATCTCACCATTTACAGACCAAGTGAACGTCGCCGTAGTCAAAGACGGGGTAAATTGCTGGGTCGAGCCGGCGCGCACGTCCGCGGTGCTGGGGGATATGGTGAAAGCTCCCGGACCGGGGCCGGTGCTTCCGGGCGGAGTAAGCGCACAGCTCGAAATCATTAAAGCCAGGACGACGACTACAGGTGCAAGGATTGATGAGCGACGCACGGTCCCCTCTCAGGTCTATCTGGATTCCGAATGGACTCAAACCCAGTCAATTTGAAAAAGTTCCATTATTTTTCAGAATTCGCAATTTTAGCGAGACGGCACGTAAGAGCACCTAAGAAGAGGAGACTAACTAGCTGTGTTGTGTGGTGCAACTGGCGCGAAGGCCAGATTATTCACCTGTCCGCGGGTACCATTGCGACCTGGGTTTACGCGAGCAAAAACCATGGCGCAATCTTCGCATTTGCTTCGCTATCAGAGAGGCAGTCAATTCGAAGAGATTACTTTTTGCGGTATTGCTGCACTAGCTGGCGGTAGCGCGGGTCGTCGCGCAGAGACTTGAAATACGGGCTGGCGTCGAGCGCGCCGAAATCGCCGAAGCCCAACTTGAAGGAGTTTTGCAGCGCAACCAGGGCTTTTTCCTTGTCGCCCTTACCAGCATAGGCCGAACTTATCCAGTACTGGTCCATCGCGGTTTTCGAGGCGACGCCCGTGCTCATCAAGTGACCAATGGCCTGGTCGTAATTTCCTTGGGCTAACGCGAGTTGACCCATTCCCAGGCCCTCGTACGAGTTACTGCCGATCTCTTTGGCGCGGCGGAAGGCTGCCGCTGCTTCGTCGTAACGTCCCTGAAAAATTAACGCGCGGCCCAAGTGGTACTGCGAGGCCGCCGAATTCGGCTCGAGACGTAGAGCCTCTCGCGCTGCTTTCTCGGACTCCAACGCCTCGGGAGGCTGCTCGTATGCCAGCGCCCAGGACAGCAAGTCCCAAGCAAGCGAGTTGTCCGGTTCCAACCGTATGGCCTCGCGGAGTTCGGCCACCGCCGCGGAATAGTCATATTTCAAGCCGTAAGTCTGACCGAGCGCCACATGGGCCTCGGGAAGATTGGGGTCGACGGCGATTGCCCGCCGCGCGTACTCCTCAGCCTTCTGCAGGCGAGATGGATCGGTTGCGAGATCGCGATAGTAAAGGCTTTCGACATGAGACAGGCCGGCCAAAGCAGGCGCATAGTTGGGATCGAATTTCAGCGCTTGTTCAAAGTTCGTGCGGGCGGCCTCAAATCTTTCGGGCGTTTCCACCTCGAGCAAGCCTTTGCCTGCCAAATACGCCTCGTACGCCTGCGGATTCTGCGTGTACCGCTGCTGAATAGCCTTTGTCTCTTGCGGGCTTAGATTCAAATTCAGCGCCTGCGCAATTTTCAGCGCGGTTTGCTCCTGCAGCGAAAACACATCTTTCATCTGGCCGGTGAAGTCGTCGGCCCAAACCTGAAATCCCGTGGTCGAATCGATCAAATGCACGTTGATGCGCACTTGGTCGCCGGATTTTCGCACCGTGCCTTCGAGCAAATAGCGCACGCCCAATTGGCGTCCCAATTCAGCCGCGTTCTGATCCGCGCCTTTCACCGCGGCGGCAGCGGAACGCGGCGCCACGTTAATTCCCTGGATCTTCGAAAGCTTGGTGGTGATTTCGTCCGTCATTCCGTCGCTGAAATAGACGCTGTCCGCATCCGTGCTTAGATTTTGCAGCGGCAGCACAGCCACCGACGGTTTCGCGGCTACCACTCCTGTTGCCGGCGCTGCCGAATGCTTCTCGTACCACACCCCAGCGAGCGCGAGCAGCAACAGCACCGCGGCTACGCCAGCATAAATTCCCCAGTGTTTGGATGCCGCTGAACCTTGCGACGCGACCGACCGCGACGAATCAGCGACTTCCTTTGGCACCACGGTTTTCGACGAGCCCGTTTCCCGCTCCAGCCTGCGCAAATCCGCACCCATATCCGCGGCCGACTGGTAACGCATCTTGCGATCTTTCTCCAGCGCCTTGTTAACCACATGCTCGAACCCAGCCGGCAACGCCGGATTTAAACGCTGAGGCGGAACCGGCGTTCGGTTCAGGATGGCTTCGAAAATCACGCCACCGGTTGCTCCGGTAAACGCCATCGCACCCGTTCCCATTTCGTAGAGCACCGCGCCCAGCGAAAAAAGGTCGGTGCGCTTGTCGAGATCGATTCCCCGCACCTGCTCCGGCGACATATAAGTGACGGTGCC
>JBEKSN010000222.1:0-7080 GCA_049517055.1 Candidatus Acidiferrales bacterium | reverse complement strand
CAACGCGGCTGCGGCATTGGAATACGGAAAGGTGACGTCGAGGATCTGCCCTTTCCAGTATCCGCGACCCGTGGCGGTGAAAAGCAAGCCGTCGCGCGAAACGTCGATGCTCTTGCAGACTTCTTCAAAGGGCTCGGGAGAATCTACCGCGCGGACGTGAACCTGCGCGGAAATTTTCGCGCGCTTGCGGTGGCGGCGTTCTACCTCAATGGACTTCGCTGTGGCTTTTGGTTCGGCGGAAGTAATTGGCGTCGTGCTCATCCCACACCTCAGAATTTGGCGGGCGCTGGGCGCGTCCGAACGATTCAGCGGAGACCCGTCAGGAAGACTCAACTCGCGCTGGCATATATAGATGTACAGGCGGGCGACGGTGCGGGAAATAGTACCTTGGTTTCAAGCGGCAGGAATTCTCGGCCTGGCGAATTGGCGGTCAAGGTAAGCCATGGTCTTGCAGTAGCTTAGCCGCGGGGACATCTGTACTCGGATGGTTACCTGTAAGAGGCATGGTGAAAGAATTTCGAGAAGAAAACCTCGCGTGCGGTGAAGGAACGGGATTGGCTGGATGAAAAATCCTTCGCGCGTTACAGCGGGGCCAGCACATCAAGGCCGAGAATCCTAACAATATATATGGAGAAAACGCTATGGCTGCCACCCCTGCGACGATAGGCGGTTCCCAACACGGCACTGTCGAACCTCGCGTGAACACGCCTTCAGGATCCGGCGCGGAGTCTGAGCCAGCGAGCCGCGCCGCGACGGATGATGAAATTCTAGGACTGACGACGAAGGTGCGGCGAAGAGATTCGCGTGGCGTTCAAACGCCAACGGAGACTTCGCACGCAGCCAAGGACCTCGATCAGCTCGAATTGGGCCTCGCAGGCGAAGGCCCGCGGCGCAGTGAAAAGCGACCCGCAGGCGAGAGCCTTGGTTCCAAGCAGAAGGCTGCGCAAAACGGTGACGCTGAAGCAAGCAATGATCCTGCGGGCGCTGCGAATGAAGCGGCGACGTTAGCGGGCGCCACAGAACCGGCGCATCTGCGAGCGGCGCTGGAAGCGAACCCCGAATTGCGCGCGGCGTGGCGTGACGCCAAAGCTTATCGAGAAACTTTTGCGACGCCGGAGGAAGCTCGCGCGGCGACCGGCATGCTTGCAGATCTGAATCGAATGGATGCGCTGTTTTTCTCGCGCCAACCGGAAGATCACGCGCAACTTGCGCGAGCTGTGGCCGAACTGGACCCGGTCGCGTTTACATCTCTGGCGCGTGCAATGACGCAGGTAGCGCGAACCGCCAGGGCCGCATTTCCGGCAATCGCCGCGCGATCGGCCGCTTCGCGTCACCCCGCAGAGGAGCAGGCATCCGCAGCAGCTCTTCGGAATGCTGGGCCCGCTCCAGCGAGGGCTAGTGCTGCAGCACAACAGGCACTTGCGAGCGCGACGCCCGTGGTCACTCCCGCGCAAGAGCAATTTTTCCACTCGACGAACGCTGCCGCCGTGGAAGGAGTGGTGGAAGCGATTGAAGCGCAAGTGGAACGCCTACTGCCGGAGGGGATCTCGAAAAGCGCGCGCAATCGCGTAGTGGGAGAAATTTACCGCGAGCTGGATTCGACACTGCGCGCAAACCGCACACTGACGCAACAGATGCGCGACGCATTTCGATCCGGCGGCCTGGATACAAATCACCAAAAGGCGATTGTGTCGCTGATTACCGGGCGCGCGCGCCAGGCATTGCCAGGCGTAGCCAAGCGAGTGTTGAACGAGTGGACCACGACGGTTGTTTCCGCAAACCAGGAGCGCCGCGCGCGACAGCACACGGCTGAACGCCGCGTGGACATTGGCGGAGCAGGCGGAGCAGGGAACGAAGGCCGCCACTCGATGGGTCCGCGCGAAATAAACTACGCGCGTATGTCGGACGCCGACATTTTGAATTTGTAGCCGCGGTGTTAGCCGCTCGGATGAAGGAGAACCGGTCTAAAGGAAAGGGCGACCCGGGTGGGAGCGACCCTAAATCAAACGTGCCGAACCATCGAGCACGCTACTCGATCAAAGGTCAGGTACAGAATTCTCGGCGCGCAACGGCGCAAATCGTCACAGGGTGGTGCGGTTGGTGGAAACTTTATAGGCGTAGATCGCTTGCGCCACTGAATTGACCAGGGTTTTTACTTGGGCGGTTGTGTGGGTGGCTGGAAGTTTCATCAGCCCGGCACTCATTAAATTATCGACGGCGGTGCTGAGATTCGAATCTACCTGGGTCCAGTTCACGGATCCATTCGACGTACCGGTCACGATGTAAGAATCAATCATACGCAATCCGACACCTGGCGTAAGCATCTGGAGCATGCCTTCGTTGTCATTCATGGCGGTCACCAGATCCAGCGTGAACCACTGGAGATCTTGCACCGTAGTGCCAGCCGGGGGAGTAACAAAACCGCCCGCAGATGCGGCGTTCACAATTTGCGACACGGCGAGGTCCTGCGCGGACTGATTCGCGGAGCCGTTGGCATTTGTGGGAGGCATGGCGTCCGAGATCGCGCTGGCGACGCCGGTAAGCAGCAGATAGCTGTGATGCGTCTGCACAATCAGCGAAACGGCTACGCCGTAGGCCTCGAATTGAGGCAGGGTCATGCCGTATCGTGGCGAAGTAATTTTTGTGGTGACGGCGTTGGCCACGAAACATTGCACGGCGGCGGCCTGCGATGCGGTACAGCTTTGAGCGCGCACCGAGGGCGCGGCGGAGGCTGCTACTCCCAGACATATTCCCAGCAAAGCTAGTTTTCTTAGTCCCATGATAAACGACACCTCAACATAAATTTTTACTCCGGTTTCACGGGAAGGGGGGCGGAGACGAGCGCAGCGCACTCGCCAGCTTCCAAGCAAAGACAGTGTGTCTTGTGACCGGAAACCGTTCAACTGGCCTGGGGGACAGGTGGGGACCAGTACCAATGGCCAGTTTCCCTCGATCCTCGGAAGTGAGCAACTCAGACTGACTTTCGGTGCGCCGCATAACCGCTCCTCGCGCTAAACAAATTTTCTCTCGCACTCATCCGTAGAGGACATCCCCGCATTTTCAGCACTGAAGCGCTAGACAAATATTTCGACGATTCCGACGCTCGATGGATTCCCGCGCCGCGTGAAACGTGAGGTCTGCTCACGGCAGTGGGACGGGGACGGATCGTCCATTCCAAGGGAGAATTCAATCACATGGCACAAATGCAAAATGCGCAATCGGTTGCGCTGCAATTGGAAAAGGTCCGGGACAAGCTTCCGCTGCTGTACGAGCGCGACGACATCCTGCTGACCATGATCCAGCAGCGCGGCGACGTGGAACGCGTCAGCTCGCGGAACATGCGTTTGCCGCTGCAAATCCGTCCAGGAGGCAAAGCAGGCTTAGCTAACATGGACGGCGGAGATTTGGGCCGCGGTTCGGGAACAGTGTACGACGTGGCGCAAGTGACGCCGGTATTTTTCCGGCACGCTGTGGAAATCACGAAGTTGGTGGAATACGCATCGAACGCTCCAGAAAAAGCCATCGAGAACGCGGCGAAACGCGAAGTGAAGAACGCGATGTTTCAGTTTCGAGCGTTTCTCGACAAGGTGATGCAGACCAACGGCAACGGAGTACTCGGTACGGTGGGCTCGATCACTACGACGGGGTTACCCGCCGGCGTGGCGGCACAATTCGGGATGGCCAAGCCGCCTGGCGCACAGCTTTTCTACTACAACCAGACGGTGCAAGTTTACGACCCCACGCTGACAACGAATCGCGGCTCGGCCAACATTTTACTCGTCGATCCGTTCAATTCGCTGATTCAGGTGGACGCGTTGCCCACGGGAACCAGCGTCAACGATTTGATCGTTCACGACGGGCTTACCGGAGCGCAACCGACGTCGCTCTTCGGCATTCTGTACCATCAGACGAACGCGACGACGGGGACATGGCTGAACTTGAACCGCGCGACGTATCCGGTGGAACTTGCGACGCCGGTGGTGAACGGAAACAATTCCGCGATTACCCCGGGTGCAGTGCGCCTGGCCATCAACAAAGTGCGGAAATCGCTGGGCTCGAATCAGGTTTCCAAGCTCATCGCGTATACCGCGCTGGAGCAGGAGCATCAGTGGGAGCAGCTCGGCGTCACGATTTCGCAAATCATCAAGGAGGGAGCGGGCGGGCGCGCAAGCGATCTCGATCTACTCTTCACCGGCGAAAAATCGATGGCGGGAGTGCCGATCAAATCGTCCATCAATGCCAATCAGACGCGCGTGGATTTCCTGGATCTTTCGCACTGGGGCCGCGCGGTGATGCAGGACATTGATTTCTACGACGTCGGCGGGCAAACCGTGTTCCCGATTTACGGCGCAAGCGGCGGAATTTCGGCGGCGTATATCTTCTACTTCGTCACCGGATTCCAGGTGTGGAACGAGTCGCCCCGCAGCGGCGCGTACATCAACAACCTGGCGATTCCGACGGGGTACTAGTCGTAGCTTTCGGTTTGCCGTAGGGTTTTAATCATTGTCTTCGTAGCGCCGGTATCTTGGCGGCTGGTCGCTAGTCGATCAAGAAAGTCAAAAGAGCCGGCCCTTCGTGCCTCAGGGGCAAGCAAGACGCCCTTCCTTCGTCAGGGTAAACCCGTTCGTTCCTCAGGGTATACCGGCGCTACGAAAACCTTACGGTTAAGATAATTAGGAGTGCACGAAATTAATAGAAGGGCAACAGGCGCGTAACATAGCGCGAAATTCGGGTGGTAGGATGGCGCGTTAGCCTTTCCGTCATGAGAACTGCGGAACAAAGGAAACGACGATAGCCATGATGCCACCTAAACTGATTCTCGCACCGATTGACTTCAGCGACGCCTCGCGCGCCGCGCTGGACGTAGCCGCGGACATGGCCTCGCGTTTTGGCGCGGAGTTGTTGCTCGTCTATGTGGTTCCGGCCATTCCGGACCTGCCGAAGGACGTGTCGATCTTCAAGGAAGGGGAGTACGACAAGAGCCTCGAGAACAAAGACGCGCAGCGACTGAAAGACCTCGCCGGAACGGTGGCGAACAAGAACGTGAAAGTGCGTACGGAACTCGGGACGGGGGATGACGTCGGCATGGAGCTGGTACGAATCGCGGAGAACGAGCAGGCAGACTTGATTGTTATTGCCACGCATGGCATGACCGGCTGGCGCGAGTTCGCGTTCGGCACGGTGGCTGAAAAAGTTTTGAAGCAAGGTGAGTGTCCGGTGCTGCTGCTGCGGGCCAAGGCAGCAGGGAATACGAACGAGAATAATAAGGCTGCTTCCGCTCTGGGTAGTTCCGCGTCCTGATCCGCGCCGTCGTTTTCTTGCGTAGTTTTCCCAAAGAAACATGTGCGGGTGCTTTAGAATAGGCAGCCTTGGCTACTGCGACGCAACTCGACCGGGTTCGGATCGTGCTGGTGTCGGTGCGCAACCCGCTGAACATCGGCGCGGCTGCTCGGGCGATGAGCAATTTTGGATTTCGCCACCTGCGCGTGGTGAACCCGTACGAACCGGCGTTTCGCGAAGCGCGATCCGCGGTGGGGGCTTCGTCTGTCCTGGCGGAGGCGGAACAATACAAGACCGTGGCCGAAGCCGTGGCGGACTGTACCTTGGTGGTGGGAACGACGGCCGTGCGTCATCGGCAATTGCATCACCCGCTGCGGCGGCTGGAAGACGGCGCTCGACTGATCCGCAAGCGGATGGGAGCGAGTTGCGTGGCGCTGCTGTTTGGCTCGGAGAAATTTGGCTTGTCGAACGAGGATCTGAGCCATTGCCACTGGCTGATGCGCGTCCCCACGCGCGAAGAAAATATTTCGATGAACCTGGGGCAGGCTGTCGCGGTTTGCTTGTACGAAATCGTGCGGGACGGCAAGGCCGAGCGAGTGGGAAGTCGAACGAATCACGATGAAACTGCTGGATGTGTTGCACGCCAGCGGCTTTCTGGAAATGCGGCGCGTGGCTGACGCGGAGGAGCGGATTCGGCGCCTGGTTCGCCGGCTCGATTTGCCTGCGCGCGATGCGGTGATCTGGCTGGGGATTATGCGGCAGATTCTGTGGAAGATGGAGTCAGGGCAGGGATCGGCGAAAGAAAAAGGCGCGCAAGGCTAACATCTGTGCAGAGTTGTTAATACAAATGAAAGGTCACCTCGACGGGTACACGAACAGCGGCGGGTTTCCCGCCAGGTCCGGTGGCAGGTTTAAATCGCCACGTTCGAACGATCGAGATAGCCTGTTGGGTCAATCCAAACGGTTCGCCTTTGATCACCGCTATATCTTTGGCGTTGCCGTTTTCATCTACTGTGATTGCCAATAAGACCGTACCCTGGTATTTGTGTGCAACCGCTTGCTCTGGGAACTGCGGATACGGGCAACTGATACAATGCGGTATGGAATAGCCATTCCTGCCAGCTATAGGTAGAGAAGTAAGGTCGCCCTTTTCACTTTTTCCGATAAGTGCCTTCAAATCGTCAGTAAGAAGCACAGTGGTCTCTAATTTTGCGACTCGATGGGTGTCTCTTACGCGAAAGGCCTGAAGGCTTATCTTCAAACCGCCTTTTCCGTTAGACAACTTGCCCACGATCGCAGCCTCTACACTGGTTTGTTGAAGGAGCCAGCAAGCAATTTCTGCAGCGTTAACGCCAAACATTTCATAATTACGTTGCTGAAGGATTTCAAGGAGTTTCGCTCGGTCTTCGGCCTGAATGCCTTGCGCAGACTTAGCGAGCGCTACACGCAAATCGGCGGCGAGCTTTTGGCCTAGGGCGTCCATTCCATCCGGCCCGACAAAGTCGAAGACCATCACGGTCTTTAGTTTTGCGTGCGAGAGCGACGCCGCGATTTGATCTGCAAGCGCATCGATCTGTAGTGCCTGCGCGGGCGTTGACGGACACGCGGACAGTATGAACAGCGCCGCGAGCAGCCCTCGAAAGCCATTAGAGAACGTTAAGGGCATTACGACTGCCTCCGCGCAGATTGTAACTCTTTCAACAGCTAATCAGCTTCTCTACTTATCTTGATCCGCGTGACACGAGAAACGCATGAGACGCCGGCCGGCGTGCAGGAACGGGCTACGCGCGCGGGCGGAGT
>JBEKSN010000221.1:0-6045 GCA_049517055.1 Candidatus Acidiferrales bacterium | reverse complement strand
GGTTTTCGACGACACGCTGAAAACCGCGCTCACCGTCGCGCTGAACCAGTCGCCATTCCTAAACGTGCTTCCCGATAATAAAGTCGCGGCGACGCTGAAGTTGATGACGCGCCCGAAGGATACGAAGCTTACGCCGGACGTGGCGCGCGAAGTCTGCCAGCGCGCCGGAAGCAAAGCCTACATCGCCGGAACGATTGCGAGCCTGGGCAGCGAGTACGTGCTGGGATTGAAAGCTGTGAATTGCCAGACCGGCGATCCGCTGGCTGAAAAGCAGGTCACCGCGGCAACCAAAGAAAAAGTCCTCGATGCTCTCGGAGACGGCGCAACCAAACTGCGCAGCGATCTGGGCGAATCGCTGGCGACGGTGCAGAAACTGGATGTTCCGTTGACGCAGGCCACGACTTCCTCGCTGGAAGCCCTGCAAGCCCATAGCCTTGCTGTAAAAACCAGCAACGAGAAAGGTTCTGCGGCGGCGGTGCCTTATGACCTCCGAGCCATCCAGCTCGATCCGAATTTCGCCCAGGCCTACAGCGCTTTGGGCGTCGATTACTCCAATCAGTTTGAGCCCGCGCGGGCCAACGAGTACTACACCAAGGCCTTTGAGCTGAGGGAACACGCCAGCGAGAAAGAGAAACTGGGCATCGAGGGCGACTACTACACAAGCGTCACCGGCGAGCTGGATAAGGCTGTACAGTCTGTGCAGGAATTCATTGATAATTACCCGCGGGGCGCGGGCGCGCACGCCGATTTGGGCCAGTTATACGGTTTGAAGGGAGAGTTCGAGAAAGCTGCGGATGCTACGCGTGATGCTATTCGCCTTAGGCCGGCCGTCGATGAGTACGCCAACCTCGCCAACCTTGAAGTCGCGATGCAGCGGTTCGACGAAGCGCGACAGCTCATCCACGATGCACCGGCGCAATACAGAGACTACGGAGGTCTGCACTCTGTTCTGTACGCTCTCGCATTATTGAAGTCCGACTCCGCAGCGATAGCCGAAGAGCAAAAGTGGTTCGCAGGGAATCCTGATTTTGAGAACAACGGGCTGGCCCTCGCAGCAGATGCCGAGGCCTACGCCGGGCGCGTGAGCAAGGCGCGCGAACTGACCAGGCGATCAGTGGAATCCGCAATCAAAGCAGACAGCAAGGAAAGCGGTGCCATCTGGCAAGCGAACGAAGCCGTGCAGCAAGCCGCACACGGAAGCAGCGCGGATGCGAAGCAGTCCGCGGCGGAGGCGTTGAAGCTGGCGCCCGCGAGCCAGGGCGTGCAGCTGGAAACCGCGCTGGCGTACGCAACGGCCGGCGACGCGGCGCGAGCCGAATCGATGGCGCAGACGCTGGACAAGGCTCACCCGCTGAACACGCAGATCCAGTCGCTGTGGCTTCCGGCGATCCGCGCGCAGCTGGCGCTGAATAAAAAAGATCCCGCGGGCGCGCTGAGCGCGCTCGAACCGGTTACGTCGCCGCTGGAATTGGGGCAGATTCCATTCGTGCTGAATATTTCCTGCATGTATCCCACGTACATTCGCGGGCAGGCGTACCTGGCGGCGGGGCAAGGCAAAGAGGCCGCCGCGGAGTTTCAGAAAATTCTCGATCACAGCGGCATCGTGTGGAGTTGCTGGACGGGCGCCCTGGCGCGGCTGGGCGTGGCGCGCGCAAACGCTCTGCAAGCGAAAACCTCGCAAGGCGCGGATGCCGACGCGGCGCGCGCGCGAGCCCTCGCCGCCTACAAAGACTTCCTCGTGCTCTGGAAAGACGCCGACCCCGACATCCCCATTCTAATCGCTGCGAAAGCGGAGTACGCCAAGCTGCAATAATCCTCACAACTCGAGCCATGCTCCGCACACACCCGAGTGGACGCTGAGAATTCGCCCTGAGCGCCTTCGCGAAGGGTAGCGCCGGTTTACCCTGACGAAGGAAGGGCGTCCTGCTTGCCCTGAGGAACGAAGGGCCGGCTCTTTTGATTTTCGTGGTAAGCGCAGGGCTCCCTGGATTTGCCATCCATCTCGACATATGATCGAAAGGACAAACCTCTCGCGTATGCGTCGAAGAGACTTAGCTCCTGCCGAAGCTGGAATCCTCAAAATGATTCAGGAGGGCTACGGTTTGCAGAACACCGCGGATGAAGTGTTCTTCACGGAGGCCGACGAAGCCGTCATATTCGTTAAGGCGTCGGATGGCTCATCGCGGGTAATGGCGAACCTCAGCAATCTTGCAGCGTGGCGTGCGGACGGCACTATTCCGAGCGACGAGGTGTTGCGGAGAGATTGGCTACGGCTCTAGCTGGCTTTATAACCGCCGACCCCTGATCAGCCGGATTCCCCTACAAGGTATTTTCTATTGCTTCACATGTCCGGTCAGCTTCTTGACCTGCCTGGAGCATTGCATACGGATGGAGGTGGGTGTACGTTAACGGTCGGCCGGGAAGACGAAGCACAAATCCCGGCTGGCCCGTCGGGTTATTGACGCTCTAGCTGCCAGCGCGTAGGCTGAACCCGCGTTCCAAAAGGGACGCAGGAGGCTTACATGAGTAAGAAGCTAGCGGTGGCAGTTCTAGGGATGTCTGTGGTTGTGGCTGGGGTAGCGTGGAAAAGGACGCTTGAAAGCTCGCTGCCGGGGCACACGCTTTCGGCCACGATGATGGCGCAGGGCGGTGATCCGGTTCCGAGACCACCCGTGCCTACCGGACCAAAGGCCAACTAACCTGAACCCGATACGGGCCAGGTTGTTTGCCAATCAGAATGCTTGGCTCGTTCGACTATGCGCTCTGGCTGATTAGCTTCCTCGCGGAAGTTTCCGTGGTGGTCTGGGCGGTTCGCCGCGGCGATTTCTTCCGTTACCTCACGCTTAACATTTATGTACTCGGCTTGGCGGCGGACACTGTCATCCGCTATGTCGTGTACAAAACCTACGGCGTTTCCTCCACGCAATACGCCTATTGCTACTACTACACGGACGCCCTGCTTACCGTCGTGATGTTTGGGGCCATTATCAGTCTCTATTCGCATGCCTTCCGCGAGAGTAAAGTTCCGGAGTACATCCGCATCCTGGCATTTGTCTCCCTGGCCGCTACCGCCGCATATTCCCTGCTCGTCATTCAACAGAAACGCCAACTGCTCGCCACGGATTTTGCGGCCGAATTCTCGGCGAATTTGTATTTCGTTGGAATGGTTCTCACCTATGTCTTGTGGACCATCGTGCTAAGGCGTCGTCACGCGCGCACGCGTCTGGTGCTGATCGTCACCGCTTTTGGCGTCTTCTTCGCGGGTCACACGGTCACTTATGGTCTGCATAGTTTTTTCCCCAGTGTCGCGGCCTGGCAATATATTCCACCGCTCTTGGGTACCTGGCTCCCTCTCTCTCTTGCCTACACATTTGCAAGGGTCTCCGACCAAGATCGCATGCCGGTCGCGGCCGTAGCGGGAGTTTCTTAGTGCTCCTCGCTCTGATCGTTGCGCTCGCGGTAGCCTTCACCATACATTGGGGCATCTCCTATTGCCGTGCAGCGATTTGGTCCGCGTACAACAGAGAACTCTCCGAAGAAGTCCGCAGTCTGGCTGGTTTGGACAAAGAAGGAAACGAGCCGAACTCTTGTTCCCGTCTTTGGATGCTCCTGGACCTCTGTCCTCGGATCGGAGCGAAGGATTCCACCAGGCTCCGGTTAGTGCGGTTTTACTGCAGGATTCTTACCTCGCTGAACTTTCTCGCCCGTCGCCTCGGCGTTCGTTTCAGCGCCCGGTTTCAGCGCGAGCGAATGGCATGTACCCATTTTGCCGCCGTCGTGCTCGATCGCAGGCTCGCCAGCGCGCGCCAATCTCGCTCCAGAGCGCACCTGTAGCCTTGCACTCCGAATCGCCGATCAATTTGGATTAACTTGCGACGGGCTGCGCGCGTAGCTTCATCACCATGCCGGCGACTTCTTTAACGTTAGGAACGCCGTACAAACCCACCGTGATTTGCGTGGTTCCGTTGTTCGTGCGCACCACGGAGTTTGTGCGGATGAACACATCACCCCTCCCGTCGGGACGCTCGCGGTAATTCACCCCGGCGATATCGGTGGGAATGATCGATTTCACGCTGCGGCTGGTGGTGCCGCTTATCAGCATCACGCGGCGATTGGTGACTGCATACACAACACTGCGTCCTTTGAGATATACCCATAGCGGCGACAAGGTCACTCCAATGCCGATGAGAAGAAATGGCAATCCGAAGAGTGGGACCGCGCTGAAGCCGCCGGCTAAAGTATTGTGCTGGTTCGCCAGATTGTGCGTGCCGCGATAGGCGTTACTCATCATCGAAAAAGCAACGGCCGCGAACGGAATCCCGAAGAGTGCGACCGGCAGTGCCGACATGGCTGATCGGCTTGGATCGGCTGCCCCACTCCAAAGGAGGCTTTCGCCGCCTTGCAGTTCCGATTGAGCGCAAACCTGCTCGTCGCCGGGATTCATTGCGTCCTCCTAATTCTCAAGAAATGTCGTTGAAACAATTTTACCCACGTCGGAAGGCTTCTGTTTCGAGGATTCGCCGCTTTTTGCCCTAGCAATTACTGGCCGGACGGACAGGTGCTCCGGCTTTGCGGCGTGATTGCATCGCGAAGTTCCCCATGCACTATCAGCTCGGCAACAATCTTCATCGCCAGCGCAATGTTGCACCAGACAAATTGGACATTCCCGGCTGACCCGATTTCGATATGATGTAAAACGCCAGAGGGAGAAAATCATTCCATGCATAGGTCGTCGCGAGCGGTTCTGCGTCTCTTGATCGAATTGGCGTTGGTAATGGCAGCTTTCCCTTATCTACATCCTGTTTTATTAGCGCAGCAGTTTCCCCCGAGCCTTTATTCCGGGCTGCACTGGCGATCGATCGGACCGTTCCGCGGTGGCCGCTCGAATGCTGTTGCCGGCGTACCAGGGCAGCCAAACACTTTCTATTTCGGTTCAGTCGGTGGCGGCGTATGGAAATCTGAAAATTCGGGCCGCACGTGGATTCCAATTTTCGACTCCCAGCCCGTACCATCCATCGGCGCAATTGCCGTCGCGCCGTCAAATCCGAACGTACTTTATGTTGGAACGGGCGAGTCCGACATGCGCTCGCAGATCTCCTTCGGCAACGGACTGTATAAATCGATCGACGCAGGTAAGACATGGGCTCACATTGGTCTCGATAATGCCCGGCAGATTGGCCGCATCCTCGTTGACCCGCACAATCCGGACATCGTCTTTGTTGCAGCACTCGGGCACGCTTATGGCGCAAACCCCGAGCGCGGTGTGTATCGTTCCACTGACGGCGGCGCGGTTTGGCAAAAAGTTCTGTATAAGAGCGACAACGTCGGGGCCATTGACCTCGCATTCGACCCGCAAAATTCCCGCACGATTTATGCCACGCTTTGGAGCACGCGACGCCCCCCGTGGAGTATTTATCCGCCCTCTTACGGTCCCGGCAGCGGAATATTTAAATCCACCGACGGTGGAAACACCTGGCAGCAGCTCACCCAGGGACTCCCCACCGAGCGCGTAGGCCGCATCGGAATCGCCGTTGCTCCTGCAAACTCGAATTTGATTTACGCGATTATTGACGCCAAAGTCGGCGGCATCTATCGGTCGGACGATGCCGGCGCTTCCTGGCACAAAATGTCGGACGAGAAACGCATCTGGGGGCGCGGGTGGTATTTCGGCAATGTCGCTGTAGATCCGAGAAATCCCGAAACGCTGTACGTCTCAAACACTTCGCTCTATCGTTCCACTGACGGCGGCAAGAATTGGACGTCCATCAGGGGCGCGCCGGGCGGCGGTGATTATCACCAGCTCTGGATTTATCCCGGCGACCCGAAACGCATGATCCTTGCCAGCGATCAGGGCACTATCGTCACGGAAGACGGCGCAGTTACTTGGAGCTCGTGGTACAACCAGCCGACCGCGCAGCTCTACCACGTCTCGGCCGACTATCGTTTTCCTTACTGGGCCACCGGCGCCCAGCAGGACAGCGGTGCTGTGGGGGTTCCCGCACGCAGCGGCCACACCGAGATTTCGATGCATGATTGGACCGGGAT
>JBEKSN010000220.1:0-6046 GCA_049517055.1 Candidatus Acidiferrales bacterium | reverse complement strand
CAGTAGACGCAGTGCAGAGGGCAGCGGTGAGTCAACTCAGCAATCAGTGCGAGCGGTGTGGGAATCGTAGTGGTCATTTCTGCTCGGCGGCGTCTTCTACCGTGAATTCGAGGGCTTGCTGCTCCTCGAGTAGCGCTAGATACCCGAGGATGTCTTTCTCCACGCGCTCCGGTTCGGCTTTCGAATAAATCTTCTGCAGCTCGGAGATGATCTGCTGGACCGTGTGCCTGCCGTCACAGCGCTCGACGATCTCAAGGCTTGGTCCGTTCAGACGGAGCGCGCGTTCCGGCATCTGCAACATGCGCGGCGCGCGATTGGGTTCGCTGAGCCGGCAACCGGGCGCGAGCCTGGGCCGCGCGTGCTTTTCAGGATTCATACTTTAGCCCGCCTGAGGTTGAAAAGCTCCCGGCGGAGGCCACCCAGGAGACACATAGGCAAAATATACGGCATCGAGTTGGGCCCAGAGAATATTGCACTTCGCGCGTAGCGCAGCGAGTGCGAGGTCCTGCTGCTCGCGCGTTCGGGCATGCTTCACCACCCAGGCCAGAGCAAAGTCGGCGTCTTCGGGCGCCTGTGTGAGGCGGCCTTGAAAATAATCGAGGCCGCCGGAGAGCCAGGGATAGTAGCGCCTGAGCGCGTCCATGCGCAGAGCGATGAGCTTGCCGGAAAAAAGTTCGGTCAAAGAAGAGGCCACAGCTTCAAGAAACGTCGCCGACCGAACGAGCTCAAGATAAGCGTCCACGGCATACCGGACTGCCGGCAGAATGGCGTCTCCGCGCAGCGCCTGGTCGCGTGTGAGGCCCGTCGCCTCCACCAGCCGCAACCACTTCTCGATGCCGCCGGGGTGCGTGCCGTCTCCATCGTGGTCGAAGATGCGCTTGCGCCAGGCACGGCGAAATTCGGCGTCTTCGCTGCGCGCGAGAATGGTGGCATCCTTTATAGGGATGCGGCTCTGATAGTAATAACGGTTGAGGGCCCAGGCTTGCAGTTGGCCGCGCGTGAGTTTTCCTTCGTGCATCAAGAGGTGGAAAGGATGCTTATGATGATAGCGCTCCTCTCCGATGGCGTGAAAGCGCGCCACGAATTGGGCTTCTGGGAGAAACGATTCTGAGAGCGACACATTCACAGGGCAAACTCCATACCATCATGCGCGATTTCCCAACCCATTTCACGCACCTGGTGGTACTCAGTGCTCTCTTCGTCCAGGATGGGGTTTGTGTTGTTGATGTGAATGAGGACGCGGCGGCCGCGACCGGTGCCGGAAAACTGCTGAAGCAAGCCGTCCGTGCCCGAAAGCGGGAGATGACCGATCGCGCGCGCGGTCTTGCCGGATCCTGCTGCGCGGCTGAGTTCGTCATCGCTCCAGAATGTGCCATCCAAAAACACCAAGTCGCTGGACTCGGCTAGCTTTTTCCATTCCTGATTTTGTCCCGGAAGAGAAGGCGCAAAGAATAAGCGCTTCTCGCCCTGTTCGACAAGTAATCCGACAACGGCTTGGTCCGCCGGCAGACTGCCGCGCAGAGCATCGCTCACGTAATCCGGGTAAGCTCCCCCCAGGGGAACCGCCGAGCAACGGAAAGACGAATCCTCGCGGGGATCGCTGTCCACGCGAGAAAATTGCGGCCGCATGGAGATGCCCAGCCACTGTACAGGAGGCGTAGCCCGATCGAGAACGCGAAATATGGTGTTTTCTTCCCTGACTATTTGCTGCACAGCAGGGGTAGCGAAAATACGAAATGGCGTGAATTCGCGCAAGTGAAGCAGACCCATGATGGAATCGACGTCAGCGCTGGGGAGGAACACACCAGCGATGGGTGACTGGCGCGAACCCTCCGGAGGAGCAAGTTCGGGGGTAGCCAGGATCTGCGCGCGCAGGTCTGGTGAAGCGTTCAGAAGAAACCACGCTTTAGAGTTTACGGAGAAGGCGATTTGCGTTTGCGAACGCGGACTTCCGTGCAGTTTGGCCGCACGCAGCCTATTGCAGTTGGAACAACCGCAATTCCATTGGGGAAACCCGCCCCCGGCTCCGGAGCCGAGGATTTTAACGCGCATTCGCGCTAGAGCTCGGCGTTAGCGTAGGAGCTAATTTCGCAGTTCAGGTTGACTTCTTCGTGCTGAGGGGTGACCCATTCCATGGTATGAACTCCCGATTGACAAGATTAAGATTCCGACCCGACCAGCGTAGCATGAGGAAAGGGCTCCGTCAATGGGGGTATCAATGACACGTCGGGGAAGGTAACTCTTTTATTACCATCACAAACAGGCAGTCAACTTAGCGATTGAGGAATCTGGGGCGTTCGGAGAGACTAACAGCTGGCGGCCGTGTGCTATCTTGACCTTGGGAAGGCCACTCCGCTAGGAGGATTTAATGGCAACGGCGTCGATGCGACGCAGCGATCGTGTCTCATTGACCGTGCTGCTGGAAGCGTCCGGCATAGATAGCCTGGGTCAGGAGTTCAAAGACCGGGCCCGCACGATGCTGATCAATCGAGGAGGCGCTGTCATCGTCCTTGATCGCGAATTGAAGCCCGAGCAGGAGATTCAGATTCGCCGGGAGGCGGGGCCCGATTCCGAGAAGATCGTGCGAGCGCGCGTGGTGGGTGAATTTGGCCGTCAGAAGGACGGGTATCTTTACGGCGTCGAAATACTGAACCCTGAAGATGATTTCTGGAAGATCGAATTCCCACCGATGGCGGAATCGACAGAAGCAGTGGCTCGCATGCTGCTGCAATGCAGCTACTGCAAGAGCCGCGAGGTAGCCTACCTGAACGAACTCGAGTTGCGCGGTTTCGAAATCAATCGAGGAATCGCGCGACATTGCAAGACCTGCAGCGTGCCGAGTATTTGGACGCAGGCTCCCCACGAAGATGAAAAGCAACGGGCCATACGCGCGGCGCGCGGCCACCGCACACGCGAACCCGATCCGATTCCGGAAGGCGAAGAGCAGCGGGAGCGCCAGCGCATGCGCATGAAGACCAGGCTGACAGCCTGTATCCGGCAGCCGGATGTGGATGACGAGCTAGCCGTTTGCGAAGATATTTCGCCGATTGGAATGTGTTTTCGGAGCAAGCGCCGCTACGAGACAAATGCCATCATTCAAGTTGCGGTGCCCTATTCGCCGGATGCAGCGAATATTTTTCTTCCGGCGCACGTGGTCTATTCAGAAGAAATGCCCAGGGCGGGATTATTCAGGCACGGGGTCGAATATCGCAGGGTGGGACCCCGGGCACGGTAGAGCCGGGCGCGGGATCGATCGTTAAGGCTTCAGGCCACGGGTGCAACGGAGCGTTCGCGGGTGCGACGTTGGAGATACTTCATGGCGATATTCAGGTAAACCCTTCCGTTCGAAGTCTCAAAACAGAGTACGGTCGCTTCCGAGTCATTCCCGGCCTTGGCACATTCCGCTTGTGTGAGCAATTCCGGCGGAAGAACTTTGAATTGAAATCCGCGGTCGTTGAGCTGCGTCACCGCGTTGCCGATAACCATATTGGCCAGCTCGCAGACAGTTTCCCGCACGAGCGGCTCAGTAGGACCCACCTCCGTACCGAACAGACAGGCAGCGACATGCGCCGCAGCGCTGGGGTCCATGTCGAGAATAACGCGGCCTTCAATCTGTCCGCGAAAAGTAACAACAGCCGCGGTGCCCTTGCGACGGTAGCCATCGACTTCCATGGTGAGGTCCGCAATTTTCGCAGGGGTCTCCATCATCTCCGCCAGCACGGCGTCGAGAGAGCCAATAAACGGCTGAATCAGCTCCATTCTCATCGGGATTTCTCCTCGCCGGCGCCGACTGCGGCGGTGACGCCGTCGTCGTTGAGAACGTAACGGATGATTTCGTAAAGCGCGTCCGGCTTTACCGGTTTCTGAACGAAATGGCGGGCGCCCTTTTGCAGCGCGGCAAGAATATTGTCCTGATAGCCGACGGAAGACACCATGACGATACGAGCGTCAGGGTGCTCCTGGACAATACGTTCGACGGCCTCAATGCCCTCCATCTGCGGCATGGTGATATCCATCAGAACGATATCGGGTTTGGTGCGCGAGTACTCGGTGATAGCGGTGCAGCCATCGCCCGCTTCGCCGATAACCTGGCCGCCAAAGGATTCGATCATTTTGGCGAGACTTTTTCGCGCGAAGACCGAATCGTCCACGATCAAATAGCGGACGGGCTCGCTGTCCTTTTTTCTGGTCAATGCCTCAAACTGTTTCATAACTCTCTCCTTCGTAAGAATGACTCACAGCTAATCACTGCTAATCACCGTTCACCTATGATTCTTGCCGCGACCGGCTCCGCAGGTGCGCGTTCCGGCAAGCATTTTGATTGCAACACACCGGAAAGATTGGAAAGTGAAACGATACGCGAAGCAAAACCGCGCTCGATTGCCGAGCGTGGCATGCTGTCCACCACACAGGATTCGGGACTTTGCACGATGGTAAGGCCACCCGCGGCGCGTACCGCGCCCATCCCCGTTGCGCCATCGTCTCCCATGCCGGTCATGAGCACGGCGATGGAGTTGCTGCCGAACTCCTGCGCCACCGATTGGAACAAAACATCCGCAGATGGACGATGTCCGTTCACGCGCGGCTGGTCAACAAGAATGGCGATGTTTCCGTGCTCCATTCGGCGCACCTTCATGTGGCGATTGCCGGGGCAAATCAATGCGCGGCCGGCCAATAACAAATCGCCCGATTGTGCTTCTTTTACTTCGATGGCGCAGGATTCATTAAGGCGTCGAGCAAACATGTCGGTGAAACCTTCGGGCATATGCTGTACGACCAAGAGGCAGCCGGGAAAATCCTCCGGGAGTTGCGAAAAGAGATATTGCAAGGCGTTGGGCCCGCCGGTGGAGATGCCAATTGCGACGATTCGCGAGGGCCAGTTAGGCAGGGAGGTTCGCCGGTGCTCTTTGCGCTTCATTGAAGGCACCGTGATAATCATTTTCGGCGCGCCGGAAGCGGCCGCGAATTTGATCTTCAATGCGAATTCGGCGGCAATTTGTTCGATACGGCCTGACGCGGCGTCTTGCGGTTTGGTGACGAAGTCGAAGGCACCCAGCGCCAGCGCCTTCAGGGTGAGTGATGCGCTGCGATCCGTCTGTGCGCTGAAAACAATCACCGGAACACGATGCTTGTGTGTAATCTGGCGAAGCATCTCGATTCCATCCATGCGCGGCATGTCCAGATCGAGCGTGACCACGTGAGGGCGCAGTTCAGCGATTTTTTTCAGGCCCATCTCGCCGTCCATTGCCGTGCCTACTACTTCAATGGAGGGGTCGCGATGCAGCACTTGCGGAATCAGCTTCCGCATCAACGCCGAATCGTCGACGACAAGAACGCGAATTTTCCCGTTCACGCTATGGCTCCCACGGGCTGAATTCTGGACAGATAAGAGATCACGGCTAACACATTCAAAATCAGGACAACTGTTCCATCTCCCAGAATCGAGGCGCCGCTGACGAGCGGCGATGTCACCAAGCGATCTTCCAACGCCTTGATCACCAATTCCTCTTCACCCATCAAGCTGTCCACAGCAAGACCAAATTTGCGAGTTCCCGAAGCGATCACGATGACAAAAACCCGCTTTCCAGGCGCGCGCTGCGGCTGGGATTCAAGACGCTCCAGGCGAACGAGGGTCAAAACCTGGTCGCGCAATCGAAAGACTTCGTGATCGTCCACGCGGTGGATTTCGCCTTCCGTTACACGGGTGATTTCGACTACCGACGCAAGAGGGACGGCGTACAGCTTTCCTGACACGCGAAACAGAAGCGACTGAATGCTCGCGAGAGTGAGAGGCACCATCAGACGAAACGTTGTGCCACGGCCGAGTTCGCTTTCCAGCTCAATCGATCCTTTTAGATTGTCGACTGCGGCCTTGACGACGTCCAAGCCCACACCCCGACCGGAAATCTCAGTTATTTCATCCGCGGTGCTGAGGCCGGGCGCAAAGATCAGGTTCATGATGTCGGAATCGTTCAGAAGCCCGGTGTCTTCGGTCCGCAGAATTCCGTTCTCGATGGCGCGTCGAAGAATCTTATTTCGGTCGAGC
>JBEKSN010000219.1:0-9355 GCA_049517055.1 Candidatus Acidiferrales bacterium | reverse complement strand
TATCTGACGCCGCGGATCGCACAGCTTGGGCGGCGGTAGCATCGCCCTTGTCCGGTTCCCAAGTCAAGCCGCCGGTCGAGCTCCCCTGCCCTGGGCCGTCCAACTCAAACTAGCCGAAATGCTTCTCCCGCATACCATCCGAGAGAACAACTTTCCCGTTGACGGGCCAGGCGATGAACGGCGAAGCTGTTGCTCCTGAAAATGCCTCTTAAACTACGGATGCGATGGCTGGCAATTGTTGGCGGGATTGCACTTTTATTGCTTGGAGGCGGCAAGGTCGCCTCCATGCGCACACGGCTCGCGTTACGGGCAGGCGAGAAGGCTCCTGTGACGATTCCCTTTGAATATTTCAGGAAACATATTTTGGTCACCATGCAGATCAACGATTCCGGGCCACACGTTTGCATGGTGGACAACGGATTCAACGCGGACGTAATCACCGAGAGCGCTGCGCGGGCCATGGCGCTTCCAGTTCATGCGATGGGCGGGAAAACTCCGAATGCAGAGGGGTTCGGCGAAAGCTCGGGCCCAGAGACTTTTGTGGTGGAAAAGATCGTCACCTTAGGGATAAAGGATTTACCGATTTTGACCGGGCAGGCCTACGTTCTGGATATGGCTGGGTTCGAGGACGGCATGGGCGTGCATTTCGATTGCGTGCTCGGCTTGCCGCTCTTCGCGCATTACGTGGTGGAGATTGATTTTACTAAACGCCAGCTCATACTTTACGATCCGCGCAGTTTTGAATATTCAGGCCGGGGTCACCGGGTTCCGTTGCGAGTTGCTGTACCTCCGACGATCGAGGCCGGAGTTCTTACTCCGGATGGAAGAACCGTAAAGGCGACGGTCGGGCTAGACCTTGGAAGCGACGCGATCTTCGACTTTCAGCCCTCCTTCCAGTCGGTACATCACGTCCTGCCAGCGGGACAAGCCGAGGTCCCCATTGACGAAATCGGGCTTGGGGGAATATTCCACATGAGCATCGTGCGCTTGCCTTCGGTGGAGATCGCCGGATACAAGCTCGACAAGCCGCTCGTCGCATTTATGCATACTGCGCCGGGTCCCAGCCTTTCCGCAAACGACGGCTATGTTGGAAACGCGCTGATGCGCCGCTTCACTGTGATTTTCGATTACTCGCGCCAGCGCGTGATCTTTGAACCGAACTCCTCCTTTGGCGATCCGTTCAAAGGAAACATGACTGGGATCAAAGTGGACCCAGAGTCGGACCCCATGCGTGGCTTTGAGGTTGTTTATGTGGAGGAACGGTCTCCTGCGGCAAAAGCTGGACTACAGGAGGGCGACAGGATTGTTGAAATCAGAGGAGTGCCCTGCTCGACTCTGATGTTCGAATCGTTCCGCGAAATGCTCACGGCGGAAGGCACACCCTTCATCCTTAAGGTTCAACGCGGCAGCGAGAAAATTGAAATGAACTTTCTAACTCCGCGCCTGCCCTAAACGCTCGCACGCATTTGGCCTAGCGGACTGCGGGTATTTCCCTTTTGAGGACGGATAAACCGCGCATCGCACATTCTATGGCTTGGCGCTCAGCTTGTCCGTCTGGGCGCGTGCGAAGTACGTCCGAGCGCAACGAGATTGCTTTTTCCGCGGTGGCGACCCGGCCGCGCAAGTTCACCGGATTCATCTCCAGGAGTGCTACTTGGTATTGCTGCTGCCATTCCCATTGTAAGGTGCTCATTTTCACTCCCCTTGTTGATGGGCATTGTAGGAGGTTGGGACGGGAGACTTCTGTGCACTTACGCACACTTTGTAAAACTGTATTCTTGCGTCATTTCGGAGGGGACTTCAACGCGCGACGAGGCGGGAATGCGCCAGTGCGAAATCTAAGATTTGGGCCGGCAAGGGCAATCCGGTTAAACTCTCAACATTGGTCGCGGGGCTGTAGCTCAGATGGATAGAGCAGCAGTTTCCTAAACTGCGTGTCGGGAGTTCGACTCTCCCCAGCCCCACCATGTATCCCGTTATTGTATCCCGTAGTCACGCCTACCTAAGGCGTCGCCGACGAGCCTCGGTAGGCCTTCATTGCCGGAACGATGAACGATAAACAAAGACGCAAACCCTGATCCCGAGCCACCCCTCACCTTGCGCTTGTCACGACATGGAATGCCAAGCTTAGGATTGAATACCGCGTTGTCAGGGGTAAACTCATGGTCTGGGTGGGTAAACATCCTCGAGGAGAAGCGTTGGGGAGCGTGGAGTTTCTCTATCTCGACCAGGAGGCTGTGCTGGCCGCCGACGTGCTGGATATGCGTCGCGCTATGATTGTAGTCGGAGAGACGCAGGCGCGGTTTGCCAAAGGCGAGGTTCGAGAACCGCATAAGATCGTGCTGCGAAAAGCAGAAACTGCGGAAAGTGAAGAGCACGGCCGCTTCAATGGCTTGGCGGCATCGATCGGAGCGCCGGCGCCGACCGCCATTGGCGTGAAATGGATCGCTAGCTTCCCAGCCAACCGCCCGTTGGGTAGGCCGCGTGCCAGCGGCCTGATCATACTGAACTGTCCGCAAACCGGCGTTCCCCTGGCCGTGATGGAGGCAGGGCTAATCAGCGCAATGCGCACCGGCGCGATGACAGGCTTGGGCGTGCGCTATCTCGCCCCGAAAAAGGTCCGCAAAATCGGAATCGTAGGCGCAGGTTTGCAGTCCCGGACCCAGATCCTGGCGCTGTTCACCGAACTCCCCGAGGTTCAGGAGATTGCTCTCTTCGGGCGGCAAATCTCAATGGCGGAGGCTGTTGTTGATGACTGCCACCACCGATGGGCCGCTCCTGTCCGCGCGGTCCGGACCATCGAGGAAGCTCTCCGCGATGCAGATGTGGCGCTAACGGTGACTACTTCCCAAAAGCCGATAATTCTCGCGCAGCACGTGAAGCCAGGCGCGCTGACCATACAGCTCGCAGGCCATGAATGCGATTTCGGTGTTATCCAGCAGAGCAAAAAGGTAGTTGTCGACGATTGGGAGACGGTGAAGCAGCGCGGTATTATGACTCCCGCCATCATGCACCGCCAAGGTTTGTTGCGCGATGAGAACGTTCACGCCAATCTCGGTGAATTAATTCTGGGAACAAAGACGGGCAGGGAAAGCGACGAGCGAATTCACTATTGCCATATGGGAATGGCGGTAAATGACGTTGCGCTAGCGTGGGCAGTGTATGAGGACGCGCGCGCGAGGAACCTTGGCATTCGCTTGCCGCTATGGAAAGAACCGCTGTGGGTTTAGCCGGAAAGTTGTCCAGGTCGCCGCAAGCTATGCAAGGCCAAGGTCCGATGCGTATTGAGAACAACTCGGTGCCGGTCGTCGTACTCGTGTCGTCCCAACATGGCGGTGTCGGAATTATTCGGACTCTCGGTCGGGCGGGAATTCCCGTTTATGGAGTGCACCAGGATCTGCGGGAGCCGGCCGCGCGTTCACGTTTACTCAGGCGAGTTTTCACTTGGGATTTTTCTTCCGCTTCGGCGGCGGATTCACTGTCATTCCTTCGAGATGTGGCGAGGCAGATCGCACGGCAGCTACTGCTGATTCCTACTTCCGATATCACTGCTCTCTTCGTGGCCGAAAACGCCGAAATTCTTGCGCGGGATTATCTTTTTTCCACTCCCCGCAGCGAGGTGGTGCGCTGTTTCATCAGCAAGCGGCGGACCTTCGATCTCTGCCACAATCTGGGCATTCCCACCGCCGAGACGGCATCGCCACAGTCTCGAGAGGAGGCGATGAATTTCGCGCGCACAACGGGTTTCCCCATCGTTATGAAGGGTGAAGACGGAGAATTTCTGGGGAGAAGAAAAAAGCGTCAACGGGTGGCAATCGTGGCAGACGAGAGCGAGCTGCTCGAACTCTTCGACTTGAATGCGGCCACCGGCCGGCCCGGCATCATCCTGCAGGAGTACATCCCAGGCGGCGATGATGCGATCTGGATGTTCAATGGCTACTTCAACGATCGGTCGCAGTGCTTGTTCGGCGCCACGGGGAGAAAGCTTCGCCAGTTCCCGCCGCATAGAGGCAGCACCTCGCTCGGAATCTGTGCGAGGAATGATGCGGTGGAAATTCAAACCAAGCGGTTAATGCAGGCCGTTGGATATCGCGGACCTTTGGATATCGGCTATCGGTTTGATGCTCGCGACGGCAAGTACAAGCTGCTGGACGCAAATCCGCGCATCGGCTCAACTTTTCGCTTATTCGCGGCTGAAAACGGATTGGATGTTGCCCGCGCGCTCTACCTCGACCTCACCGGCCAGAGCGTCCCGCCCGCGCAGGTGTCCGAAGGGCGCAAATGGATTGTGGAGACCAATGACCTTGCCTCCAGTTGGTCTCAGTTGCGAGAACGGCAGTTGACTCCGGGCGAATGGATGCGTTCTTTGCGAGGGGTTCAAGAGGGCGCATGGCTCGCTTCGGATGATCTGGCGCCTTTGGCCACGGTCCCGCTACTGTGGTTCCGAAAACGGTTCGGCGTAGGCCGGCGTGTTTCTTCGGCAAGATCTTCCTCGGATTCCGCTCTCCAAGAGACACAGAATCCTTATCCGAATGAATGATGCACTGTCGAATTAAAGTTTGCGATTAGTTTTTGGCCGCACTCAAGAACAGGACTCTATGCCAGGCCCAACTGATTACCTCGACGGAACCTACCTTCAACAAAATCCCGACTGGCATGTGGCCGACTCGCCTTGGAAGGTGCAACAGATTCTGCGAATTCTGAACCGCAATCAAATCGTTCCCAAAACAATCTATGAGGAAGGCTGCGGCGCCGGAGAGGTTCTCAGGTTGCTGCAGCAAAAACTTGATCCGGCCTGCGAGCTGTGGGGAGCTGACGTCTCGGCCAAAGCGATTGAGCTGTGCCAAGCTCGAGCAAATGCGAGGTTGCACTTCGCGCTGCTCGAAGATCATCTGTGGGAACGAAAAGTGTTCGATCTGGCGATGGCCATCGACGTACTCGCCCACGTCGAGGACTATCGCGGTTTTTTGCGCAAACTCAAATCGCGTGCCCAATACAAGCTCCTGCATATCCCACTCGACATTTCGGTGCAGCACGTTCTGCGGGAGAAAAGTATGATCCGCCGCCGGCAAGAGCATCCGCACCTGCATTACTTTTCAAAGCGCACTGCGATGTTCGCCCTGGCGGATCTCGGATACGAAATCGTCGATTGGTCCTATACGCCGCGAATGATCGATATTCCCCATCATGCCCGCGGCAAATTGCTGCGGCTGCCTCGCAAACTGCTCTTCGCGATGCATCGGGATTTGGCGGTCAATCTTCTTGGGGGATTCAGCCTAATGGTCCTCGCGAAGTGATGAATAGGAGGCCGGGTGTGGTTACCGCACTGAATGAGCCCGAGATAAGAAGCGGTCGGAGAAGGGCCTCTCTCAGATGGCAGGGACCATCGAGTCCGCCAATTCGTCGCAGGCCAAGCGATAATTCTCATACCAAGTCTCGGTGAATACCGAGTGAAGTTCCGGCACGGTGCAGCCGCCGATCTTGAGATCGGAGGAGGCGAGTTCGCCCCAGGTATGGATTTGAGTGCCGCCGGAGGAGAGGGCATCGAATTCGACCCATTGGCTCATGGTCATTCCGAGGCAACGGGCGATAAAGCCCAGCTCGCGGCCCGGTACGCAGCAAATGAGCAGGTGGTCAATGACCGTCTTGACGGGCCGGACTATTTCGATCTGCATGCGGCTTCCGACTTCCCAAGGTTTCCCTTCGCTCCAATTCATTTCTCCATAGACGCTGGCGAATTTGTGCCAGAGGTTCCAGTTGGAAAAAACGTCCCAGGCAAGTGCGGGTGTTGCGTGAGTCTTTACGGTGTAGTGAAAATGGTGCATGACTGGTTGTTTCGCTCCTTACGTTTCGGACTTCCCACGCGCAGCTTTTCAGCCCAAACAAACTTAATTATTTATACACTGTTATTTTAACGTTGTAAAGATTATAATGCAGGCAACCTGCAATCCCTAAGGAGGGCCATGTCCAGAAGGCGAAGGCGGCAGGCACCACAACTCCCACGATGTATCAGAGGTTTCGCGACAAAAGCGATCTAATGATGCTGCTGCACAGCCGGGCGCTGGAGACACTGGTATCTGTTTTGCAGCCGGCCTGCTCGCCGGCCGCGACGTGCGGGCGATTCCTGGATTTCGCATCGACGCACCCACACGAGTACCAGCTTCTCACGGCAGACTGGGCCGTGCGGCTATCGCGCCGGGAACCGAGGCCGACATTTGAATTGATCAAGAAGCGGCTGGCGACGCAACTGGGGGGAGAGCCGGAAGAGCACGCGCGGCTGGCGCTGGCACTGGGCGCACTGATCCATGGAACGGCCACGATGCTGCTGGCCGAGGGCGTTCACGAAAAAGTTTCGCGGCAACTTCGCAGCACGTGTAACGAAGCTTGCGTTACGCTGATCCAATCCGCGGCGGCGAAGCGAGCGCAGAGGTAAGCGTAAATCGCGATTTCGAGAGTCCAAGGTGGGGCTGAGCAATTGCAATTCACAGGAAGCGGCGGGAGTATCCAGGCATTCGAGCTGACTTGGGATAACTGATGGCTTACTACTTCGAGTTCGATTCAGCGAACAGGATCCTTCGAGGCCGACTGGAGGGAAAGATCACCGACGAAGCTCTGAAGGAATTGTATGGACTCGTTGGAACGTACTCGACACTGACAGATCCGCGCGCCAGCGTTCTGGATATGTCGTCCGTGAGTTCGTTGGAAGTTTCCCCGCAGACGATTCGCGAACTGGCAAATTTGCCACCGTCTATAGCGGACTCTTCCCAACCGCGTTGCATTATTGCGGCGTCTTCTCAAATCTACGGCATGGCGCGGATGTTTGAGTTGCAGGGGCAGGAAACTCGTCCGAACCTACACGTGGTCCGTACCCAGCAGGAGGCCTGGGCGATTTTGGGTGTCTCCAAACCGAAGTTCGAGCCGATACAAACAAAATGACAGCCGCAGAAGCTCGGATATGTTCAGGGATTAGCGCTGGATGGTAAATTTCGAAGCGTCGAACTCGTAACCTTCATCCCGGACGGTTTCCAGGGCAGCGGCGCGCAGGGCTTGGTCCTCTGCATTCTTCGGCAAGTCGAGATGACGGCGGATTACCTCTTCACCTTCGGTGATGCGAATTAGCCACTGAGATTTTGGGGCATCCCAGGAAACTTCGACACGATCGGCAAGCATCGATTCCTCCTCCGCGCAGCAATTTCAGGGGCATTGTACGTCAGGAACGCGTTTAAGGAAACGTTTCGCAGCACAGCAGGCTACCCGCGACCTAAAAGTTTCGCGCGGGAGATGCGGAAGCTGGAGTATGCTCTGGCCGTAAAAATCTAAAGCCGGGTGGATGGAAAAGGATTGCCCCGGCGGCCAAATCTTCGGGGGAGAACTTGAGGTATGGGAAGCGGGATCGGGAACTGGGAATGGACCGCAGCATCACGAGACGCGATTTTCTAAATGGATTTGGAATAGCGATAGGCGGAGGTTTCGTTCTATCGAATCACGAATGGCTCAACGCTTTTGGCTCGCCGCAGTCTCCTCTCGCACCGGAAAAAAATCCCAATTATTATCCTCCCACGTTGACCGGCATGCGCGGGACGACAGACGCGGCGATGCAAGCGGGGCACGCGCTCCGCGACGGGCAGGATTGGGGCCGCGCCACGGCTGACTCTGAGACATACGATTTGATCGTAGTGGGAGGCGGAATCAGCGGGCTTTCGGCCGCCTATTTTTTCCGAAAAATGGCGGGGCCGAAGGCGCGCGTACTGATCATCGAGAATCACGACGATTTTGGCGGGCATGCGAGGCGGAACGAATACTACGCGGGCGGCCGCATGATTCTGGGCTATGGCGGAACGCAGTCGATTGCCGGGCCGAAACTCTACAGCCGGGAGTCGATGGGATTGCTGCGAGAGTTGGGCGTTGACGTCCAGAAATTTTATAAGTATTTCGATCAGAACTTCGATCGCTCGCAGGGGCTTTCGCGCGGAATTTTCTTCGACAAAGAAACGTTTGGGGCGGACAAGCTAGTGGCAGACGTCGGGAAACCTACCTGGCCGGAATTTCTGGCGAAAACTCCGCTATCGGCGGAGGCGCAGAAAGATTTGGCAAGACTTTACACGGAGAAAGTTGACTACCTGCCGGAACTGAAATCCTGGGATAAGAAAGTTTTACTGGCGAAAACCAGTTACCGAGACTATTTGCTGAAGTATGTGAAAGTTCACGAGGATGCAATTCCCTTTTTGCAGACGCAGACCTACGGGCTTTACGGCGTCGGAATCGATGCAGTTCCGGCCGGCGATTTGGCGGGGCTGGGATTTCCCGGATTCGCGGGGATGGATTTGTCCGGGCCGCCGGGTCCGGGCCTAGGCGTGGAAATCACGAAACAGAGCGAAGACACTCCTTATATTTTTCATTTTCCTGACGGCAATGCCTCCATCGCAAGACTTCTGGTGCGCGCGCTGATTCCTGCGTCCGCCGCGGGAAATACGATGGAAGATATTGTGACCGCGAAGATGAATTATGCGCTGCTCGACGATCCTTCATCTCCCGTGCGGCTGCGGCTGAACAGTACTGCGATTTCCGCGCGAAATTTGGACGATCCCGCGTCGGCCAAGGAAGTGGAAGTGAAATACGTGCGCGGTGGCGAGTTGCATTCGGTGCGTGGAAAGGCTTGCATTCTGGCCTGTTGGAACATGGTGATCCCGTACATGTGCCCCGAAATGTCGCAAAAGCAAAAGGAAGCGCTGGCGTACGGAGTGAAAGTGCCGCTGATTTACACCAACGTGCTGATACGGAATTGGGAGGCATTCAAAAAACTGGGAATCAGTCACGCAAGATGCCCGGGGAGCTATTTCGAGTCGGTGACGCTGGATTTTCCAGTGAGCATGGGTGCATACCACTATCCGGACAAGCCCAGCGAGGCTTGCCTGCTGCACCTCGAACGGGTGCCGTGTAAACCGGGACTCTCCGCTCGCGAGCAGCAAATCGCGGGACGCGAGGAACTTTATCGTACGCGCTTTGAAACTTTCGAGCGCGAAATTCGCGGCCAGCTTGGGCGAATTCTCTCTCCTGGCGGATTCAACCCGGCGAATGATATTCAGGCCATCACCGTGAATCGCTGGCCCCATGGATACGCTTACGAATATAATTCGCTGTACGATCCGGATTGGCCCGAGGATCAGCAACCGTGCGTAATCGGGCGGCAAGCGTTTGGCCGAATTTCCATCGCGAATTCAGATGCGGAAGCGTTCGCATATACAAATGCGGCCATCGATCAAGCGTACCGCGCAGTGAACGAAGTTGCGCGATTCAAGGGGAATGCAAACAACTAGGCTGCGATTTTGTTTCAGAGCATCGCGCGAATAGCAGC
>JBEKSN010000218.1:0-6122 GCA_049517055.1 Candidatus Acidiferrales bacterium | reverse complement strand
AACGTCAGGTTTTTCCCGAGCGCTGGCGCTTGTGGGCTCACTTCTGCTTTGCTCTTTAGGCGCACAGGCCGCTGGTACACCCATTCCGCACGGCACGTTGGAACTCATCGCCGAGAATCAGTCCATCGTAGCGGGGCATGGACTTTATCTCGGGCTGCATTTTCAACTCGAGAAGGGCTGGCACATCTACTGGGTCAATCCAGGCGATTCGGGCGAGCCGCCCCGCATCAAATGGCAGTTACCGCCGGATATCACCGTCGGGGAGATCGAGTGGCCAACGCCGCGGCGTCTCGGCACGCCTAGCATCGTGGATTTTGGTTATGAGGACGAAGTGACGCTGATCGTGCCGATCCATGCGCAGGCCAGCCTGGCTTCGCAGCAGTCGGCGCAGATCGGCGCCGAGGTAAAAGTCCTGGTCTGCCGCGAAATATGCATTCCCGGCAAGGCCCAACTCTCGCTGACTCTCCCCATCGAATCACGAGCGGCAGCGCCGGACGTCCGGAACAGCAGCCTGTTCACTGCTGCGCGCAAGTCGTTGCCGCGGCCCGCACCGCGGAGCTGGAAATTCAGTGTGGCAGATGCGAGCAGCTCCTTCGTGCTCACCGCGAACCTCGGCCATCAAGTCTCGCAGGCGGTTTTCTTCCCGCTCGCCGAGTCGCAGATTGACAACGCAGCCCCGCAGAAGCTTCTGCCCGCATCCGCCGGCTTCCGCCTGACGTTGCGGAAGTCCGATCAGCTTCGTAAACCAATCGGGCAGCTGAAAGGCGTGCTCGTACTCTCCGCAGCCCAAGCATATATAATCGATGTGCCTCTGGGCTCGCCTGGCGCAGCGGAAAACGCCGGCGCTGAAATTTACGCAGCACAATTCTTGGAGGAGGTACCACTAAGATGAAGCGCTCCACGCTATACCCGATACTCATAGCTCTGTTTCTCTGCGCAGCTCTGCCTCTGATTTTGTCTGGGAAAACCGGCGAGCCGGCTCCGGAATTCACAGCTACAGCAAGCAACGGCAAGACTATTCACCTCGCGGACTACCGCGGAAGATACGTGGTCCTCGAGTGGCACAACAACGGATGTCCCTACGTCGGCAAGCACTACAAAAGCGGCAACATGCAGAAGCTTCAAAAGCAGTGGACCGGCCGCGGCGTCGTCTGGCTCACGATTCTCTCTTCCGCGCCGGGTGAGCAGGGATACATGACCGCGAACGAAGAGAACGATTACTTGACGAAGGTTCAGGCCGCACCGACCGCCGCCTTGCTCGACCCCACTGGCCAGATCGGCCATCTCTACGACGCGAAGACATCCCCGCAGATGGTCGTCATCAATCCTCAGGGCGTCGTGATCTACGATGGCGCGATTGACGACAAACCGACCACCGACCTGGAGGACGTGCCCACCGCGACGAATTACGTTAATCTCGCTCTCGAGCAGGCCATCGCCGGCAAGCAGGTCGAAACGCCCACCACGCGTCCCTACGGCTGTTCGGTCAAGTACGCGGACTCAGCGCACTAAAGCAACGGTTGCTGGTCACCCGCGCGCAGAACTACTCACATCGCCACGCACCCATAGCGGCCTTGGCTTCAAAATTATTGCTCGCGGAGCAGTTTTGCCGGGTCCACGTGCAGGACGCGTCTCACCGGTCCGGCGACGGAAAGTAATCCCGTGAGCAGCATCGTGAATACGACGGCGGCGAGCACGAACGGATCGTGCGCGGAGGCCTGGAAGACGACGGCTGAGAGCAGCCGACTCGCCGCCACGCCCAACGCAAGGCCAACCACAGCGCCGCTGCCGAGCAGGACGAGCATGCGCCCAAGCGCTGTGGAGAGAATCTGCTTGGCTTGGGCCCCAAGCGCCACACGAATGCTCAGCTCGCGCAGACGCTTGCTGACGGTATATGACGCGAGGCCGAATGTGCCGGCGATCGACAGCAACAATCCAAACGCGCCAAACACGCCCAGGGCGACTGTAGCCACCTGGGACGGAAAGAGGCTCAGTCCGAGCTGGCTGTCCCACGTCCCCGATTCGAGAATAGGAACGGCGCGGTCAAGATTGCGGATTATGTCGCGAATGGCGGTTACCACATCGCCGGTGTCGCGATGGGTCCGCACGACTAGCGTCGTGCTGTTGCTGCCGTCCTGCGAGATGGGGAAGAATGCCGCGGGTTCCGGGTCTTCACTGAGCGTAAAGTGTTTTCCATCGGCCATGATCCCGACGACCTGGACCGATACGCCGTCTTGGTTTTTGAAGTAGCGGCCGAGGGCATGCTCGGAGTGGAAGAGCTCCCGGACGAACTGCTGATTTACGATGGCAACCAGCGGCGTTTTCGGAGTGTCCGCAAAGCTCGCGTCGCGACCCGCGAGCAGCGGCGTTCCAGAGGCCGCCAAATACCCAGGCGAGACTTTGTAGCGATAGGCGTGAAATGCGGCCTGTGAATGTCTGAAGTCGCTGCTTCCTTGAGAGAAGACGGGAATCGTGTTTTGTTCCATGGATAGCGGCGTGACATCCGCGTAGCCCGCTGCTTCCACTCCCGGTAACGCCAAGACCCTTTCCAGCAACTGGCGCTGCAAATGATCGGCGGCATCGCCAGTATAGCTCGCTTGGTTCAGATCGAATTCCGTACGCACCACATTCTTCGGGTTGAAACCCAGGTCCATGGTCAGTGATTTCCTCAAGCCGCGCAAGGACACAAAAGCAGCCGTGACAGTAACGCAGCAGAGCGCGATCTGAGTCGCCAGCAGCACATCGCGGAGCGCCCAGCGCCGTCCTGCGGCAGACTGGCTGCCGCCACCCTTAATGACCTCGTTGGGATCGGCCTTGAATATCTGCCTCAGCGGCATCAGTCCGAACGCAACGCCGGCCAGCACCGAGATAAGGAATGCCATCAGAATTAACGATGGCTGCGGCAGCACGAAGAACCTCATTGGGAATTTGGTGGGCAGATGCCAGTTCGACAGGCCGGTTAGGGCGAACCACGCCAGAACGCAAGCACACGCGCCACCGAAGATCGAAATCACAAAGGCCTCGACAAGGACCTGGCGGAGTATGCGCCATCGGCTCGATCCAATTGCCAAGCGGATCGCGATCTCGCGCGCGCGGTCCGCGGTACGCGCTGCGAACAGGCTGCCCAGATTGGCGCAGGCGGCGAGCAGCACGATTCCGGCCAGTACCATCACTCCAACCAGAAAACCGCGCACCGGGCCCCCGATGAACTCACCGACCAAACCGGGACGAGTCAGCTTAAACCCCAACCCCTCTTCATCCTTCGGATACTGCCGGGTGATGCGAGCGGCAATCTCCCTCAAATCAGCCTGGACCTGTGGCGCAGTGACGCCGTCCTTGATGCGCACGACGGACCACACCCGATCCTTGCTGCTCCACGAATCAAGCCAGTTGACCCCTTCCAGCGATTCTTCATTCGCGATCGGAACGAAGACATCGGCCTGCATGATTTTTTCCGTCCCGTTGAACCCTTCCGGCGTGACCCCGACGACCGTGTACGGCTGCTTGTCGATCCGGATCTTCGTTCCCACCACGTTAGGGTCCGCGCCAAAATCATTTTTCCATGCCGCCCAGGAGAGCACGGCAGCGTCTGAGGCACCGGGATGATCGTCATCCGAGTGGTTCAGCAGGCGCCCGAGGAACGGCTTGATTTCGACGACTTCGAAGTACTGCCCGCCCACCTCGTACCCCCAGACGGGCCGCGTGGCGCCGTTGGCTTCCATGCCGAAATCTCCCATGGTAAAAGGGGCGACGGCCGAAAACACCGTATTCTGATCCCGCACTTCGCGCACTTCCGGATAGGAAAAAATCGGATAGGTTTGATTGGTTCGCGCAAGCGTCAACACGCGGTCTGCGTGCGGCACGTCTAGCGGCCGCAGGACCATTGCCTGCAGCACACCGAACACGATGATGTTGGCGGAAATACCGAGCGCGAGGATAAGGATCGCAGTGAGGGCAAAGCCCGGTTTCTTGCGCAGCACGCGCAGAGCGAAGCGAACGTCCTGCAGTAGCTGCTCGAGCCCGACGAAACTCCACACCTCGCGCGTTTCTTCTTTCACCCGCGCTACATTCCCAAATTTGCGCAGCGCCGCGAAGCGCGCTTCTTCCGGCGACATCCCGCGCGCGATGTTGTCCTGCGTCTCCGCCTCGATGTGCTCGCGGATGCCTTCTTCGAGATCCTTCATCATGCGCTCGCGTTTTTTCATCACTCGCCCTCCTGCTCCGCCGGACGCAGAATTCGCGCTATCGCTCCCGCCATCCATTTGTGCAAAAAACTATTCGTGTCTCAACGCAACCATGGGGTCCACTTTCGTTGCCCGCCGCGCCGGAATGTAGCAAGCCAGCAGCGCTGCCCCGACGAGGAGCAGTGTCACACCGTCGAAAGTCACCGGATCGGTGGCCGTCACGCCAAAAAGCAGTGACTGAACGGTGCGCGTCAGGGCCAGCGACGCGGTAACCCCGATCGCCACACCAATGAAGATCGTCCGCAATCCCTGGCCCAAAATCATCCTCAGAATTCCGCCGGGGGCCGCCCCCAGAGCGACACGCACGCCAATCTCGCGCGTGCGGCGGCTGACCGAATACGCCGTCACGCCAAACACTCCTGCCGTTGCGAGCAGCAGCGCGGTGATTCCGAAGAATCCTATGAGAATCACGTTGAATCTCCGCGATCCCAGCGAAGTGGAATACACTTGCGAAAACGTCCGGAACTTCGCCGCCATCTCCGGGTTGAGGTCCTGCAGGATTCCTCGCGCTGCCGAAGCAACGGACCGCATGTCGGTGTCACTCAGCATCGTTAAGGTGATCGCCGCGGGCGGCCGTTGGAACAGATCCACGTAAACCGTGGGACGCGGCGGCGCGTCGAGGCCGTATTCGTGAGTGTCGCCTACGATTCCGACGATGGTCAGCAAACGCAAGTCGCCATCCATGTTTCCAAACTCAATCGTGTGGCCGATGGGGTCCTGATTCGGCCAGCGCTCGCGCGCAAGCGATTCGCTGATCAGGGCAACGTGCGGAGAATTCGCGCCGTCCCGCCCATTGAAGATTCGCCCTCGAATCAGCGGAATTCCGAGAACGTTGAAGTACCCGTCCGTGGCCACGCAGAAATCCGCATTGCCGATGCGTTCCTTTTGCTGCAAAAGCGGACCAAAACCATCCGTGGTCTTGGGAATCTCATTCTGCGTCATCAGTAGAAACATACCGTCGGGAAGGCCACCATCCATGGGCAGGCCGCTCGTCGCGCCAACTTCGCGCACGCCCGGAATTTGTTTGAGCCGGTCAATCAGGTTTGAAAAGAAAATCGCCTGACTCGACTTTGCTTTGGGATCGTCCACCCAGGGAAGTGAAACGTCCATGGTGACAATTTTGTCCACGCGGAACCCGGGATTCACTTCGAGCACTTTCATCAGGCTGCGGCCGAACAATCCCGCTCCCACCACGAGAACCAAAGTGATCGCGATCTGCCCAGCCACGATCACCCGGCCAACGCGCTGGCTGCCTTGCAAACCCGCTTGTCCACGCCCGCCTTCCACTAAGCTCTTGCGCAGTTCTCCGGAAGTCGCGCGCGCGGCGATGAACGCTCCAAGGCCCGCGGCGACGGCGGTAGAAAGCACTAACGCGAACACAAGTACCGGAATATTGATCGAGACGCTGTCCAGCCTCGGCAGATTTTCCGGCGCCAGCGCCACTAACCCCGCCACGCCCCAGAACGCTCCCAGTACTCCAAGGCTGCCGCCCAGCAGCGCAAGCAGGAACGCCTCGGTAAAGTATTGGCGCACCAGCCGCCCGCGCGCAGCACCCAGCGCGCTGCGAATGGCAAGCTCGCGCTCTCTAACCGACGCCTGGGCCAGCAGCAAATTCGCCACGTTCGCGCACGCCACCAGCAGCAGAAATCCCACGGCGCCGAGCAGGAGCAGCAGCGAAGAGCGAGCCTTGCCCGTGATCGCGTCCTGCAGCGGGACGACAATTCCATCTTTGAGCAAATAATCGCCCTGCTCGCTCGAGGTATCGTGAATGCGCCGGGCTATCGCGCTGATATCGAGATTCGCTTGCTGCACAGTCGTCCCGTCGCGGAGGCGCCCAACCACAGAGTAGTTATGCGAAGTCCTGCTTGGGTTTTCGCC
>JBEKSN010000217.1:0-6130 GCA_049517055.1 Candidatus Acidiferrales bacterium | reverse complement strand
AGCCTGAACCGGGAACATGCCGCCGCAGGAATCGAGCTGCAAATGGAACTCACGGTCGAAGCCGTGCGTCACAAGGTACGAGCGACGACGCGAGAGTTGCCTTTCTTCAATCCGCCACGAAAAATGGCCACACCGGTCGTTTGAGTCTTGCCAACGGAGGCACAATTTGGACACAAGCTTTTCGGAACGCGCCGCGACCAGACTGACGTCACGTATTTCCTTCCCGTCTTTTCAATTCAAAACTCCGCTGGCGCATCTCCTGCTGCTCGCGACCGCAATTCTTGCGGCCAGCGCCGCGCCCGCCATGGCGCAAGACAATAAGATGAAGTGCCCGCCGCCGACGCGTGTGGAAGAAGTGAAAGAAACAATTCACGGCGTCGTGGTGAACGATCCCTATCGCTGGCTCGAGGATCAGAACAGCCCGGAAACACGCGCCTGGATCGATACGCAGAATGCTTGCACGCAAAGTCTGCTGAAAACGCTGCCCGGAAGCGAGGCCATTGCCAAACGCCTGGGCGAATTGATCAAGGTGGACACAATTCTCCTGCCCGGCGAACGAGGTGGCCGCTATTTTTATTCCAAACGCGCCGCCGGCCAGGATTTGTTCGTCCTTTATATGCGGCGAGGAACGGGACCGGAAGAGGTGCTGATGGACCCGGCTTCGCTGAGCGCCGACCACACCACCAGCGTGAATTTCGAAGGCGTGTCGGATGACGGGAAACTCGTCGCCTACGGCGTGCGCAAAGGCGGCGAGGATGAAGTGTCGATTCATTTCATCGATACGGACACGCGAAAGGACATTCCCGATTCCCTGCCCCGCGCGCGTTACATTTCCGGCGCGTCGTTCAAAACCGATAAAAGTGGATTTTACTATTCGAAGCTTACTGACGACGGTCCACGCGCCTACTACCACGCCATGGGAACCAACCCGGAACAAGACAAAAAGATTTTCGGCGATGGATTCGCCTCGGACAAGATTCTTGTGGTGGGTGTGTCCGAAGACGGGCGCTACCTTCTATTGACCGTCCTGTATGGCTCTGCGTGCGAAAAATCTGAGATTTATTTTCAGGATCTCGCGCGAGGCGGACCCATCACTCCCATCGTGAAAACCATTGACTCCTGCTTCCAAGGAGAAATCGCGGGCGACACGCTGTACCTGCAAACGAACTGGAAGGCCCCGAGGTGGCGCGTACTGTCCGTTCCGCTTGCCAGCCCGGCGCAGGAGAATTGGAAGGAAACTATTCCCGAGAACGAATCGCGACTGGAAAATTTTCGCTTGGTGGGCGGAAAAATCATCGCCCAGTATTCTCGCAACGCAGCTTCGGAACTGAAAGTTTTTGAAGCGGACGGAAAGGCCGCGGGAGAAATTGCGCTGCCGGCACTGGGCGATGTGAACGGAATCACGGGCAGGTGGGGGCATCCCGAAGCATTTTTGTCCTTCCAATCCTTCGCCATCCCATCGACGATTTATCGCTTCAACGTTTCGGAACGTGCATTGGCCGTGTGGGCCAAGCCGGCGGTGCCGCTCGACGCGAGCCAGTTCGAGGTGAAGCAGATTTGGTACGAGTCGAAAGACAAAACGCGCGTGCCCATGTTCCTTTTCTACAAGAAGGGACTGAAGCTCGACGGATCAAATCCTGCGCTGATGACCGCCTATGGCGGCTTCGACGTGAGCGAGACTCCCGCGTTCCGCGACGACGCGGTAGTGTGGGCCGAGCACGGTGGCGTCTTCGCGATGCCCGCTCTGCGTGGTGGAGGAGAATTCGGCGAGGACTGGCATCACGCGGGCATGCTGGAGAAAAAGCAAAACGTCTTCGACGATTTCTTCGCGGCCGCGGAATGGTTGGTTGCAAATCGCTACACGCAGCCGCAGCGGCTGGCAATCATCGGGCGCAGCAATGGCGGCTTGCTGATGGGCGCGGCCATGACCCAGCGGCCGGATTTATTCGGCGCGATCGTATGCGGCTATCCGCTGCTCGATATGGTGCGCTACCAGAACTTTTTGGTGGCGCGATTCTGGGTCACCGAGTACGGATCGTCCGATAGCCCGCAACAGTTCCCCTTCATTTACGCCTATTCCCCTTACCATCACGTGGTGAAAGGCACGAAATACCCCGCCGTGCTGTTTCTAACCGGCGACAGCGACACACGCGTAGCTCCCTTGCACGCCCGAAAAATGACCGCTGAAATGCAAGCTGCGCAGGGCGGAGACAAGCCGATCCTGCTGATGTACGACACGAAGTTGGGCCACAGTGAGGGCCGCCCGGTAACCAAGATCATCGAAGAAGACACCGATGTGCTGCAATTTTTGTTCGCCGAAGTCGGTGTAAGAAATTTCTGAGTGAATTTCCGCTTTAAACAGCGCGCACGTGCATTTCGCCAAATTGGGGATAAGAAACAAACAGGGGGAATTATGTGGAGAATGACGCGGAGAATGATGAGCGTGGCAGGAATTGTCCTGGCTGCGGTGATGTTGTTTGCGAGCGCGAGGGTGCAAGCCCAGACGACGGGCCCCATTCGTTTGATCGTGGATGCTTCGCAAGCGCCGCAAAAGATTTTGCACGTGAAGATGGAAATTCCAGTTTCCGCCGGCGCTCTCACGCTTTACTACCCGGAATGGATTCCGGGGGAGCACATGCCCGATGGCCCCATCATCGAAGTTGCTGGGATGAAATTCAACGGTGGGGGCAAGACAATCCCCTGGCGCCGCGACCTGGTGGAAATGTTCTCATTCCATTTGGATATTCCGCAGGGAGTGACCACATTAAACGCGGATTTTGATTTTCTGCTTTCGGCACCAGCGGGCGGATTTTCTGCAGGCGCGTCGGCGACAAATTCTTTGAATATTCTGAGCTGGAATCAGGTTTTGCTTTATCCGAAAGGCTTCAACATCCATGACATTTTGTTTGCGCCAAGTTTGAAGCTTCCGGCTGGGTGGAAGTATGGGACAGCTCTTCCCGGCGCGAAACAGAATGGAGACACAATCGATTTCTCGCCTGTGGCCCTGAACACGCTCGTGGATTCGCCGGTACTCGCAGGCCGCTATTTCCGCGAAATCCAACTGACGCCGGGAAAAAATCCTCCGCACTACATCGACATCGCGGCGGACAGCGAAGCGGCGCTGGGGATGACACCCGAAACCGAGACGCACTTGCACCAGCTTGTTGCTGAGGCAGGCGCTCTTTTCGGTTCGCGCCATTATCGTGACTATCACTTTTTGCTCACGCTCAGCGACGACGTCGCTCACTTCGGTCTGGAGCATCACGAATCAAGCGACGACCGCACCGCGGAGCGCAGTCTGATCGACGAAACGGAGCTCCTCGCATTCGCCGGGCTGCTTCCGCACGAATACGCGCATTCCTGGAATGGAAAATACCGCCGCCCCGAAGGACTCGCGACTCCGGATTATCAAGTGCCGATGAAAGACGATCTGCTCTGGGTCTATGAGGGGCTAACCGAATATGTTGGCAGCTTCGTTCTCACCGCGCGGAGCGGCTTGCTGACGCAGGAACAGTCGATGGAGGAGCTCGGTGAGCTGGTGGCCACGTATGAAAATCGTCCGGGACGCGACTGGCGTCCGCTTCAGGACACCGCCGATGCCGCGCCCTTTCTCTACAACGCAACCGATGACTGGTCGAACTGGAGGCGCGGAACCGATTTCTACGAGGAAGGCGAACTGCTCTGGCTCGATGTGGACGAAACCCTGCGCAGCCTGACGAAAGATAAGAAATCGATGAACGATTTTTGCCTCGTCTTTCACGGCGGACCCGGCGGCGTGCCCGCTCTGAAGCCCTACAACTTTGAAGATGTAGTGTCCACTTTGAACGGCTTGGCGCCGTACGACTGGGCGGGATTTCTTCGCTCGCGGCTGGATGGAACTTCCACGAAAACTCCGCTCGAAGCTGTCGAAAACGGCGGCTGGAAATTGGTGTACAACGAACAACCGAACGGAGCGGAGACAGTGGAAGGCATTCTAGGGAAACGGCTGAATTTGACTTTTACCATCGGAATGGTCGTCTCCGACGACGGAATGGTCGACGATGTAACCCACGGAGGTCTCGCCTACAACGCCGGAATCGGCCCCGGCATGAAAATCATCGCGGTCGCCGGAAAGCAGTATTCTCCGGACGAAATGAAGCAGGCGATTGAGGTCTCGAAATCGTCCACCACGCCGATACAGCTTATCGTAGCGAATGGCGCTCAATTTCAAACTCATTCTATTAATTATCACGGCGGAGCTCGCTTCCCTCACCTCGAACGCGACAAAAGCAAGCCGGACTACCTGGGCGAAATTCTAAAGCCGATGACGCCGTCGGCCACGACGACGGAAGCCGCGCAGTAACAGATTTCGTTTGCGCGCAATAAGCGCCCCAAACCGGCATTTTTCGCGCTAAGGAGATACATCCGGCGCGTGCGGAACAGAATCATACTTTTATGAAAATTCACCCGTTCGTGTTGATCGGAGCCCTGCTGATTGCGTGCGGTATTGCGGCGCTGATCCATCCTAATCTCAGCATGCCCTCAAAAAAGCGTGAAGTTCAGATCGGCACGGAGAAAGTGATTATGGAAACTACCCGAATTATCCAACTTCCAAAAGTTTTCGCCGTGCTTCTCATGATCGCAGGCGGCTCTTTGATTTTTCTCAGCACCCGAAAGGCTTGACGTCTGTTTTGCGAACACGTCCATGCTTTAACCGGGCCCCTGAGCTACTTGAAACGCGATTCCGTAAGAATCGATAAGATGTGAGCGGGGAGGAAATAGTGAAAATGAGAGCGCGCGCGATCGGCCAAGCCCTGGCCGCCTGGGCAGCTGTTGCGGCTATGGCTCTGACAGCGCCGGTTTCGCTGAAGGCACAGGAACAACGCAAACGCGCCATCACGTTTCAGGACCTGATCTCCATGCACCGCCTCAGCGAGCCGCAGATTTCTCCCGACGGCAAATGGATCGCCTACGCCGTGTCCACGCCGGACCTCGAAGCCAACAAAAGCGTGCGAAACATCTGGATTGTGTCCACCTCCGGAGGCCAGCCCAGGCAATTGACGCGTGGAGGAACCGATGCGCGGCCGCGCTGGTCGCCCGACGGCAAAAAGCTCGCATTTCTTTCCGCCCGCGTGGAAAGCATTCCGCAAGTTTATTGGATGAACCTCCAAGGCGGCGAAACGAACCGAGTCACTTCCCTTTCCACCGGTGCGGACAATGAGCTGTGGTCACCCGACGGTAAAACAATTGCGTTCGTTTCCGCCGTCTATCCCGATTGCAGGGATGACGCCTGTAACGCGCGGCGCGACACCGAAAAACAAAAAGGCAAAGTGAAAGCCCGTATTTACGAAAAACTTCTGTACCGCCATTGGACCGCCTGGTCGGACGGAAAACGAAGTCATCTTTTCATCGTTTCCGCCGGCGGAGGAGCTCCGCGTGACTTGACTCCCGGCGCCGACTACGACGTGCCTCCTTTCAACCTGGGCGGTCCGGAACCGATTGCGTTCTCGCCCGACAGCCAGGAGCTTTGTTTCACAGCGAATACCGATAAGGACGAAGCGCTCAGCACGAATGGCGATCTTTTCACCGTGCCGGCGTCCGGCGAGGGCGGGCTCAGGCGAATCACCACGAATCCTGGCGACGATTGGGGACCGGTCTATTCACCCAACGGTATGTGGATCGCCTATCGCGCGCAAATGCAGCCGGGCGATGAATCCGACCGCTGGCGGCTGATGCTTTACGGGCGCCAGAGCGGCAAGCAAAGCAATTTGACTGAAAATTTTGACAGCAGCGTGGAATCGTATGCGTTCGCTCCTGACAGCCGGACAATTTATTTCAACGCTGAAGAAAAAGCGGAAATGCCGATCTATTCGATCGCAGCCGCACCGGGAAGTTCGCCGAAAGTAATTGTAAGCGGTAACTCCAACGACGATTTCGATATTAGCGCAGATGGACGAACGCTCGTATTTGCGCGCACAAGCTTGACCATGCCTCCTGAAATTTTCGCCGCGAATTCGGACGGCAGCAATGTTCGCCGGCTCACGCATCAAAATGCGGCGCTGCTCGCGCAACTGGATCTATCCAAGCCGGAGATGTTTTGGTTCGAAGGTGCGGAAAAGACCCAAGTGGAAGGAATCGTTATCCGCCCGCC
>JBEKSN010000216.1:0-6145 GCA_049517055.1 Candidatus Acidiferrales bacterium | reverse complement strand
CAAGCGAGACATTTACTTCCTTCACGTCTTTGGCGACAAACGCATCGAATTCCTTAACTACATCGTCGAGTTCGTGTCTGAGCGAATCAATACGCGCTACCTGATAGTCGGCGGGTCGGCCCTCATAACTTATAAAAGCGCCATACAGCGCGGTCGTTTTTTCGCGGATGCGTTCTTCGCCGGTAACCGCTCCACCTTCCTTGGTAGCCACGATTTTCTTACGAATCTCGTCAGCTCGAACCGCGAGGTCCTGGAGCCGCTTGCGCAGGGGGTCATTCGCGCCGAGCTTGGCAGCACGCTCCGAGAGTTCTTGGCGCATCGCATTAATGCGGTCCACGTCGAAGGTCATGTCCCCCAGCAGGTTGTACACCCGCATAGTTGCGTCGAAGTTCAGCTTGCGATCTTCCAGCGTGTATTTGGCGCGCGGGTCCAGAGTTACCACCAGCGGTGTCGTATAAGTCTCCTTGCCGCGCGTCATTTTCACCGTGTACGTACCCGGGACCACTCGCGGCCCTTGGCTGGCTTCAAATGCCGCCGTAGCTGCGGCCGGAACGCGAGGAGCTTTCACGCGCATCGGCCACTCGACGCGGCTCAGGCCGCGCCGGCTGTTCGCCGGGACGGTGTCAATCAGTTTGTTCTGGTCGTCGAAAATTTCAATCTTCATTTTTCCGAAAATGTGCCGCTTTTTTTGGTAATAAGTGATTAGCGCCGCGTCGGCGGGATCTGGTCCGATGAAGGTCGCATTTCCTTCGGCCCAGCCACCATTTGCTTCCAGACGCTGCTGCGTGGGCTTTCCCGCAACGAATGCTGCCTCCTGCGCCAGCATCTCAGGCGTAAGTTTGCGCAGTGGCGTAATGTCATCCACGATCCAAATTCCGCGGCCGTGCGTAGCCAGGACCAAGTCCGATTCACGCGGATGCACGACGATGTCACGCACCGCGACGTCCGGGAACTCATGGCCCTTGTACTGTGCCCACTGCTGGCCTCCATCAACCGAGATCCAAAGCCCGAATTCGGTGCCCACGAACAACAGATTCGGAGTGGTAGTGTCCTCCTTGATCACGTGGGCGTATCCGCGCACCCCGCTGCCCGGGGCCACGATCGCCGTCCACGTTTTGCCGTAGTCCGTGGTCTTGTACACGTGCGGATCCATGTCGCCGAATGTGTGCCGGTCGAAGGCGGCATATGCCGTGGCAGGATCGAAGCGGCTCGCCTCCACCCAAGAAACCCACGAAGCCTTGGCCAGTTCAGGGACGTTTCCGACAACATTCGTCCAGTTTTTTCCGGCATCGCGAGTGACCTGCAGGTTTCCGTCGTCCGTGCCCACCCAAATAGTTTGACCATCGCGCGGCGATTCGCTGATGGAATAGATTGTCGTGTGAGTCTCGGCGTCTGAGTTATCGACGGTCACACCCCCGGATTCCTCTTGCTTTTGTTTCTCCGGATCATTCGTCGTCAAGTCCGGCGAAATGCGGTCCCAGGTTTGCCCGTGGTCGCGTGAGCGGAACAGGAATTGCGCCCCGATGTAGACCGTGCCTTTTTCATTGGGACTCATGTAAATAGGAGTGTTCCAGTTGAAGCGAAGCTTGCCCTCGCCGTAGTTCGGCTGCGGTTTGATCGGGCGGGTTTCCAGCGTAACCCGATTCACGCGCCCAATTTCTCCGCCTTGCGCCTCGGCGTAAACGTAGTTGGCGTCGGCCGGGTCAGGAAAAACCCAAAAGCCGTCGCCGCCGAAGAGGTTTTCCCAACGGCTGTTCGAGATTCCACCCGGGTAAGCCGAATCTCCCATCCACACGCTGTTGTCCTGCAGCCCGCCGAAAACGTGATATGGATCGGCAGCGTCAACGCTCACGTGATAGAACTGCGAAATCGGCAGGTTGTAAGCTTTCCACCAGGTATTTCCGCTGTCGTAGGAGTACCAAACTCCGCCGTCATCTCCTGCGATCACATGTTGCGTATTGTCCGGATCAACCCAAATGTCGTGGAAATCCCCGTGAGCGCCGCCCGAAATATTGCTGAAGCTTTTTCCGCCGTCGTTGCTCATGATTAGGCCGAGGTCCGGCTTATAAATTTTGTTTTCGTCCTTGGGGTCGACGATCAAGTTGGCGAAATAAAAAGGACGCCACACCATCAATTGGCTGCGGTCACGCTCCTGCCAGGTTTTTCCGCCATCGTCGGAGCGAAACAGCGCGCTGCGATTGGATTCGATCAAGGCGTACACGACATCCGGATTGGAAGGCGCAACGGTCACAGCGATGCGTCCCCAAGGTTTCGGCGGGAGCCCCTGGGAGCTTTTTTCGTCCAGTTCGTTCCAGGTTGCGCCGCCATCTGTTGTGCGGAAGAAACCACTGGCGCTCGGCGCGGTGGAATTCTCTCCGCCGGAGCGGAAGGTCCAGCCCTTGCGCCGGAAATCCCACATGCCGACGAAAATGGATTTGGAGTCGCGCGGATTCATTGACATCATCGAGCAGCCGGTGGAAAGGTTGACGCCTTTCAGAATGTTTTTCCAAGACTGCCCGCCATCGGTGGTCTTGTAAACACCGCGGTCTTCACCGTCGCTCCACAGTTTGCCTGGTACGCAGACATACACGGTGTTGCCGTCTTTCGGATCAATCAGGATCTTCGAAATTCTCTCGGAATTCTTCAAACCCACGTTGGTCCAGTTTTCGCCGCCGTCAGTGGACTTATAGATTCCATCGCCGATCGAGACGCTGTTGCGCGTCCACGCTTCTCCGGTGCCGACCCAAATCGTTTTGGGCGCCTGCGGGTCAATCGCGATCGCGCCGATTGATTGCGACGTCTGCTTATCGAATACCGGCTTGAAGGTTGTGCCGCCATTCACAGACTTCCAAACTCCGCCGCTGGCTGCCCCGATGTATACCGTCAGCCGGCTATCCTCTTTTACAGCGCTTAGCGCCGAGACGCGCCCGCTCATCGCGGCCGACCCGATGTTCCGAGCGCCCAATCCTGAAATCGAGTCGGAATCAAACTTCACTTCCTGGGCTGAGAGAGAATCCGCAAATGACAACGTTGCCAGCAGAATGAGTGCGCCGATCGTCGTGACCACCGATTTGCGCCATACGAAATAGTTTTTGCTCTCATTTTGCCGAAAGCCGTTAACGCGAGGCGACAAGGTCCGGAAGCTCACTGTGCACCTCCTGCCGGCTTCGCTTCAGGTTTGACGATAGGCATGGTAAAAAGTGAATCTTCCAGCGGCACATTGATCTCCACTTTATCCACGGCGAATTTCACGCGATTTGAATCACCTTTTGCGCCGGTCTCAAACGCAAACGAGTAGTACAGTCCATTCACTTCCTCATAGTCTCCAAAATACGTTTCTGTATACTGAATAGTCCCGCGGATGCTGCTCTCGGTCTCAATTTTCAATTCTAGAAAAGAGTCCGTGTCCAAGAAATAGTAGCGGACGTCGCCGTTTTTCAGCGAAAGCTTTATCTTGTAGCAATCTGTCCCTTCGACCGAATCATGCCCTACCAGCTCGGCCCTGTGCCCCTTTTCTTTGTAGTCCACCAGCGGACCATCAATGTCGGCATCGATCGTCAGACCTTTGAGGTCATCCTGCGACATCAATTCCGGATCCCGCCGGCCTCCGAACGGATTCACCTGCCAGCCGATTTTCCCGTCATATGCCTGTGAGGCGGCCAAACCTTGAATGATTTGCTCTTCGCGGACTTTATCGGGGCGCTTGTTCTCTTGCAGAAAGCCGGCGCGAATGCTGCCCACGTCGAGTTTTCCCGTGATACGAATGGTCTGCACGCCTTTCATTTTTTCCATGCCGCCGTGCGCTTGTACGTTCTTGGCGATGATCTCATCGACGGTTTGCGCATGCACTGCGACCGGCAGAAAGGCGATTGCGGCAGCGATAGTCAAAAAAGTACGGAACATTCCGTGTGCTCCTTGACGGGATTTCGACAAGACTATCCTCTCACAAGCGTTCAGAAAGCGATAATTGTGAATTTCTGCGTCGATGTTTCGGACGACCGGGAGTGGACCAGCAAAAACTGCGTTAATGTCGGGTTAGAATCGTGCGTGGTTTAGCTTCGGTAGGATGCGCCGGAGATTTTATCTTTCGATTTCAATCTCAGTTTCCCTCGCGCGGCTTGAGTCAGAAGCCTCGGCGGGAGCTGCAGTAGGTGTGCCGGCATAGGAAGCAGCCGCAGGCTTAGGCGCGGGCGATCCTGCCTTGGTAGCACGAGTTTTGGCCGGAGAATTCGCCTGCGCCTCGACGAAATCGGCCAGGCAAAGCCGCAGGTTGCCCATATTCGTGCAGTAGGAAAGACCCACCTCCATATCGACAACGCCGGCGCGAATCATCTTCTCGATTTCATCGTCGAAGCATTGCATCTCGCCGTTCTCGGCATCGCGCATGGCGTCCAGCAAGGATTTTCCTTCGGCTTCGCCCTTCTGCACATATTCGCGCGTTCGTACCGTCGCTTTCAGAATTTCGAATGCAGCCGCGCGGCCGGTTCCGTCCATCCGGGGAATCAATCTTTGCGAAATAATGTAGCGGAAAGATTTCGCCAGGCGCCCGCGAATCGCGTTCTGCTCTTCCAGCGGAAACACGCCGATGATTCTTTCCACTGTCTTCGAAGCATCAATCGTGTGCAGCGTCGAATAAACCATGTGGCCGGTTTCGGCAGCTTCCAGCGCCACTTCGATGGTTTGCTTGTCGCGCATTTCGCCCACCAGGATCAGTTTGGGTGCTTGCCGCAAGGCGGCGCGTAACGCCAGCGCGAAACTGGGACAGTCGGTATGCAGTTCGCGTTGGTGAATCGTCGCTAGCTTGTGCTGATGGAGGAATTCAATTGGATCTTCGATGGTGATGACGTGGCACGCCTTGGTTTGATTTATTTTATCCACAAACGCGGCCAGCGTGGACGATTTTCCGCTGCCTGTCGGCCCCGTAACCAAAACGATTCCGGGTCGAAGCTCCGCTGCTTCATTCAGTTCTTTCGGCAGATTTAGCGACTTGAAATCCGGCACATCGGTCGGAATCACGCGCATCACGATCCCGCAACTGCCTCGTTGCGTGAAAATGTTTACTCGAAATCGTGATAGCTTCGGGACGCTATAGGAAATGTCGCAGGACCCTTCTTCCTTGAGTTTTTCCAAGGCATGCTTGCTTCGGCCCATCAGATCGGCTGCAATTCGCGCCGTGTCGTCTGGTTTCAGCATCCCCACGCCGGGAATTTTCAATTGGACAAGCTGGCCGTTGACTTCCACCTGCGGCGCGCGGCCGGGCGAAAAAATCAAGTCGCTGATCTTCGGCGCGGCACGCAACATGGTGGCAATGAGCACCGGTGTTGCAACCGGCGCGGGCGCGGCCGCTGCAGTCGTCGGGACGGCTACGGGAACATCCATGGCACTTCCTCCGGTGAGTCGTCCCAAATAGGGTCTGGACGCCTGTGGCTAAATTACAGTATGAGGGAAGGATGTGGCGTTCTCGCCAGCCGGCATTGCCGCCTGTTCTCAAAGCATTAGTAGTACTAAATTCGTCCTTCAGTACCGTAAGGTTGCGCCGCACCGCCCGTAGGGGCTCAGTATCCTGCGCCGGGACACCCAGGCTATAAACATCTGCGGGAGCTCACGAAACCCGCCGCAGCCTCGAAGTTTTCATTTTGCCGGAGGAATGTTTGAGCCGGTCCATCCTCGCGCCACTGGAAGCGGCGGAGCGGCTCGAGGATCGGCTGCGCGGTAATCCTGTCCTAGCAGGTCCGCGATCGTCGCCGCAATTTGGCTCTGGGTCACCCTCGGAATATTTGTCATCTCGCCGAGGGGAGGCGTGTCCGGCCCGATTACGCCGATCCAGATATTTTCCGCGCCATCGATGTCCTTATCGTGGTTCTTCCATTGCTCCAATCCGCTCCCGCGCCCATGGTCGGTGGTCACGATAAAAGTTACCTTGTCATGGTATGCAGGCACGCTTTGCATCGTGTTCCAAAGCTCGGAGATGAACTGGTCATCCTGATGCGCCGCTTGCAACACCAGATCGTACTTTCCTTCGTGCGCCCAATCGTCCGTGCCGCCGTAGCCTACGAAGAGAACGCGCGGGCTATGCGTTCCGAGATAGTCCAGCAAGTCCTGTTGTGTGAAGGAGTCGAACACGTCGTCATCCTCCACGCGCGTG
>JBEKSN010000215.1:0-6168 GCA_049517055.1 Candidatus Acidiferrales bacterium | reverse complement strand
ATGGCTAGACGGCAATTAGGGCAGCGGCCGTCTCGCAGGTTATTTTGCTGTACGTCGTGCCACGAGCGGCGGACGAGAAGCGTTCCGCACGACGGGCATAGCGTGTTGGCTGCATCGGTGTGGATGTTTCCTTCATAGACGTAATGCAGACCGGCTTCGAGCGCGATGGCGCGCGCGGCGTGCAATGTTTCGGGCGGCGTGCGAGGCTTGTCGCGCAACTTGAAGTCGGGATGGAAGGCGGTGAAGTGCAACGGCACATCCGGGCCTAGATTTTCGAAGATCCAGTCGGCCAGCTTGCGAAATTCATCAGCGCCGTCATTCAGAGTGGGAATGATCAGATTTGTAATTTCGAACCAGACGTTTGTTTCATTCTTGAGCCACTTCAACATATCGAGAACCGGCTGCAAGTGCGTGAGGGTGATGCGTCCGTAGAAATTCTCGGTAAAGGACTTGAGGTCCACGTTGGCGGCGTCCACGTGATCGTAAATATCGTGGAACGCGTCGTAGGTGATGTAGCCATTCGTGACCATCACCGTGTTCAGCCCGCGCTCTTTGGCGGCGCGGCAGATATCTATGACGTACTCACCCCAGATGGTCGGCTCGTTGTAAGTGAAGGCAATCGACGGGCAGTTATTTTTGATTGCGAGCAGAGCTACATCTTCCGGCGGGACGTGGGACGAATGCACCTGATCCGAACGCGATTTCGAGATGTCCCAATTCTGGCAGAAGAAGCAGCCCATGTTGCAGCCGGCGGTGCCCATCGAAAAGACGCTCGTTCCGGGAAGGAAATGGTTGAGCGGTTTTTTCTCGATGGGATCGATCTGCATCGCGGCGGGCGAGGCGTAGCCGAGGCTGTAGAGCTTGCCGCCCTCGTTCACACGGATGAAGCAGAACCCAGCCTGTCCATCGCCGATATGACAATGGCGCGGACAAAGATAGCAATGCGCTTTGCCGCCGGGTTCAGGGTTCCACCAGCGGGCTTCGTGCAGCGCGGCAGTTTTTTGGAGAATCTTCAGATCTTGCATGAAATTGCGAGATGCAAACTGTTCGCTCGCAATCATTATACGCCAGCGGCATGGATACGGGTGTTTGCGTGCAGGTGCAAGGGGTTTAACATACGATTGATGCGGCGCGCGATTAAGGGCCAATCTGTAACGAACAGGGATAATGGAGCATGTCTCCATGGCGGCGACGCGCGGCGCTTGCGTACATGAAAATTTCAGCTTCCAGGTTTCTCGGCATCGTCGCGGCATCCTTGTCGCTCTTAATCCCGTTCGGAGCTTTGGGTGAATCAGCGGTCCAGGAAGCTCCGCAGGTTTTGGAATACAAAGAGGTCGTTCCACTGTCATCCGGGCAGGTTCGGGACGGAAATGTATGCGTCAATTTCGGCCCGGTGATGACAGCCGGCGATTTTTTCGACGGACTGCAGCGGCACGAAACGCCGTCGGGCGATGAGTTTCGCAAGAATTCCCGGGTGGTACAGAACTTTCCTGAACAGATTACCGTTCAGGTTCAACTGTCCATCTCCGTATGCGACGCCGATATTTATACGCCGGCTCCCGCGCCGGGATTCGTGAACGGCATTCGGTTCAAAGCCCAATGGAAGCGCGGACTGGCCATGCGACCCGTGGAACAATTTGCGATTCAGCGAGTAGCGATAACGTCGGAAGAAGGCGACAGCAGGCTGCTGTTCCTACTGAAGATTCGCGACAAAAACGTGCCACTGACGGACCACCTGATTATTTCCGTAATTTCACCGCAGGGGAAGCTGCTTTCACGAATGTCCGGCAGACTGTAGAGCTGCATTTACAGATTCTGAGCGCCGCGGCGTATGGCTACCCATTCGAGGAACCGTTCGATGCGGGCACGCTCTCGCCACATCAGCCCGAAGAATTTTCGCGCGTCGAGTCCCGAGGCTTCTTTGCCGAAGAACGTTTCCATGCGCCACTGAATGTATGGCGAAGCCCACGGGCGCAGACGATAGCCACGGGCGATAATCCAGTAATAGCGCAGGGCGTTCAGCATGGCACGCAGACGGGATGAAGTACACGCCGACCTCTCGCTGCGGTGGAGACATTCCCAAAAGTTCGCTTCCGCCGAGATGGTAGAATCGAGACGTTCGCAGAAAGGCTTTTGAGATGACCGCGGAAGACCACTACTACGCCGGGATAGATTTTTTTGGCGAGGGCAAACTGGACTCGGCGATTGAGGAATACAACCGCGCGCTGGAGCTCGATCCTAAGTTGATCGATGCGCTTCATGGCCTGGCGCAAGCGTATCACGCCAGCGAAGATTTTCACCGCACGATTGAAGCGGCGCGGCGAATCCTGGTTCTGGAGCCGGACGACATTCTTGCTTGGACCACGATTTCGCGGGCCTATCAGCGCCTGGGGATGATTCCGGAAGCCGAAGAGGCGGGAAACAAGGCGCGCATTCTAGGATGGAAGCAGCAGCTTCGGGAACAGAAGCCGAAAGCGCAGTAGCTGCGTTACTCGTCAACGGAAATAAAAAAGGGGCCGAGCGACGAACTCGGCCCCTTTTTGTTTCTAGAACGGCTCTTACAGCGCGCAGCAGACGGACTTGACCTCGGTGTAATTCTTGAGGACTTCGTGGCCCATCTCGCGGCCCCAGCCGGACTGCTTGTAACCACCGAATGGGAGCGCTGCGTCGAAGACGTTGTAGCAATTGATCCACACGGTTCCGGCGCGGAGCTTGGACGCGAGCGCGTGCGCTTTTTTGATGTCGCGCGTCCAGATTCCTGCAGCGAGACCGTACTCCGTATTGTTGGCCTTTGCGGCAATTTCGTTGATGTCGCTAAACGGAATCGCCGTGAGCACCGGCCCAAAAATTTCCTCCTGCACCACTTTCATGGTGTCGGTAGTGTTGACGAGGACAGTGGGCTGCACGAAATAACCTCTGTTGCCCTCGCGTCCGCCGCCCGTCACCGCCTTTGCGCCTTCTTTCTTGCCGGATTCCAAATAGCCACAGACCTTGTTGAATTGCTCTTCGGAAACCAGCGGGCCCATGTCGCTGTCGGGGTCAAATCCCTGACGGACACGGATCTTGCTTGCGGCTTGCGCTACGCCGTCAACGACCTTGTCGAAGATCTTCTTGTCAATGAACAAGCGCGAGCCCGCGCAGCATGTTTGGCCCTGGTTGAAGAAGATTGCGCTGGCAGCGCCGGGGATAGCGGCATCGATATCGGCGTCTTCCAGCACGATGTTTGGAGATTTGCCGCCCAGTTCGAGCGAGACTTTCTTCAGATTACCGGTGGCGGCGTGCACGATCAGCTTGCCGACTTCGGTGGAACCTGTAAAAGCGATCTTGTCGACGTCCGGATGCGCGGCTAAAGCTGCGCCGGCGGTCTCGCCGTATCCTGGAACGATATTCACGACACCTTCCGGGAATCCCGCTTCCAGTATCAATTCGCCCAGGCGAAGGGCTGTGAGAGGAGTCTGTTCCGCCGGCTTCAGAATTACCGTGCATCCGGTAGTCAGCGCCGGGGCCATCTTCCACGCAGCCATCAGCAACGGGAAATTCCACGGGATGATCTGGCCGACGACGCCCACTGGTTCGCGCGAAGTGTAAGCATGGAATGCTCCCTGCTTCGCGAGGCCCATCGGAATAGTGTTGCCTTCGATCTTGGTGGCCCATCCGGCGTAGTAGCGGAAGTGATCGATTGCAAGCGGAAGGTCAGCAACGCGCGCGATCTTGAGCGGCTTGCCGTTGTCGAGCGATTCGAGTTGCGCAAATTCCTCGGCGTGCTTTTCGAGCAGGTCGGCGAGCTTCCAGAGGAGTTTGCCGCGCTCGGAAGGAGAAATTCTTGACCACTTGCCGGTGTCAAAAGCTGCGCGTGCAGCTTTGACGGCTCGATCGATGTCTTCTTTATCACCTGCGGCGACGTTGGCGAGGACCTCGCCGGTCGCGGGATTGTACGTAGGGAAAGTCTTGCCAGAGGCCGCTTCCACCCATTTTCCGTTAATTAGGAGCTTGCCTGTTTTGGATACGAAACCGGTGACGTTGCTATCCGGCTGTACGACTGCAGCAGTTGCCATGTGATTTTCCTCCGCTAATTTAAGTTAGAAATCTCGCACTCCAGTATCTGGGACATACTTCCGAATCCGAGTCCTGCACGGGGACGGCCGCCACCGTCTTTGAACGCACCACGCGAGATGTCGTTTTAACTCCAAGCGGGCTAAAAGGGCGAGTCTAAAGTTACTCCGGCGGAGCGCAAAATTCAAGTCACAGGGATATCCGGGCGGGCGGTCAATCGCGCCCACTAAGAGGGGACGCGGCGAACCCACAGGCGCTCGGTGGCTGGTTTACCCAGGTGGATGCGGGCGGAATGACGGCCCACGGATATGGCCATGGTCTCGTCATACTCGCGCTTGTGGACGCGAAGGCGGGTGCCCGGACGAAGCTTGAGGCTTTCCATGAATTCAAGAAACTTGGGATCTTTTTCGAAGACGCGGAGAACTTCGTAGGAGCGGGCGACCTCGGCATCAGACAGCCGCACAGCACCGAATTTCCGGCGCAGCTTCGACATGCCGCCGAATAGTGGAACGCCGTGCGGGCAGCGGACGTCGCGGCCAAAACGCTTGAGCAGCAGCGCCGCTACCTGCGGGGAAATTCCGTGTTCGAGGCGCTCGGCTTCCTCGTGCGCGCGCGACCAATCAATGCCGATGACGTCGGTTAGAAGCTTTTCGGCCAGGCGATGGCGAAGAACCAAGTGCTGGGCGATTCCCTGCCCCTTCACGGAAAGAACGATGCGGCCGTCGCGCCGGACGTGCAGGTAACCGGTGCGGGCCATGCGCTTGAGGGCGGCAGTGACGGCCGGCGGCGTGACGCCCAGATCTTCGGCCAGGCGCGCACTGATCGGGGTTTGCTCCTCCTGCACGAGCTCCCAGATGGCCTTCAGATAATCTTCCTGGGAAACGCTGGTCTTTTCGCGGCGCAAGATGCTCCTCGCAAAATGCCGATGCTACGAAGACGCGCCCTCTGAGCGCGCTTTGGGATCGGTAGGCTGTTCCGTTTGCGACTGGCGCAAACGCGCTGCTAAATCCTTAACCCGAGCTTCGATATCATCGCAGGTGCGGCAGTGCATTTCCACCGCTTCGCCGAATGGATCTTGCACCTGCCAGTCTTCAAAGCGCTGGCCCGCGAAAAGAGAAGCGCCGGGGATTCCTGACATGTTCACGATCAGGTCCGGCTTCTTCAGCGTGTGCGTACGGAGGCCTTTTGAAAACTGTCCTTCGAACGAGATGCCACGTTCGCGCAGAACTCTCTGCGTGGTGTTGTCAATAAAACCGAGCGGGGAAACTCCGGCGCTTTCTGCTGCGATGATGTCCGCGGCGTCGTGGCGAGCGATTGCTTCCGCCATCTGGCTGCGGACGCAATTGCCAACGCACACGAACAAAACTTTCACGGGTTGCGGCATGGGCTAAGAGGGGTTCTCCGCCATCTTCAGGAAATATTCGTGGACGGATGAGTCGCCGGTAAGCTCGGGATGAAATGTGGACGCCAGAATTTTGCCTTGGCGCACGAGGACCGGATGGCCGGCGTCTTCCGCGAGTACTTCCACACCTTCACCAACGGATTCGATAATCGGCGCGCGAATGAAAACCATTTCGACGGGTGCCGAGGCAATTTTTGTCTGCCCGAGGTGAACGTCGCTGGCAAGCTGGCGACCATAGCCGTTTCGCAGAACGGAGACATCGAGGAGCGCGAGCGATTCCTGCGCGGGGCCGTGAACTTCGCGTGCGAGCAGAATGGTTCCGGCGCAAGTCCCGAAAAATGCGCCGCCATTCGAAGCGAACTGTTTCAGGGCATCGAAGAGGCCTTCTTCGGTCATTACTTTCAGGTGCGTGGTGCTTTCACCACCCGGCAGAATTACGCCGGCAACGTCCTTGAGGTCTTCCGGGCGACGAATGTAGGTATAGGCAACACCCATACGCTCAAGCATTTTTGCGTGAGCTTCGTAGTCACCTTGAATCGCGAGTATGCCGATGTTCATGTCTTTTTCGATCGAGCGAGAATCAGCCCTTTATGCTGGGGAGCTTTTTCCGGCGCGCTTACCAGCCGCGCGTCTGCATCAGATCTTTTTCTTCGAGCTGGCGGATATCGAGGCCCTTCATCGCGTCACCGAGCTCTTCGGAGGCTTCCAGCACG
>JBEKSN010000214.1:0-6168 GCA_049517055.1 Candidatus Acidiferrales bacterium | reverse complement strand
TCAATTTCATAGATGGTGCAAATGTTGGGATGGTTCAGTGCTGAAGCGGCTTGTGCTTCGCGCTGGAATCTTTCGAGCGCCAGATCGTCCTTGGCAAGATCTTCCGGCAGGAACTTCAGCGCGACAAAACGGCGAAGTTTGATGTCCTCGGCCTTGTAAACGACGCCCATCCCGCCACCGCCGAGCTTTTCCACAATGCGGTAATGCGAGATGGTTTGGCCGATAAAGGAAGAAGGCTCCGTCATGTGGCGCACAGTTTAAGTGGCACGAGGATGCAAGTCAACGCGAGGGAGGACGCTCGACAACCGTCTCACCTGTTTGAGCGGATGGTTGCGCGAACATTTTGTTCGAGGTATTCAGAGAGGTGCTGCTTGATGGCACGGAGGGGTTCGTCGCTGTTTTGCAGACGGCTGATCAACAAGGCGCCTTCGAGCGAGCCGATGATTAATTGGGATAATTTTAACGGGTCGATGCAGCGATCGATCTGCCGTTTCTCGATTCCTTCCGTCGTGATCTTGGACAGCCGCACGATCCAGTTCTGCAAGGCCTTTCTGGCTCGAGCTCGCAGTGCCGCGTTGCCGTCGTCTGCTTCGACGGCAGTATTCATGAGCGGGCAGCCACCGGGCACCAGTCCCGCTCGCAACTGGACAAAATTTTCGATCATCTTCTTCAAACGGTTCACGCAGTCCGGAACTTCCGCGACGCCGTCCAGCCTTCCGCTGACGGCTTTTCCCCAGGAATAGTCAAAGACCTCGGTGGCTAGTTCTTCTTTGCCCGAGAAATGGCGGTAGATTCCGCCCTTCTGCAGGCCGGTGGCTTCCATCAGGTCCGAAAGTGAAGTGCCCTCATAGCCCTTTTGATTAAACAGCGGGGCGGATTTCCGGACGATTTCGCGCCTGGTTTGCTCTCCCTTGGTCACCTCTATCTCCTGGCGACCAGCCGTGAGACTGACTGGTCTTTTGTGAAAAACCATTATACCATAATTGAGACCGAACGGTCTCTTTTTGCATCTAAAACTGCCAGAACATTCATGAGCGAGACGCTGACACCGACCGCCTCCCTGAATCTTTCCCTCCCCAGAGTGGGCATCAATCCGTGGTTTATCGCCATCACCGTGACTCTGGCGACGTTCATGGAACTTCTGGACACGGCGATTGCCAACGTTGCTCTCCCTCATATCGCCGGCGGGCTCGCCGTCAGCACGGATGAAAGCACGTGGGTTCTGACCAGCTACCTCGTGTCGAACGCCGTGGTTTTGCCGCTCTCCGCCTGGCTTAGCCGCCTTTTCGGGCGCAAGCGCTACTACATGATTTGCGTGGCGCTTTTCACTGTCAGTTCCCTGCTGTGCGGCTTCGCCCCCAGCCTGGGCGCGTTGATTTTTTTTCGCGTGCTGCAGGGAGTCGGCGGAGGAGGACTGGCTCCGGTGGAACAAGCCATACTTGTAGACACGTTTCCAGCCGCGAAGCGGGCGGCAGCCTTCGCTCTCTACAGCATGGCAATTGTGACCGCGCCGGCGATCGGGCCGCCGTTGGGCGGTTGGATCACGGACCACTGGAGCTGGCGATGGGTGTTCTTCATCAACATTCCGATAGGCATCATCTCGTTGATCCTGACCAGCCGCGTGGTGTCTGATCCGCCGGCATTCAAGCGCGAGGTGGAGGAAGCGCGCAAGGACGGAAAGTTGAAGATCGATGGATGGGGAATTTTCTCAGTGGCCATGGCCTTCGCCTGCCTGGAGGTCGTTCTGGATCGCGGCCAGACTGAGGATTGGTTCGAAAGTCACTTCATCGTGATTTTCTTCAGCATCGCGATGGTGGCGCTTCTGTTTGCCATTGTGTGGGAGTGGCGCCATCCGGACCCGGTAGTGGAGATTCGACTGTTGGCCGACAGAAATTTCGCGCTAGCCAATATTTTCTACTTCATGTTCGGATTTACGCTGTATGGATCCACCGTGCTTATTCCTCAGATGATGCAGCGGCTCTACGGTTATTCGGCAACGGATGCCGGGCTGGTCCTTGGACCCGGCGCATTCGTAATCGTGCTTCTCGCGCCCGTGGTGGTGAGAATTCTTCCGAAACTTGGCGTGAAGCGTCTGATCGGTTTTGGATTTTTTGTTTTCGGGTTGGCCATGTGGCTTTTCGCCAGCTATACGCTGACCACCGATTACCGCCATGAAGCTCTGGCGCGAGCGCTGCAAGGTCTGGGAATTGCAACGCTATTTGTACCCGTGAGCCAGCTTGCGTATTCCAATTTGCCCAGCAACAAGAACAACAAGGCTTCCAGCCTTACGAATCTCTTCCGCAATCAGGGAGGAAGTTTTGGGATAGCTTTCGTCACCACGGTACTGGCGCGCCGAACGCAGTATCATCAGAGCGTACTGGTGGCTCACGCAAGTCTTTTTGACCAGCACTACCGGCAATTCCTCATCAAGCTCACCAATTATTTCTCCACGCACGGTTTCTCACATGCGGATGCGGCTGTACACGCACAGGCGGAAGCTTTTAACCTGCTTCAAAGGCAAGCGTCATTCCTCGCCTTCAACGATTGCTTTACAGCGCTTGGGTGGTTTGTGCTGATGGGAGTTCCGCTGGTCTTTTTGATTAGGAAATTCAAGTTGGGAGGGGGCCCGGGCGGGCATTGAGCTCTAGGCAACTTGCCGGGGAGCTGTGCTACTGTAGAAAAAGTCGCATCGCCCGGATCACCGCGGCGGGTTGTTCGCGCACGACCCAGTGGCTTCCCTCCGGCACGCGTTCAATCTTTAAAACTTTCACGTACTGCTCGAGCCCGTCGAGATTCCCTTGCAGGAGCGCGGTATCTTTCAGACCCCAGATGACCAAAGTAGGCACGCTGCTGATCGGATTTTTCGGAATCGAGAAAGGGGGCGCATCAGCTCTTTCTCCACCCACAGGTGACTTGAGGCGCGCAGCGCGATAGTAGTTTAATCCGCCGGTCAATCCCCTGTTCCAGGCCTCCAAGTATTTCTTGCGGTCTTCATCGTTCGCCGAGCTTCCCAGGACGATCTGCTGAAGCACGGCAAAATCATCCTGGCTGAGTGTTGGCTCCGCCGCAGGCGACGTGAAAAGGTTGAAGTACGCCGAAGCTTTCTGCTGGTCGGGATTGTTCGCCAGTTCCCGCGCGAAAACCACCGGATGCGGCGCATTGATGATAACCAGTTTCTCCAGCATTTCCGGATGCGCGGCCGCAAACGCCCAGGCAATCACGCCGCCCCAATCGTGGCCAACCAGCACGAATTTCTTGGCGCACAACTTTTCCGCCAGCGCTCGGACATCTTCAACGAGAATCGGAACCTGGTAGGCGTCGACTGATTCGGGCATGGACGAAAGGTTGTAGCCGCGCATGTCCACTGCGACCGCATGGTGGGACTTGGCAAATTCAGGCAGCAGGTCTTTCCAGGCGTACCAAAATTCGGGAAACCCATGCAGAAACAGAATCAATGGCCCTTTGCCCTGCTCCATGTAATGCAACCGGACTCCGTTCACCTCGGCGTATGCGTCATGCGCAGCCGCTGCTGCGGTACCGTGGCCTGGTTGCATTTGAGCCTCCGTGTGGGCGGCGCTTGGCGCAAAAACCGTAGCACCCTTGAGTTGAAAACTGTCCGTAAATCGGTTGAACGGCCAGAATACTAACACAGGAAAATTCCAGAGTGACTGCTGACAACGAAGAGCTTGATGAGCAGCTTCATTCCGACTGCACAAAGTTTTGGAACCTCCGGCCCCTCTCAGACTGAATTACAACTAGCCCGCTGGCGCCAGGGCACCTCCGGGGAGCTCGCAATTTGCACTCACTGAAGGATTTCGGGAGCAAGGTTGGCACAAAGGAGAATTTGACATGCAGAAGTTTAGACTCGGGTTCGCAGGGTTCTACGTGTTCGCGTTGCTGCTGCTGTCGGTAACAGTCTTACGGGCTGCGCAAAAGGATGCCAGCTTTGTCGGCTCGTGGGAAATGACCGTTACGGGCGGTGGGCAAGGCGGCGGTCAAGATGGCGATCAAGGCGCAGGAGGAGGAAACCGCGGTGGGCGAGGTGGCGCGCAGTCGCTGGCAATCACGCAGGTTGGCGACAATTTCAAAGTCAGCCACAAAACGCGGCGCGGCGAGAATGCCTATGACGCCGTCGTCACGGGCAACACGATTTCCTGGACCGAGGAGCGCACGGGTCCTGACGGCAACACGAGAAAGATCGCGTGCAAGGCAACGTTGACCGGCGACACGATGACCGGCACGATGGGCGGCGGGAAGTTTAGCCGTGAGTTTACGGCCAAGCGATCGGCGCAAAACTAGGTCATTCGTCACGCGGCGCGACTTAGTGTTGTAAGGCGTATCAGGGCCTTTCCACAAGGGTGGGCGTGTGCTATTTTCCCCATTCGTTCGTTGAGGCCCAAATGATTCGTAGCTACCTCGGCCACGCGCCGCAAATTGCTGCAACTGCTTATATCGATCCGCAAGCGGTGGTCATCGGTGACGTCGTCATCGGCGAGCATTCCAGCGTGTGGCCGTGCGCCGTCCTGCGCGGGGACGTGAATTTCATGCGCATCGGGGCGCGCACAAATATTCAAGACGGCTCCGTGCTGCATGTGATGCGCGACACGAATCCCCTGATTCTGGGCGACAACGTCACGGTAGGCCACGCGGTCGTCCTGCATGGGTGCACGATCGAATCGCGGTGCTTGATCGGCATGGGTAGCATCATCCTCAACGGCGCAAGAATCGGCACTGGAAGCATTATTGCCGCTGGGACGCTTGTTCCGGAACGCGCTATCGTCCCACCCGGCAGTCTCTTCATGGGGCAGCCGGGGAAACTGCGCCGTACGCTCATTGCCGAGGACCTCGAATCGATCGACGGCTATGCGCAGCGGTACGTCGAGTACAAAGAGACGTACAAGTCGCAGTCCGGGGAATAGGGCGACTGGCGTGGGTTGCATCGGGCGCAGCAGGCTGCGCCGCTACGGAGAACGGCTCGACAGCGTCCTTGGTCGGCATCCTTATTTTTTTTCTTCCCGGCGACGTCCCTCTTGCATGACGCGATACAATGGAGTGATGGTTAGCCCGTTAAAAGCTCGTCCATGCCAGCTCGGGTGCGGGAAGCGTCGGCGCTCGTGACGGAAAAACGCGAATTTAAGGCAATCAAGGGCACCCGCGATATCCTGCCGCCGGATTCTGCGTTGTGGAATTGGTTCGAGCAGACCGCCCGCGATGTCTTCGAGACTTACGGCTTCCGCGACATCCGCACGCCCGTCTTCGAGGAGACCGAACTTTTTGCTCGTTCGATAGGTGTTGAAACGGACGTCGTTAACAAGGAGATGTTTACGTTCTCCACCGGCCACGATCCGGACTCGACGGGAGAGAGCTCTTCGGACCGAACGTATTCGCTGCGGCCGGAGGCGACGGCGAGTGTCGCACGGGCGTACATCGAGAATGGGATGCAGACGCTGCCGGGGAACGCAAAGCTGTACTATATGGGGCCGATGTTTCGACGCGAGCGGCCGCAGAAGGGACGCTACCGGCAGTTCTACCAAATCGGCGCGGAAGTTCTGGGGCAATCCGACGCGCCTGCTATTGACGCTGAAGTGCTCGAGGTGCTCGTGGTGTTTTTCAAACGCGTGGGGCTGACGCGCACGACGCTGTACGTGAATTCTATCGGCTGCAAAGATTGCCGGCCGCAATACGTCGAGCTGCTGCGAGAAAAGCTGCGCGAAGTGAAAGATCAGCTCGGCCCGGACAGCCAGCGGCGCATCGAGACGAACCCGCTGCGCGTTCTTGATTCGAAATTGCCGCAGGAGCAGCCTATCATCGCGAAGCTGCCGCGCATCTCCGACCACCTTTGCGCCGAATGCCGCGAGCATTTTGCAAAGCTGAAGGAAGAATTAGGCTTGCGCGGCATCGTCTACGAAGAGAACTGGCGCCTCGTTCGCGGCCTGGATTATTACACGCGCACGACGTTTGAGGTGACGGCCGAAGGCTTAGGCTCGCAGAACGCGGTATGCGGCGGCGGGCGGTACGACGGCCTCGTGGAACTGCTCGGCGGGCCGCCAACAAAAGGCATCGGCTTCGCCATCGGCAGCGACCGTGCAATTTTGTCGATACAAGAGGGCGGGAAATTGCCGCTTCTGCCCGGGCTTGCGGTCTTCGTCGCATGGATGGGACAGGCTG
>JBEKSN010000213.1:0-6234 GCA_049517055.1 Candidatus Acidiferrales bacterium | reverse complement strand
CCAGGTGATCGCCTGGCGGCAACTCGCTGCGGCCGGTCTTTTTCTCTCTACGAACCCTGCCAGCAGCTTCTTCTACGTTTTCACTGCCGCGCACGGCCTGCATCTTCTCGGCGGGGTCCTCGCGCTCCTATTTATCGCTTTTAGGCCGACCCATCGGCTGACGAAGGGTACTGCAACGGAAGTGGTTTCGATGTACTGGCATTTTATGGATGGGCTTTGGGTTTTTCTGTTCTTACTTCTCCTTTTGGGACGGTGAAAAGTGAGTGAAGCGGAATTCGAAGGCATAGTTGAATCGCGATGGTCGGGGGGCGCCTCTCCCTTTGCGATCAACTCCAAAAAGCTCGGGATGTGGCTTTTCATCGTTTCCGATTCGCTGACCTTTTCGGCCCTGTTGATTAGTTACGCCTACGTTCGACTCGAAACTCCCAACTGGCCCCGGCCGTTTGAAATCTGGCCGGCCATCGCGAAATCGTCATTCATGACCTTCGTCCTGCTCTCCAGCAGCTTGACCATGGTCTTGGGTGTAAACGCCGCCTTCAAAGGCGACCGCAAGAAAACCGTCCGCTACCTGATCGCAACCATTATTTTCGGAATCGCGTTCGTGCTCATCCACGCCACGGAATGGGTAACGCTGTTCAGCGAGGGCGTCACTCCGTGGGGAAATCCCTGGGGCGTGCCGCTGTTTGGCGGCACATTTTTCGGCCTTACCGGCCTTCACATGCTTCACGTCACGATCGGGGTCGCGTATCTCGCAATCATCGCCTGGGGTTTTGGAAAAGGGAAGTACACCGCCGAGCATGTGGAAGTGAGCGGCCTGTACTGGCATTTCGTTGACCTCGTTTGGATGTTCATTTTTCCCATGGTTTATTTGCTGAGCGTGAATCCGAAGTAATAAGGAGAGCACCGTATAATGAGCGCGCACGGACACGCCGAACTCACGCACGAGCATTCCGTAGGCACCACCAGACTCTTCTCCATCGTTTGGGTCTGGCTGCTTCTGCTGACCGCCGTCGAAGTCTTTCTCGCCTACGAACGCCTTGAAGTTCACCTGATGATCACAATTTTGGTCGGCCTCTCGCTGATCAAGGCGGCCTTGATCATGTCCTACTTCATGCACCTGCGCTTCGAGCGCCTGGGACTGTTTCTGCTCCTCGTCCCAGCCATGGTATTCTGCATTTGCATGATGCTCATCATGTTCTTCCCGGATAGCATCCGGCTCATGAACCTGCGCCCGCACTAAATGGCCTTCCGTCCGGGCACAGCTTTATCTTTGTGGGTCGTGGCTTCAGCCACGACATATGCGCGCTAGGTAGGGGCGGCTTTAGCCGCTGAAGTTCCTCTTTCGTAGCTGTCGGGGCGCCAGTCGCGCCATTTGGCGATTTGATACGTGAATGAAGAGAGGCCTCACAATTCGGTTTGCGTTATTCACGGCTCTCTGCCTTTCGTTGCTGCTTGTATCCTTCGCGCCCTCAGCAGCAGCCCAAGGCTGCGCGATGTGTTACCAAAACGCTTCCGCCACCGGCCCGCAAGGAGCTCAGGCTCTTCGTCATGGAATCCTGATCCTTATGCTTCCCACGCTGAGTCTTTTTCTCGGCATTTTCGCCCTCATCTACCACCGCCGGAATGTCGCGCGCTGAGCCGCGCTAAATGTTTGCCGGCCGCACGAACTGGAATCTGAAATCCAATCGTTTAAGCGAAGCTCTCGCCCGGCATCGTGCTTCGGGCAAGCCGTTGCTCGATCTCAGCGCCTCGAATCCCACCGAATGCGGTTTCGAGTATGACCGCCAAGCCATCCTGCAAGCCCTATCAAACCCAGGTTCTCTCTCGTATGACCCCGATCCCAAAGGCCTCCTTTCCGCTCGCCGCGCAGTCACAGAATATTATTCAGCGCGCGCCATCGTGGTTCCCGCGGAAAACATAATCCTCACCACCAGCACCAGCGAAGCCTACTCATTTGCTTTTCGCCTTCTTTGCAACCCTGGCGACGAGCTTCTGATACCCGAGCCCAGTTATCCGCTCTTTAGTTTTCTGGCGGATATTCACGACGTAAAACTCGTCGGCTATCCATTGCTGTACGACCACGGATGGCAAATTGATTTTCACGCTCTACAACAGACGGTCACTGCGCGCACGCGTGCCCTCATTGTCGTCAATCCCAATAATCCCACCGGGCATTTCTGCAAGTCCGGCGAGATGGAAAAACTCAATGAAATTTGCTCACCTCGCCAAATTGCCATAATCGCCGACGAAGTCTTCCTGGATTTTCATCTCTCTGCGGCCCAGCCGCGCAGTTTCGCGGCCAATACCGGAAGTCTTACTTTCACCATGAGTGGCCTCTCCAAAATTTCCGGCCTGCCTCAAATAAAAGCTGCCTGGCTGATTGCGAGCGGTCCCGCGGAATTGAAATCCCCGGCGCTCGCGCGGCTCGAACTGATTGCTGACACTTTCCTTTCGATGAATGCACCGGTGCAGCTTGCCCTGCCCGTGTTTTTGGATCTTCGCTATGGGTTTCAACAGCAGTTGATGGCGCGCGTGCGCAAGAATCTCGCGCAGCTCGATAAGCAATTATCGGCACAGAGTTCCTGCGCGCGCTTGGAAATGGAAGGAGGCTGGTACGCCGTAGTTCGCGTCCCGGCAATTCGCTCCGACGAGGATTTAGCTATCGAACTTCTGGCTACGCAAGGGGTTTACGTCCATCCCGGACACTTCTACGATTTCCCAACCGATGGTTATTTAATTGTCAGCTTGATCGCGCAAGAGCCCGATTTCAACGAAGGAATAAAACGTTTGCTCGCGATGTTCTAGCGCAAACGTCCCGGCGGGTCCGCCGTTTCAGGGGTTTCCAGCTTTAATTCCGGTCCTTCATGGTCCGGTAATTTCGAAGGAGGCAATTGCGGGATCCCCACTCCCCGGTTCAGCTCGAAATGTTCTTTCGCGCAGCGCGGGCAATATCCTTTTCCCGTTTCTTCGTCGCGCTGGCTGGCGAGTTCGTAGCAATCGCAAATGCAATCGCAATACCCGGTGGTCGAAGCGGTCTTGATTGGCACCAGTCCCATCTGCAATTCCTCCGTCGCAGGATACTACCCGGGAGCGTTTCGTAGCGCAAGGCAGGAACGTCGGATAAAATCTAGCGGCACCTGGCCAACCTTGGACAAACAGCTTGAAAACACTGAAAGGGCGGGGTTTCAACCCCACCGTAAGTCGCTCGCTTCTTCAGGGGTTTTAACTCCTGAAGTCTCCAACCGAGTTTTCAGCAGTCTCGACTAAACGTGTTCGAGCTGTGCCAGCCGGAACGGGTCGCCAACTTTATCGTGCAGTTCCAGCCAGACGCTGTCCGCCTGCGACAAAAATACTTCCACCACGCGCGGATCGAATTGGCGGCCCGAATACCGGCGAATTTCCTCACGCGCCGCGGAAATCGGCATGGCTTTGCGGTACGGACGGTCGGAAATCATCGCATCGAGCGTATCCGCCACCGCGAATATTCTTGCCCCCAGCGGAATCTGTTCGCCCTTTAATCCTCGCGGATATCCCGAGCCGTCGAAACACTCCTGGTGCGTCAACACGATCTCAGCCGCATCTTTCAGGAAGGGAATTCGCTTGAGCACCGCAAATCCGATATCGCAGTGCGTGCGCATGATTTCCCGCTCTTCGTTTGTCAGCGGACCGGGCTTTCGAAGAATGTTGTCGGGGATTCCCATTTTGCCGATGTCGTGCAGGAACGCGCCGCGCGCGATGTGCCGCAGCAGCCCTTTGTCCACGCCCATGATTCGCGCCATGGTAATCGTGAATGCAGTAACGCGTTGGCAATGGCCCTCGGTCTCCGCGTCCTTCGCATCCAGCGCGCCGCCCAGCGCTTCCAGTGTGTAGTCGTAGGATTGTTCCAGGTCTTGCAGCGCAATTGATAGCTGCTGCGTGCGCTCCGCCACCAAATGCTCCAGGTCGCTCTGGTAAGTCCGGTTCTCAAGCACGAGCTGCCGGTGTTCCAGCGCCCGCCGCACGCTCAGATGAAGCTGGTCCTTCTCGAACGGCTTCAGAATGTAGTCGTACGCCCCCGCTCGGATCGCTTCCAGCGCGATGGAGATATCGTGCATCGCAGTAACCATAATCACCGGCACGTCCGGGTCTTCGGAGCGCAACTCGGAAAGCAGGCGTATCCCGTCCATTTCGGGCATTACGATGTCGCTCAACACCAGGTCGAACGAATCGTTCCCGAAAGCCTCGAGCGCGATCACCCCGTTCGGGCACACGGTACACTTGTACCCTTGTGCGTCGAGCAGGGTCGAAACGACCTCTCGAATCGCCTCTTCGTCGTCTACTACCAGGATTTTCTCTCGTTCCACCGGCAGCTCCGAACCATCTCTATCGTAAGTATAAGCTGCGCGACAATCTCGGGCAGGCGACTTGTTTCATCCGCGTGCTAGTTTGCACAATGCCTCGCCCGTAGGCCTTTAGTACGGCCGCCTCGCATATCCTCGGGTCCTCCGAAGAAACCCGGGGAAACCTGCTATTCTTCATTGACATCCAAATTCAATATGTTCCGTCTAATTCTTCGGAGGTGGAGATGAAGCGGTTTGCAGTTTTGTTACTCGCGTTTTCGTTGGGAATGGCGGTCGCCGCTCAGCAGGCTGCATCGCCGAAAATCGCCGCTCCCGCCCAAACGCCTCCGCCCGCTCAAGTCCCTGCAACCTCCAATCCGGAATTCTTGAAAGCCGCCGACGAAGTGCTCGCGCAGATGAGCCAAATCCTGGCCCTGCCGATCAAGGAGCCCCTAAAAAAGAGCCTTCGCTCCAAACAGGAAATCCGCGAGTATTTGATTAAAGAGGAAAAAGAGGACAGGACCGACGCCGAGCGCTATAACGACGAAAAGACTCTGGAAGCTTTTGGCTTGATCCCGAAGGATTTCCCCCTCGATGCTTTCATGCTCGACGTTCTCACCGATCAGGTCGCCGGCCTTTACGACCCCAAGGCCAAGGAATTCTACATCGCGGACTGGATCCCCGCCGACGAGCAGCGCGAGGTCATGTCTCACGAATTGACTCATGCCTTAGAGGATCAGTCTTTCCACATTGATCCCTGGATCAAAGCCGCCCGGCCTAACGATGACGCCGAGCTAGCGCGCCAGTCGGTCAGCGAAGGCTCGGCGCTCGCCGCCATGGTGGACTACTCCATGAAAGACCAAAAAGTCGGCGTCCGTGACCTGCCCGATGTCTCGCTTCTCATCCGTTCCGGCGCTGTCACCGAAATGGACAAAGATCCCAAACTCTCCAAGGCTCCTCTCTTCATCCGTGACGAGCTGCTTTTCCCCTATCTCGCCGGCACCGGCTTTTCCCAGCAGTTTCTGAAAGCTCATTCCGGCTGGAAGGACCTTCACTTGATTTTCGAAAATCCTCCCGTTTCCACCCAGCAAATCATCCATCCGGATCTTTATTTGTCCAACGTAAAGCCGGAAACCGTCACTTTGCCTGATTGGAAGGGTTTGGCGCCGGAGGATTGGAAGCTGCTGGAAGAAAACGTCCTGGGTGAATTCGGTCTTGGCGAGGTCTTGAAACAATTTCTCGGGCAGGAGCGCGCCGATAGGATTTCTCCGGCCTGGAAAGGCGATCGCTACGCTACGTTCGAAAACGCCTCGACCAAGAAAACTTCGCTGGTGTTCCGCGTCGCGCTGGACAACCCGGACGATGCCGCGCGTTTTTTCGGCCAGTATAGTGAAGTGCTGGAACTAAAACACACGGATCGCAAGGAACTTTTCCGCCGCCCGAATTTTTTCCAGTTTCAGACCGACTCCGGCGGAGTCTTCCTTCATTGCGCCGCGACCACCTGTCTGATTGTTGAAAACGCCGGCCGCGATACATTCGACAAAATCAACCGCGCGATCAGTCTCCCCGCCGCGCCGGTTCCCTCCGACGCGGATGCCAAGCCTCCGCAGGCCATCACCAGGCTAGTTCAACACGTCGCTGTTGGTTTTGGTACTTAGAAAATGGAAGGTCAGGCGCCGCCGCGGTTTCTTATCACAAGTCCGACCGCGAGTTTCAGTCGTTGAGCGATAAACCTGCCGAATCCGTACGGTGAATCACCATCATAGTCTGGTCGTCAGCCTGTCGCGTGCCTGAGGAAAAACTGTTCACGTCCTTTAGGCAAGCCGCCAGCAGCTCTTGTGGCACCCATCCGTGCCGTTCGCCCGCCACGCGCATGATCCGCGCGACACCGTATTCCTCGCCCTTCGTGTTTGTC
>JBEKSN010000212.1:0-6275 GCA_049517055.1 Candidatus Acidiferrales bacterium | reverse complement strand
ACGGGAGTAGAGATCTTGCGCGAATGAGGCCCGGCCTCGATAACTTTGGCCTCGCGGCCTTCAACCGTTGCAGATTTAACACCGCGAAAGTCGGTTGGAACCCGAAAAAGCAGGATCACGTATCGAACATTCACTTCGGACTTCGCGGGAAGCCAGCGATATACCGTTTCTCCGAACATCCTATGCTGTTCCACCGTTTCTCGCCGAGGCATTGCGAATGGCGTGGTGCTGAACTCGAGGCCTCGACAAAAGGTTCCTCCGTTCCATGGCGCATGCGACTGGTGAAAGCGTTCGACCCAATTCCCTACCCAGGGGAAGTCCGCTCGATGAAACAAATAGACCACGAGAAGACCAGCGGGAGGGTTGCAGGCCGATATGAAGGCCAGCTTGAGTTTGGGGTCAAGCAATTGCGCGGTGTAATGCTCAAATTTGGCTTGTGGCACAGTTCGCAGATTCAAACACCCGCCACGGGCAGCAGGCGCGATCGGCCAAGCAAACTCAGCATTAGCTTTCAACAGAGGCCGCGAGCTATACGAAGCTGGGCAGGTTTTTGCGCGGGTCGCAGGCATATCGAACAGCGTTACGTCAGACTGGACAAAGGGGGGCCCGAAAGTCACGTGCTCGTTCCAGGAAATTGGCCGATCAAAAGTACCTAGATTCGTTGCCGTCTCCTCGCAGTAAACCACCGGGTTTCGCTCGTCGGCTGAAATCTCTCGCACAAATTTGATTTGAGCATCCGGCAGCAAAGCACGACAGTGAAGAGTCGCAGGCGACATGCCCAATGCGCTCTTGAATTGCCATTTCACTGAGGGTGCTTCCCCGTGCGTGCTGTGTCCAGCGGCAACTTCGTCCTTGGACGGAGGTCCGAAGTAGTCGAAACTCAGGTTGTGCCCCGCGATTCCCGCGAGCAACCTTCCATCCGGAAGAGACCCGTACGCGCGCGAATGCTCGGCGACGTTGTATTTGTAAGGATCGATCGTTTTCCACTGCGGACGCCACAGCGGATTGACCCCATCACACTTATTCAGATTCAACTCGCAAATGTGGCCGCCGCCTTCCAGTACGGAAACATGGCCCCAGGGTGCTTTCAATCGATAGCCGGAGCGGCCATCCAAAACGCTTGCGACACGTCGTATCGACACTTGTCCCGAGCGAGAGCTTGCCGCTTTCATCGCCGGGCGGGAGACGGCTTGCTTTTATCCAATGCAACGCGAGCGTTTTGCAAGAATGCATCCATGTCGTCCGCCTGAAATACATTTCGTCCGAAGAACACTCCCGCAGCGCCGGCTGCAACCACGCCGTGGATCAGCGCGAGAGCCTCCGCATCCGACGAGTACCGGCTGCCACCAAGAACGAGAATTGGAATCGGACAATTCTCCACGACGTCGCGCATGGACGGCGGATCGCCCGCATAATCGGTTTTCACGAGATCGGCGCCAAGCTCGGCGGCCATTCTGGTGTGAAGTTTCAGCCACATTGGAGCGGAAGGGTTCTTGACGTTCTTGCCCCGCGCCAGCGTTTCAATGATCAGCGGCATGCCGATCCGCTCGCACTCGCGCGCCACTTCCGCGTTGCGTGCCACTTCTTTGGTTTCGAAATCTGAATCGCCGGTGCCAACCGCAAGGTAAGTCAGCACGGCGTCCGCGCCGTTGCACATGGCGTCTTCGGGCCGGGCCAGCAGACAGCTTCTAAGTTCGCCGGATCCGTCGCCACCCGGTAGTCCCCACAAAGTCGTCCAATCAATACGGGCGATAATTCCGGGCATCGACGGTCCGAGCAATGAGTTGAGACATCCTCGTATGAGGCCGAGGTTCAACAAAACAGCATCAACCCCAGCGTCTGTAAAGCGTTTGACCTGATCCGCTGGATTTTCAGTACCTGCGATAGGCCCCAGGACCAGCGCGTGATCGAAAGCCACAACCAAAGCTTTCCGGCCGGGCCGAACGATTCGGTTCAGCCGTATTTTCTTACCACAGTCACTCACAGACTGCACCTTTCGTCGCCCGATTCGAACACATCGCCACGAACTTGGTGGAATTCTACCTTCAGACTTCAGAAATAGAATTTCAGAGCGAATTGGATCAATCGAGGAGGCAGCGACGCAGTAGGAAATCCAAATTGCGTAGCCCCAAGCTCGGTGGAGAAGTTCTCGTCAGTGGTGGTCACATCCGTGAACGTCTTGTTCGGATGGTTCCAGATGTTGAACAATTCCGCGCGGAACTCAAAATGCATTTGTTCGTGAACGGGAAATTGCTTGATGAAAGACAAGTCCCAGTTGTGCAGTCCGGGGCCCCGGATAATGTTTCGTCCTGCGTCTCCGAAAGTCCCCTCCTCGGTGTTGGAGACAAAAGCGCAGGTGTTGAATATCGTTCCGGGCAGGCAAGGTTTTCCATTCGGATTTGCGATCACATTGGGCCGCGAACAATTGAAAACCTCTCCCCCGCAGTCGGTATTGGAGGTGTTCATGATATCGTCCGTTGGTGTGAACCAATTACCTGTCTGCGCCGAAATAATTCCGGTGATTTGCCAGTTGCCGACGATCTGGTTGCGGACACCCGAAAGATCTGAACCAAATCGTTGATTCTTCCCGAAAGGCAGGTCATACACAAAGTTGAAGACGAATCTTTGTCGAACGTCAAAATCGGCGTTGCCATACTCTAGCTGCGGCTCGTTTTGCAACCGGAAATCGCCTTGGTTCTGTGCGCCCAGGCTGGCACTCGAAGCATCATCGAGAGCGTGGCTATACGTGTAGGCGGCTTCAAACTGCAACCCGTTGGAGAAGCGTTTCTCGAGTCGAGCTTGCAAGGCTGTATAGTTTGAGAACAAGTTGGAGCGAAGCGTATCGATCCCCGCATCGATGTTGGGATCGGGACGACGCGGGGCGGTGGGACTTGTCGGGTCCGCTGTAGGGGCGGCCTCGTTTCCATTGAACAGCCCGAAGAGATCCGCACCATGCGAGCCCACGTAGGAAATTTGAGCCACGATGTTCGACGGCAATTCATACTGGAAGCCAAGGAACCATTGCTGCATGAAAGGGGTGGTGATTTTCGGACTGACGGAGAAAAGCAGCGGAGTATTCGGGTCCACCAGGGAGTTCGCCGGAAAACCCTGCTGCAATGAGTTGAAGCCCGGGATCGAACAGTTGGTTAGAGGAAAACTAGGGTTCGCGGAATTCCCCGAGCAGGGCATGTTGAATGACTGCGTCACAAAAAATGGCGGATTGAACCCGGGACTTGGATTGGAATAGGGACCGTTTTCTTGACCGCCATAAAAGATCCCATAAGAAGTTCGGAGCACGAGTTTGTCGCTTATTTTGTAAGCCAGGCCGACTCGCGGCGCAAAATTATGGAGATCGGGGGAGACCAGCCCGGGCGACCCGTTACGGTCAATCGTGATCTGCGAGGCCAGCGTAGGCGTCAGTTGGGCGTTTTGCCCCTTCGGTACGATCAGACACCCGCATCCGAAATCAAAGTTGGCCTGTTCATTGCCGGCTGCTTTGACGGTGGAATAAAGTTCGTAGCGCAAGCCAAGATTGAACGTAAGGCGTGCTGATTTCTTGAAGTCGTCCTGAACGAATCCCGCGTAGATTTGCCGACGGTAGTCAACGTTGTGAAGATTTACGATCGAGCCGCCATCGGAAATGCCTAGGAGAAAACTCGCAAAGCCATATCCGCCACTTCCTGGCGCGGCTGGATTATCCGTGAACCCCGTGCTGAAATCGGCGGTGCCACGCGAAGCCGAGGGTTGAAAAATCGTGAATTGTTCGAAGCGAATCTCGGTTCCGAACTTGAGCGAATGACGGCCTTTGATCCAGGTGAAATTGTCGGTAAAGACGTAGCTATTCTGCTTCTCGATCGAAGGTAAGAAACCCGAACTGCCGAGTTCCGGGGCCGAACCATCGCTGAAAGTCAAGGCCGGAAGCCCGCCGTTAAACGTGCCGGGTTCAAACGGCACTCCAGGGTAATCAAGCTGCGCTGAAACGTTTTCGTTGAAGTTCACTTGGTAGCGATGCGCGTTGATCCGGTTATAGCCGAAACGAAACTCGTTCACATGAGTAGAATCAAAAACGTGAGTTTCGCTCAACGCGACGCTGCGGTAGGAGAAATCTTCGTTTCCGTCGAAAAAACCTCCGCCGTCCAGCACGTTATTGAAGGGCGGTGGAATAAAGCTGGGTTGATCCTCGTAACTGAACCGTCCAAACATGGAATCCTTATTCGAAAAAGTGTGGTCCACTCGGACGTCAAAATTGTTGCGGGTTTCACTGCGCACGGGGACAGCGAGGAAATTGAAAGCTGGGTTGACGAACGAGTTCGGCGTCGGAATCAGCGCCGCAAGTCGCGCAGCCAGTGGATCCACCGATCCGGCGGGAAAAATATTCGTTGGGTGGCCAGCGCCATCCACTCCAATCGGAAATCCGCAGAATCCAGAGGGATTGGCGGGTGTTTCCGGCACTGGCAGGGTCCGTCTGGCGTTGAAGATCTCCCCCACAAAGGTCGGGTTATGATTGCAATCAAGAGCCACGGTCCCATTCGGGTTGCCGGTGGTGGGGTCAATGGCTATCGCCGGCGTGTTTGTAAGAAGCTCGGAGAAGTTGCCGTTCACCATGTCCTGGTCAGGAACGAACGCGGTCTGCGGTATTCCCTGCCGTAGGCGAAATCCTTCGTAATCGACGAAGAAGAACGTCTTGTCCTTCCGGATCGGGCCCCCGAACGTTGCTCCGAACTGATTCTGTTTGTAGGGTGGTTTCTGCGAAGTAACGACAAAGAAAGGAGAAGCATCAAGAACATCATTTCGCAAATATTCGAAAACGTCTCCGTGATAACCATTAGTGCCGGATTTGATCACCGCATTCAGAATTGCTCCATTGCCTCTTCCGAATTCTGCGCTGTAATCGTTCGTTTGAACTTTAAATTCCTCAATGGCGTCAATGGGAGGTTGAATCACGTACGACGATTCATTCAGCACGTCGCCTAAGTTTGAATTGTTGTCAATTCCATCGAGCAGGAAGTTGTTCTGCAACGAGCGGGCGCCGTCCACGCTGAATCCATAATTCCCGCTTACGCGCGAGCCGGGTTCGCTGGGCACAACGCCGACCCCGAGCTGCGCCAGCTGCGCGAAATTTCTCCCGTTCAGCGGAAGTGTCTCGATACGCGTTTTGTCCATCACCTCGCCCATCGTGCTGGTCTCGGTTTCCAGCAAGGGGTTCTGGACCTTTACTTCAACCTTTTGCGAGATCTGGCCTATCTCCAGTTTTACGTCTGCTTCGATCCGGCCCTGCACGTCAAGTTGCACTGGACCGGCCACGGCCGTCTTGAAATTTGGTTTCTCCACGGTGACGGTATAGCGTCCGACCTTCAAAGGTCCTGCTACGTACTCTCCATTTCCGTTGGTAGTTGTTTCAAACTCAGTACCGCGATCCACATCACGCACTCTGACTCTCGCGCCTGGAACCACTCCTCCTCCAGTATCGGTGACAACCCCTACGATGTTGCCTGTGTCTTTCTGTGCCCAAGCGCTCCCTGCAAAGAGCAGCGGCAAAAGCAGTAAAGCGGTGAGGAAACCGCGGAAACGTCCCTTGCTTGCGGATCTTAGAGTTCCTGTCCGGGACTGCTGTCTAGAGCATGAACGAAGGCCGCACATTTTGGTCACAGGTAACCTCTCCCCTAGGCAATGCTGTATCAAGTTTTCTTACCCTGGCTGAGTGTTGGACAAAACCCCAATCGTTGACGTAATTAGCCCTATTGTGTTCGTTTGTCAACTTTTTTTATCTAATTTGGTGTATTTTGTAATTTTAGAATCAATTTCTCCTGATCTGTGGCACAATCCGCGTGCTTTTCGGGCCATAAATGGAGACGGAGCAGCCTGAATGAGCCTTCTGGCAGAGGAACGAAGGTTTCGCATACGCGAAATTCTATCGCGCGAGCGAACTGTTACTGCCTCCGATCTGATACGCGATCTGGGGGTCACAGCGGCTACAGTCCGGCGCGATCTCGCTGTTTTGGAAAAAGAAGGCGTGCTGCTGCGTTCGCACGGCGGCGCCGTCTCACGCACCTCCAGTACCAATTTTCAGCCTTCCTACGAGGCGCTGGGACGCAGCAATCGAGCCGAAAAACAGGCCATCGCGCGAGAAGCAGAGCGCCTCATCCTGGATGGTGAGACCGTTTTCCTGGAAGGCAGCACCACAGTTTACGAACTCGCCCGCCGCCTGTTGCATCGCAACAGGCTGACCATAATTACAAATTCGCCGCCGATTGTGGATGAATTCCAGCGCAGCC
>JBEKSN010000211.1:0-6280 GCA_049517055.1 Candidatus Acidiferrales bacterium | reverse complement strand
ATGCGGTTGGATTGCTCACCGACGCGATAGGTCTCGCGGTAGAACTCGCTCAGCGATGACTCAGAAAACCAATTCGATTGTGGGCCCGGGGTGACGCGCAAAATGCGGCGAGGCGATAAATTATTTCGCGCTTGCGGAGCGATGGTTCGTTTGCGAAAAGATCCAGTTGCGGACGCGATGTGCAGGACATCTCCCTTCCGCAGTGGCCGGCCTTCGAAGCCGCCAAGCCCGCTCAAGATGTGCGTCGATGAGCTGCCTAGAAAAGGCTTCACGGCAATTCCCCCTCCAACACATAAATAACATCGCGCTCCCGAACGGGCCGGGCCTACGCGAAGCGTTTGGCCCGGCCGAACGCCAACTGACGTCCACAGATCGACGACCGTACCATCGAGAGTCGCGACGAAATCCGAACCGGTCAGTGCCAGAATGGCGCCCTCCGGGAACAGGAATGTTCCGCCGAGAAGCGTCATCTCCAGTCCCGCTGCACTCTCAGGATTCGCGACCAGGCGATTTCCAAGGCGCAGTGAAATCGGATCGGCGGCTCCCGACGGTGAGACGCCTAGGGGACCGAAGCCATCTCGCCCCAAATCCTGCACCGTGGTAAGCAGTCCCGGCTCTTGAACTTGAATGAAGCTCATGAATTCTCCAGCGCCGCGAATCGCGCTGTGGAAATCGGCGTAAATCGCACGTGATCTCCGATAGACAGAAAACTCATGTTCTTTCGATCTGGACGAAACATCGCGATGGGAGTGCGTCCGATCAGTCTCCAGCCACCAGGCGTGGCAAACGGGTACACACCGGTCTGGTTACCTGCAATCCCAACGCTGCCAGGCGGCACGTTCCGACGGGGAGTAGTCAGGCGCGAGGTTGCCAGCGCTTCGGGCAATTCGCCGAGATATGCGAAGCCTGGGACAAATCCAAGAAAGTACACGGTGTACGTGATCGAAGAATGCAATTCGATGGCCTCGGCGGGCTTGATTCCTCGCATCGCAGCTAGCTCGTCGAGATCAGGACCAAATTGACCGCCGTAGGACACTGGAATTTCCATCTGCCGCGGCTCAGGGAGACGAACGTCCTCAAGGCGATCGAGATAGCGACGCAGAATTACTTCCAGTTCGTCGTGGCTCAGTTTCAACACATCGAAGCTGACGAGTAGCGAGCAATACGCGGGATGAAGATTTCGAACGCCCGGTATGGGTTCCAATTCGAGCAAGCGGAGCAGTTTACTGACACGCTGGTGGGCGTCGAGTGTGATCTGTCGACCGAGGTAAACCAAAAGCGATCGATCGCTCGCAGGTTGGAAATGCGCGCCGTCGGTCCGTGGTGTCAGCATTAGAATGAGTGGCGGAAGAGTGCAGTCCGCCGCGAAATCTTCTCAGTCATTCTCCGACAAATCCCCAGCTAACAGGAAAAAATACGGGAAATAGTTGGGGGCGCTCGGTGAATTCAGGACAGGGGTCGAAGCGCCGGACTTGCTGATTAGTCGTGCAGGACAACGCTCAGAAGCGAAGTGTCGATGTGAAGCCCGCCGTTGTACTTGATGAAGCCCAGTTTTCTGAATTTGTTCATAAAGAAATTCACGCGCGAGCGGGTGGTGCCAACCATTTCCGCCAGCATCTCTTGCGATATTTTGGGGAGCACCTTTTGGGGTTTGTCTTCCTTGCCATAGCGGGCAAGCAGCAACAAGGTGCGAGCCAGCCGCTTCTCGCTGGAGTTAAAAAGCTGATCGACCAAATCTTCTTCCACGCGGATGTTCCTGGAAAGCATGTACGCGATGAAACGGTCGGAGAACGCATGTTCCGCGTGGAGAACGCGGATCATTTCCTTCTTTTCAATCACGAGCGTCGTAGTCGGCGCAATTGCCGTGGCCGATCCTATCCGAATCGGCTGGCCGGCGAGGCATCCCTCGCCAAAAAAATCGCCCGGTCCCAAAACCGCGACAACGGCCTCTTTTCCGGTTTCATTGACTACCGAAAGTCGAACCGCACCTTTCTGAATATATAGAACATTCCTGGCGGGATCGCCCTGCGAGAAGATCGCTTCTCTCTTCTTGAATTCCGTAACTTTCCGAGCTATACCGGCCGAATCAAGAAAATCCTGAGCGTTGAACGCATCCTTACCATTGGCAAGCTTGCTGCCGGATTTCAGTCGATTTGAAGCTGTGGCCACGGCTGCAACCCCTTCCTACATAGTATGGTAGCACTCGACCGCAAATTCGCAAGCAAGATGCGAATGTGTGCACAAGTGAACAGACACCCGCCACGGCGCCTTCTAAGATATTGCCTGTGGGTAAAGCGATAGGAGCAAGGTAAAAACCAGGTCTTAAAGCTTCCGCCCAACGATACTGAAGATCGCAGGTTCCTTCCCACTTCAGCCGGCACAAGCAGTTCTTGCCAACAGAGAAATTGATGCAACACCTTGGGACCGGTCGGAGTATCTGCCTGCGAACAGAAGGAGATAGCTAAATGCCGTTACTTCAGCTTGTAATGGTCCTGATCGTGGTAGGCGTCCTGCTTTGGCTGGTCAATCGGTTTATACCGATGCAGGGAACGATCAAGTCCATCTTGAATGCAGTGGTAGTCATCGCTGTAGTTTTGTGGCTACTGAACGTTTTCGGACTATTCCACGCTTTCTCCCGAATCCACGTTGGGGCCTAAGCAAGCCTTGATAAACGACACGGAGATAAGGTGTGCGTCATCGTACGCAAATAACAAACCGCGCTAGGCGAAAAACGCCCAGCGAATGAATTCTCGTTAATGGAGGCAACACTCATGAAAGTACTCGGAGTTATCAGCACTACAGCCGTGTTCTTGCTTCTCGGAGCCACGGTTCCTGCTTTCGCGCAGGAAGAGCACCACGAAGAAGCGGCCAAGCCTGCGACACACGAGGAAGCCGCCAAGCCAGCTAAGCAAGAGGAGGCCAAGCCTGCCAAGCAGGAAGAAGCCAAGCCTGCCAAGCAGGAGGAGGCCAAGCCTGCGAAGCAGGAAGAAGCCAAGCCTGCAAAACAGGAAGAGGCTAAGAGCGAAAAGCCAGTGAAGCAGGCCAAGCCAGCAAAGGAAGAGGAAGCCAAGGCTAAGCCAGCAAAGCAACAGGAAGAAGCCAAGGCCAAGCCAGCGAAGCAAGAGGAAGAAGCAAAGGCTAAGCCGGCGAAACAAGAGAAACAGGCGAAGCCAGCAGAACAAGAGAAGCAGGCTAAGACTGAAAATCAGGAAGGGCGCGGCAAGGAAGCAACCGGGCAAGAACACGGTCAGCCTCAGCGCAGTGCAGCCGCGCAGCAGAAGCAACGCTCAGAGCCGGCACTTCGGCTCAGCGCCAGAAGCAGCGCTCGCATACCTGACGATCGGTTCCGTGCCAATTTTGGTTCGGAGCACACCTTCGTAATCAACCAACCAGTGATGGTCGGCGGTTTTTCGCGATTCCAATACGGCGGTTTTTGGTTTGGATTCGAGAATCCGTGGCCGGAGGGTTGGTACTACACGGATAACGTTTACGTTGATTTCATCGACGGCGGCTATTACCTGTGCAACCCGTATTATCCCGGCGCTCGCGTTGGCATCAGCGTCGTGATCTAACCGGTTTTTCGGCCCAGAGCTTCAGGGCGACGGACGAGCAGCCGGGTCGAGTCGCCCTGGCAGTGCTGGTAGAACGTCAGAGCTTCCTTCGTTACTTCGGCGAGGAGAGAAACAGGAGGAACAATGCTCGGGACTATATTGATCGTGATCTTGGTGCTGGCGCTTCTCGGTGCGTTGCCCAGGTGGTCGCATAGCCGGGACTGGGGTTATGCCCCGACTGGCGGAGTCGGGCTGATCCTGGTCATCGTCGTCATTCTTCTGCTTCTCGGCCGCATCTAGAAGCGCTCAGGCGCCAGCGTCCGCGGAGTCCACGTGACGGAGAGTGCTCGGAATCAGACGAGGCCCGAGACCTGAAACGGACCTTTTTACTTTCAACCTTTGCCTTTCTTCGCAGTCTGAGGTGAAAAATGGATGAGTCCAAGCGACAGGCCGTTCAGTTCCTGGAAAAGGAAATCAAGACGTATGTAGCGCTCGCATTATTTTTGTCAAAAGAAGGCATCAAAGAACGCGTGCACGTGGGGAACAAGGAAATTGTTTTAAGCCCCACGTACTACAAAGAAAGAATGAGGGAAGCCAGGAAGCTCGTAAACGAACTCAGAAAACCGAGTTAGCGTGGCGCTGACTCGTGCTCTTGGCTGGATTTGAACGGCCAGGTGCCCTTCCATTTCGCCCAAACGAAAAAAACCAGCACGCCGGCCAGTAACGTCAATAAACCAATCTTGATGTAGAGCCAACCCGAAGTCAAAAAAACGTACCCCCATCCGAAAAAAGCGATGATCATCGGGATGGGATAAAACCACATCTTGTACGGCCGCGCGCTATCAGGCAACTTTCTGCGCAAAAGTGGGATGGCAAAAAGCTGCCCCAGAAACTGCACCAGAATTCTGGTAGTAATCAATGCACTCACGATCTGATCAAGCTTGAGGAACGCGGCTGCAATCGATACACCGCCCAAAACCAACAAGGAAACTCGAGGGTAATTTTTCGTAGGATGCAATTGCGCGAACGGGCGGAAGAAATAGCCGTCGATCGCAGCCGCATAAGGGATTCGCGAATAACCCAGAAGAAGGGCGAACACCGATCCGAACGCCGACCAGAGGATCAAGATTGTTATCGCGATCGCAGCCCCTCTGCCATAAAGACGTTCCATGAAATCAGAAACGATGAAGTTCGAATGAATTCCTTCCCGCCACGGCACGACCCCGATTATGGCGAGATGCAACGCTAAATATCCTACGCAGCAAATCGCGAGCGAATACAGAATGGAGCGGGGCACTACGTAAGAGGGATTCCTCACCTCATCCCCGATGTAACATACATCGTAATATCCGAGATAGTTGTAGACGGCGATCAGAGTGGCACTGCCGAGACCGAGCACGAACCCACGATTAAAAGCGAATGCTCCTGATGGAAAATCGAGCGCCCTATGAACATTGAAGTGCGGAAGGCCGGTGACAATGACAGCTAACATCGCAAGCACCGTGCCAACCCAAAGGGTCACGGTAATTTTGCTCAAGAACTTGATCTGCCGGCACAAGAGGAACAAAACTACGAGGCCTGCCGCAACCGCAATGTATTGCTGGCCTCGAGCGCTCAATCCCGGCCAAAGATAAGAAGAATAGTTTCCGAATCCAATCATGCCGGATGCGATTTCCAAGGGGCCGCTTAGAACGAATTGCCAGATGAAGAGAAACGCCATGAGGCGGCCCCAACTTTGGTGACCGTAGGCCTCGCGAAGAAAATGATAGCTGCCGCCGGAGCCTGGCAGCGCGGCCCCCAATTCGCTCCAGATCAGACCGTCGGAAAGCACGATCAGCGCGCCCGTCAGCCAGCCCAGCATGGATTGTGGACCGCCCATGGAAGCCATCAATAACGGGATTGTAATGAAGGGGCCAACACCAATCATGTTGATCATGTTTAGGGCAGTGGCTTGAAGCAAACCGAAGCCGCGCGTCAAGTGAGGCCGCGTTTCAGTTTTCATTGCGGTAGTCCGGCGGGATCGTCCGAGTCATGGTTCCGTGTCAGAGGAGAATGGGTTTGATGCCGGTGAGTTCACAAAAATCTCGCAACGCGGGGTAGAGATCCGCACCGTAGCCCAGGCAGGCATATTCATTGGTCCAGCTCTGAATCAGAGCGTCGATATCGCAATGAGCGGTGACGAACCCGTGGGGCCAGAAAGGAATTCCGCACTCGTTCAGGCGGCGCTCAACCTGATCGGCCGGCGGCTCAAAGATGGTGCAGCGCGTGATGGCCATTTGAAACATTCCATTCAATCGGCCCAGGCGCGCCAGAACGCCTTCGCCGACTTTGCAAATCAGCTTTACGGAAACGCCGCCTGCTTTTCCTTCTGTGGGGATTCCGTGCGTCGCGAAACCTGCCGGACCTAACTTGCCCGCAAGGGAGGGAGGACATGCGCCATCTCCAATTATTTTGATTTCCTTCGTGCGTTTGTCGATGTGCTGCAGGTCTCCGTAATAGACGCGCTCCTCGCTTAATTTCGTGAGAAGAAACACTGTGAGCGCGGTATTCAGATCGCCGAGCGTTGAGGCGCCGTAGCCGTCTTCGAGCATCATGCTTTGCGCAAAACACGTGGCAGCGTAATCATCACCCAGCCCCGGAAATGATTGAATGGTGTAAAAATCGAATTTTTCTGCCTCGACTAGTTCTTTGAGCGCAAGATACAGTCGCATTGATCTTTCGTTAACGAC
>JBEKSN010000210.1:0-6364 GCA_049517055.1 Candidatus Acidiferrales bacterium | reverse complement strand
GTCGGCCTCCCGGACGTGCTGCGTTCCTCGCAGGATGTCTTTCGCCGCACCGGCGGATTGCACGCCGCCGCTCTCTTCGACGCGAATGGCGCATTGCAGGTTTTGCGCGAAGACATCGGCCGCCACAACGCCGTGGACAAAGTGATCGGCTGGGCGCTGATGAGCGGCCGTGTTCCGCTGGCGGATTCTGTTTTACTGGTGAGCGGGCGGGGGGGATTTGAAATTGTGCAAAAGGCCATCGTGGCCGGCATCCCGATCCTTGCCTCCGTGTCTGCGCCTTCCAGCCTCGCGGTGCAATTAGCGCGCGAGTTGCGTCTAACGCTGATTGGATTCCTGCGTGGCAGGCGATTTGTGATCTATTCGGGCGACCAGCGCATCAGCAAATCATAAACTTTCGGCATCGGGCACCGAAGAGATCAGATTGCCGCGTTATTTGCGCTCTTGCTTGAGGGTTCTTCCTGCGGGGAATTCCGCATCTCTCGAATCATTTCGCGAAAAGTAGTGTACAGCTCGCGATCCCACCACCCGCGTTCCGCTTCCGCATCCATCATTAAGAGCGCGGTCTCCCAGGGGATCGCGGTCTTGTACGGGCGGTCGGTGGTAAGCGCGTCAAAAACGTCGGCAAGCTGCAAGATCCGCGCGGTGAGCGGAATGTCCTCGCCGCGCAAATTATCGGGATACCCTGATCCGTCATACTTCTCGTGATGGTGGCGAATGATCGGAAGCACGGTACCAAATGTTTTCAGCGGAGCGCAGATACTTTCACCCACCGCCGCATGCTTTCGCATTTGGATGATTTCTTCGTATGTCAGCGGCCCGGGTTTCAGCAAAATCGAATCGGGCACAGCCACCTTGCCGATATCGTGCACGATCCCCGCCCTGCGTAGCGCCTTGATGTCTTCCCCGGAAACGCCCAGCCGCCCTCCCAACTGTGCGGACATTTCGGCCAGCCGCTCGCAATGTCCGCGCGTGTAAGGATCGCGCGCTTCAATACTGCGGGCCAGGCTGAACAGCACACCTTCGGCGTTCTCCAATTCGTCAGTGTATAGCTTCAAACGCAGCAACGAACGCGTCCGCGCGAGCAGTTCGTTCAAATCGATCGGCTTGCTCAGAAAATCGTCTGCTCCGGCATTGATTCCTTTAATCCGGTCCTCGGTTTCAGAAAGCCCCGTGATGAGCACCACCGGCGTAAGCCGCGTTTCCGGCGTGGCTTTGATTCGCCTGCAAACTTCAAATCCGTCGATCCCCGGCATCAGTATGTCGAGAAGTATCAGGTCCGGACGAAACGCAGCGCATTCCGCCAGCGCAGCCTCTCCGCTGCTCGCGTCGCGCACTTCGAAACCTTCTCGATGCAGCAGCATTTCCAACGCCGCTCGCGTCGCGGTTTCGTCGTCAACGATTAGAATTTTTTCAGGCATAGCCCTCTAAGTATGACGCTCATTCCTTGCGTAGTGTCGCTTCGACCAAACCCTGCGGCTCGTCCGTAGGCAGAAACACTTCCGCGGAATTGTCCATTCCGAAAGGCGACAGATCAACAAGATTGAAATGCTTGTCAGGCAATAAAAGATGAATCTCGCGAATACGGTCAAAACTGGCCAGCACCGCTTCGCCCATGGCGTACAGCGTGTGCTGAAGTGAGTTGCTGTCGTGTTCCGCAAAGGTTTCCAGCAGCGTCTGCCGCACGCCGTGCCAGACCGGACTGAATTCGATTTCGTCGGATTCGTACAGCCATTCCGCCCGAATCGTCGTGGATAAAATCCGATCGCGGTCTTCTTTCAACGTGGTGTACGGATCGCGCAGAAATCCGCCGAACGACGATTTCGTTGTCTTCAGCACATCCAGGTCCTGGATCCCGGCGCGAATCGCAATTCCTTCACGAGTTCCGTCCAGCATTGCCGTGCGTTTTTCCGGACCTGACGCGCGCGTGAACGCGAAAGCATGCGGCTTCGCCCCGTGCGCAATACGGGACCACGGATTTTCCAGCGCCTCAATCTCGACTCGGGAAACTTGTTCGTTATAGGTAAGAAAGTGCTCGATCAGGTGCAGCGCAAAATCTTCCACCGCTTCGACCGGGTACTGGCGCGCCAGCGCGTACACCGTGTTCTTGATGGTGTCCGACGGTAGGATTTTCTTGTTCTCGCCTTTTGTGTGCGCCGCCTCAAAATCGCCTTCGAAGCGAATCCCGACCGTCAGTTCCTTGATGTCGTGGCGCCCCTCCTGCCGCAAAACGCGGAGAAGCCGCACCCGCGACTTGCCGTAATTGTTTTCGCCCAGCTTCACCGCCATGCTTCATCTCCCGCTCGCCATATAACGCACGTCTGCGGCGTAAATCCACCGCCGGCTATTCCACTTATTAAATGTAAGTTATGCTCGCATGCTTGAACCATGAACTACAAGACCACAGCGCCGGCGCTCCTATTCTTGCTTTTAGCGTCCGGCTCAGGTGCGGAATTGCACACAAAAAGTACTACCGGCACTGTCGTGGTTATCGGCTGGTCGCAAACCGAAATTGTCATCGCTGTTGACAGTCGAGGGTTCGACGACAAGTCTAAATATCGCGACGATATTTGCAAGATCGTGAGGCTCGATGACCATTCGGTCTTCACTGCTGCCGGGAATATTATTCACGCTCGTGCCGGCCGAGCGCTTTGGAATGCGCAGGCAGAAGCTGCTAGTGCCTTCAAAGAAGCACAAACGACCGCTGGCCCACGGCTTCTGAAACGCGCGGCGAAAGACTGGGGCGATCACATGGTTGCGGCCATCAACCAGGCTCTCGCGGTCGATCCTTCGGGTTCCCAGCTGATGCTGGAGAACAATATTTTCCTAACCGGCGTGTTCATAGGTTTTGAAAACGGTTCCACGGCGATGTATCAGGTGGAAATCGTATTCGACCCAGGCACTCGACAGGCCAGACAGAACTTCTATACCGAGCGCCACCGGCACACTGTTCAATTTGCCGCATTGGGCCGAAACGAAATCGTTACCGAAGTCGTCGCGGACAAAACTCATTTTGCACGAGTCGAGCAGCGAAAGTGGGCCGCCGCGGAAAAAAATATTCCCTTCCGAGACAGGGGCGTGCGCCGGGCCATCCGCTTGGTCCAACTCACAATGGAGTACGACCCCAAGAAGGCTGATGTGGGAGGCCCCATCGACGCCCTTGAAATTACACGCAGAGGAATTCGATGGGTTGAACGCAAACCAGAATGCAATCCCTAGCCACGGCCCCAGCTTCAGAGAAAGCAAATGGCAGTGTCATGAATGATGGCAACCGCAAAGCAAAGTGGAATGATTCTCTTCGAATTAGCGCGTGCGCTTCAGAAGTAGACATCCGCCGATGAAGGCCAGGATTCCCGCTGCCACGGCCGGAATGTAGGCTGCCCAAAACGCAGCGCCCGGATGGAAGTCAGGAGATGCGTTAATCAAATGGTGGTGGAGCAGATGTGCGTAAGCCAACGTTGTGAATAGCACCGAAATTCCGCACGCGATGTTCAGGATTCGCATGGTGTCCTCCATTCGTTGCAGCTCGCCTCAGTAACTGATTTTGTCCCGCTTTTGTTCCCATGCGCGAAATGCCGCCAGCGATTCTTCGCGCATCATCTGGATCATTGGGATTTCCCGGTGCAAGTGCGGACGCTGAATTTCCCGGTATATGAACGAATCATCAAAGCCCGCCTTTGCGGCATCCGCGGCCGTGCTCGCGAAATAGACGCGAGCGGGGCGCGCCCAGTAAATTGCTCCCAGACACATGGGGCAAGGCTCGCAGCTTGAGTAAAGCTCGCAATCCGCGAGATGGAAATTTCCCAGCTTTTTGCAGGCTTCGCGAATCGCCGTCATTTCGGCGTGTGCGGTCGGATCGTTCGTCGCCGTCACGCAGTTCCCGGCCTCGGCAAGAATTTGGCCGTCTTTCACAATGAGGGCGCCAAAGGGTCCGCCGCCCGAACGTACATTTTCTAGCGCGAGCGCGATGGCGCGCTGCATGAAGGTGTTTTGATCCATTTTGGTCAACCAGTATTCAGCATTGTGGCCGTTAACGGAATTTTCTGCGTGGCAAAGGAGCGCTCTTTGCGCCGCCAGAAATACAGAAGAGCACAGCCGATCAAAATTAATGCGATGCACAGGCCCGTCCACAACCCGGCCGCGCCCCATCCCAAATGGAAACAAAGATAGGCGCCCAGAGGCAATCCCACCAGCCAATACAAAATTAAATGGCAGATCATCGGAGTTCGCGTATCGCCCGCTCCGCGTAACGCGCCGGTGGCTACGGTCTGCATCCCGTCAAAGAGTTGGAAAAATCCGCCCACGAAAAGCAGTGTGCTTGCCGCGCCCAGCACTGCCGGATCGGGCGTATAAATCCGAACAATATACTGCGGCGCCACCAGGAAAAGTATCGTCATCAGTCCCATGAACCCGGTGCCCAGAAACATCGCGGTCCATCCCGCGCGGCTGGCGGCATCCGCATCGCCGCGGCCTAGCGCTTGTCCCACTCGGACTGCGGCGGCCGCGCTGAGTCCCAGCGGAACCATATACGTAAAGCTCACTGTGTTCAGCGCGACCTGATGGCTCGCGAGCGGCACCGCGCCCAGCTTCGCGATCATCGCTGTAGCCACGGCAAAAACTCCCACTTCCATGCCGAATTGCGTGGCGGCAGGCAGGCCTAACTGCACCAGTCGCCAAATCCGGAAAAAATCCGGCAGTCGGCGAGTGTCGCGCAAACCTGTTTTGTAACGGCGGTCGTAGTACACGCAATACGCAAGCAGCACACTCATCATATAAATCCGCGCGATGCACGTGGACCATCCGGAACCGACTGTGCCCATCGCCCGCAGTCCCAGATGGCCGTAAATCAACGCCCAGTTTCCCGCCAGATTTACCAGGTTCGCCGAGACCAGCGCGAACATCACTGGCTTGGCCTGATCCATCCCCTGCAGGTAGCGCCGGAAGACAAAATAAAGCAGCAGTGGAAGCGTGGACCAGTTCAGAGCGTGCAGATACGGAACCGCCTGATTCAGGACACTGCTTTGAATATTGAGCGAACGCATAATCGGCCCAAACAACATGACCAGCCCCATCAGCACCGGAGATATTCCCAGGCTCAGATACACACCGTTCACCAGGACGCGATGGCACTCTTCCAAATCACCCGCGCCATAAGCGTGCGAAACCAGCGTGTCCAGTCCCAGCATCAAACCCGTGCCGAAAATCGCGACAGCGATGTAGAGAATGCCTCCCAGGCTGACCGCGCCGATCGCCACCGCGCTGTTCGCCTGGCGCCCTACCATCATCGTGTCCACGATACCCATGGTCATCCAACCCAGTTCGGCGCAGACCAGTGGCATGGCCAGGCGCAACATAGGCCGCGCTTCTTCCGCAATATAGTGGACGAACAGGCGCTTCAGCATAATTTCGCGTCCTGCGATCACTCCGCCGGATCGGCCCCGCAAAAATCACGTCGAACGAAATCAATATTTGGAAGTTTATCGGTATTACCGTGAGGAACAAACCGCAAAAGCACACCGCGGCTTAGTTCCCTTCAATGCGAGAAGGACTCAGGACGCAGGAAAATTTTCACGTAACGCAGCACAACGCAGTTCCAGGCGCGGGTATAATTGGTCTCGGCCCAAGGAGACATCATGGCGAAACAAGAGAATCGCGTCGAACTGAAAGCCAGCTCCCGCGCCGAATTTCCGGGCGCGCGCAAGATCGGTCCTGCGGACCCCAACCAGCGCATCGAAGTCACGGTCTTTCTTCGCCGAGGCTCGCCGCCATCCGCGTTCCCTTCTCTCGACCGCCTCGGCGCAACCGCGCCCAAGGACCGCGAGTATCTTTCCTGCGAGGCGTTTGAAGCCAAGCACGGTGCGCGCGCCGAAGACATCGCCAAAATTCGCGCGTTCGCTGCGGACTACGGTCTGCAAGTCGTTTCCGAAAGCTCCGCGCGCCGCTCCGCTTTTTTGGGCGGCACCGTCGCAGCTTTCAGCAAAGCTTTCAGCGTGCAACTCAGCCGTTACCAGCACGCGCGAGGCAACTACCGCTGCCGTACCGGCACGCTTCAAATTCCCGCCGCCCTCGAAGGCATCATCGAAGGCGTCTTCGGCCTCGATAACCGCCCGCAGGCGCAGACTCATTTCCGCCGCCGCAAAGATAACGATGCAACCGGCAAAGTCCGCGCGCAAGCCGCAGACGTTTCTTACACTCCGCTGGTTGTCGCGCAAGCTTACGATTTTCCTGCCGGAACCGACGGCACCGGCCAGTGCGTGGGAATCCTGGAATTGGGCGGAGGATATAATTCCGCCGACCTCACAAAATATTTCGCCGGCCTCAAAATTTCTCAGCCCAAAATCACGGACGTCCCCGTTGATGGCGGCTC
>JBEKSN010000209.1:0-6366 GCA_049517055.1 Candidatus Acidiferrales bacterium | reverse complement strand
CGTGCTTGTTTTTACCCAGCGCGGTTTCGCGGCGCATTTCAGCGCATTCGTTTTCGATGAAAAGCGTGAAATGGAGGATGCACAAATGCTCTTCGGATAGCCCAGAGGGCACGCCTATCTTGCATCCTTTCGCACCGCAATTCTCTGGCACAAGCGCACCTATAGAAAGCTTCTGTTTTTGTAGCATTTTCCTCTACTAGAATTCCACTTTACCTAAACTTGCTGCGCTCAATCAGATAGCAGCAAACAGGCCAAATTTCACCTTGCCGTCGAAGTCTCGGAGACTGAAGTGCTTCCTTGCAGGCGTCGATTACCCAAATATCCCGTCGCGCGTGAGCTTGCGACAGAGCATCGCGCGTGTTAAACACAGACTCGCACTGATCGCTCAAAAGGACACAAGCTCCGCTTGCCCCATCTGACACAGCACGAAGTGATGACGATGTTCCTGGCCCTCGCCGTCCTCCTCGGAACCGCCAAGCTTGCCGGCGAATTGATGCAGAAACTGGGGCAGCCCTCCGTTCTGGGCGAAATCCTTGCCGGAATCCTGTTGGGACCCACTCTCCTCGGCCATTTCAGGCCCCAGATCTATGCGGCATTGTTTCCCAGTACCGGCGCCATGCCCGTCGTGCTCGAGACCGTCACGACCATCGGTGTCGTTTTTTTCCTCCTCACCGCCGGCCTCGAAATCGACTTACGCAGCATTTTTCGCCAAGGCAAGAGCGCCCTGCTGGTCAGCTTCTTCGGAGTGATCATTCCGTTCGCTTTGGGCTTTGCAGCGGCGGGCGCGTTCCCCAAATTCCTGGGCGCCGAAGCGGGTGCCAGCAGGCTGATCTTCGCCCTGTTTGTAGGCACCGCGCTTTCGATATCCGCGCTTCCCGTGATCGCCAAAATCCTGATGGATCTCAATCTCATTCGAACTGAGATGGGCACCGTGGTGATGTCCTCGGCGATGTTCGACGATCTCGTCGGCTGGATTCTGTTCTCCATGATTCTCGGCATGATGAATACCGGCTCACATTCTTTCGGTGGCGTTAAGCGCACGATTCTCCTTGTCTCCGCATTCACTTTGCTCGCACTCACCGTTGTGCGTTGGCTGATCGACAAAATACTCCCCTTCATCCAGGCCCACACGAGCTGGCCAGGCGGCGTTTTAGGTTTTATTTTCACGCTCACTCTTGCCGGTGCAGCCTTCGCGGAATTTGCGGGAATCCATGCCGTCTTTGGTGCTTTCATTACTGGGATTGCCGTCGGTGAATCCACTCACCTGAGAAAACGAACGTCTGAGCACATCCACTCCATCGTCACCAACGTATTCGCGCCCTTCTTTTTCGCCAGCATTGGTCTTCGCACCAATTTCGTCTCGAACTTCAATCTCGGCATCACCGCGACAGTTATCGGGGTTGCCTGCCTGGGGAAGCTGCTAGGCGCGGGCTGGGGAGCACACCTGGGAGGCATGGATCGCCGCACTTCATGGGGCGTGGGTCTGGCCATGAACGCCAGAGGTGCTATGGAGATGATCCTGGGTCTCCTCGCGCTTCAGGCCGGACTGATCCGTGAGACCATGTTCGTAGCGCTCGTGGTCATGGCGCTATTCACGTCGCTGGTCTCCGCTCCCGCCATCCATTTCCTGCTGCGCCGGCGCCGGGTCCTGACCTTGAAGGACACCGTCACTACCAAACTCTTTCTGCCGGCCATGAAGTTCCGCACAAAGGATGAAGCTCTTCAGCATATGTGTGAAATCGCAGCAGACACTGTCAGCAACGCACCAGAGCGGTTTTTGCGCCTCGTATTAGAGCGCGAGCGGGTTGTCCCTAGCGGCTGGGAAAACAGTCTGGCGGTTCCACATGCCCGTGTTGGCGGCCTTCCGCATCCGATCGTGGTCATTGGCAAATCAGAGGCTGGTATCGATTTCGACGCAAGAGACGGCAAACTCTCGCGTCTCATTATTCTAATTCTCACGGGAGATAATCAGGCTCAGCACGACTTGTTGGGTGACGCCGGAGAAATGTTTAGCCGCAAGGAAGCCATTGATCAGGTGCTGGAAGCTTCGACTTTCGTCGAACTCGTTGCAGCACTCAATGCCCCGGTGAAGTGAAGCCACCAGCCCAGGTGTCCGGGCTTCGCTGCGAAGTATGGTGCCGGCTGTGGGACTCGAACCCACGACCTAGGGATTATGAGACCCTCGCTCTACCTCTGAGCTAAACCGGCACAAGACAATCCTCGATGCTAAGGGCTACCTGCGCAAAGTGTCAAGACAGGAGCGGAAGTGATCTCCTGACCCGAAATTGCCCCGCTCAGCATAAGGGAATACGTCCTCAAAACTAGTACTTTCGTAACATTGACCGTGTCGGTCCCAAAAGCTATTTTTGCCTCGCAACAGTACGAAAAGCTCTGGCTCCGCCGGGGAGGTGGGGGTGTGTACCGTTTAGACACACGCCTGATAAAAACTCCCTTGACGGCATTAGACCGCTTATAGACTTCCCGCGTAGTTTCCCTCGGGAGGGTCTATGAATAAGTGGTTGATGGTGGTGGTTTTGGTCTTGCTGGTTCTAACCAGCGCGGTGGGTCTAAATGCCTTATCGACCCATTCGACACTGGCTAACACCGGCAGTCCAATGCCGCCGACGCCATGGTTGCTAGCGAACACCGGCAGTCCGATGCCGCCCACACCGTGGGCGAACACGGGCAGTCCGATGCCGCCGACACCATGGGCGAACACCGGCAGTCCGATGCCGCCAACGCCCTGGAAATAACAGGGTAGGTTCCGCGTAAGCGGTTTAAGAGCCCAGGGTCGCGGTCTTCATATAGGGACCGAAAATGCAGCTTGGCCCGGCAGATTACTTAATTTGGATCGCAAGCTTCAGTTTAGAAGCCTACGTAGTGGTGTGTCTGGCCCTTCATAAGGATACTTTCCGTTATTTTTCCTTGAATCTGTACATGTTAGCTGCAGCTCTGGTCACCCTCGGCCATTACATTACGTTTCATACCTACGGATATTCGTCCATGCAGTACCGCTATTTCTACTACTACTCCGAGAGCTTGCTAATCGTCCTGATCTACTTCACGGTGATGGAGCTATACCAGCACGTCTTTCGAGAAATGAACGTCAGTGGGTATATCCGAAGCGCGGCGGCTATTTTGCTGATCGCAACTGCCTTTTTTTCCTATGCTGTCGTTCGCCAGAATAAGAATCACCTAACCAGTCACTTTGTCGTTGAGCTTGGACAGAACCTCTATTTCGTGGGCGTAGTGCTCACCTATCTCCTTTGGGGCGCGGTTTTAAAGCTTCGCGAAACCAGAACCCGCCTAATTCAATTGATTCTTGCGCTGGGTGTTTACTTCAGCGCTACCGCGGGAACCTACGCTTTGCGGAACCTTTTCCCTGGTTTGCAGGAATCGTTTTTGCGGTGGGTACCGCCGCTCATAGGTACGTGGCTGCCTCTGGCCTGGGCTTATACGTTTTCCAAGGTGCCCGAAGACGCGCGATTAATGACAGCACGTTTGGTGGTGAGAACTCGATGATGATTGCAGCCGTAATTTTTGTTTTTTCGATTGCAGCTTTCCTGCAATTCTTCGTTTGGCACTGCCGTTCAATACTGGCATCCAGCCGGCGAGTCGAACTATCGGACCGCGTGCGGGAAGTCACTGGCATGCAAAGCCCGAGTTTCGGCGCAGAAGATTTTCGCCGATTGGTTCAATTGGTCAGGCTGTGTCCGGAACGCGGCGACGACCAGGGCGAAATTCGTGCAGTGGGAACGTACTATAGCTTGCTGAATATTCTCGGCCATCTGGCGCGACCGACGGTCCCGCGCGTCGCGGCTTGGGCCGAACAGGAACGCGAGAATTGCTCTTATTTTGCCGCGGTCGCTCTTGACCGGCGCATTTCCTACAGTCGTGATCTGTTCACCCAGCAAGTCGCAGATCGCCTGTAATAATTCTATTCTGCACGCAACTCCAACCACGTTTCCAGGCTGCGCTCGACCCGTCAAGTCTTGGCTGTTACCATAGTATTTACTTAGGTGACCGGCCCGGAAATTTCGGCCTTGCTCCCTTCGATCGCGCTGATGAGAACACCTCTCGAACAGTCGGTACTTAATAACATCCGGAATGCGCGAATGATCGTACCCGGCGATCGGATCGGTGTGGCTGTCTCAGGTGGCGCGGATTCCGTCGCGCTTCTTCGTATTCTGGAAAACCTTCGCGACGAATTGGGTGTAACTCTATCGGTCGTGCATTTTGACCACGCGCTTCGCGGGCATGCTTCTTCATTGGATGCGCAGTTCGTCGCGGAGCTGGCTCGTGATAGCGGCCTTCAAATTGTGGCCACTCGCGAGGACGTTGCCGCCGAAGCCGCCCGTCATGGATGGAATCTCGAAGACGCTGCGCGACGCTTGCGCTACGCATTTTTCGAACGCGTCTGCGCTGCGGGGCAAGCAACACGCATCGCCGTAGCGCACACCGCTCAGGACCAAGCCGAAACCGTTCTGGCTCATTTGATTCGCGGAACCGGCCCCACCGGTCTGGCCGGCATTTATCCCACAGCGGGTTCTGTCATTCGTCCCCTGCTTGCCACCGCCCGCCAGGATTTGCGTGAGTATCTGAGCGCGAAAAATCAAGCCTGGCGCGAAGACGCCACGAATCGTGATACGCGCCGGCTTCGCGCGCGCATTCGAGAGCAACTTCTTCCGGTTCTGGAGCGCGATTTCGCGCCAACGATCGTCACCCACCTGGGGGAACTCGCTCGTCTCGCTGGCGAGCAGGAACTATTCTGGTCCGCAATCGTAGAAGACCGCTTCCGCGCCTTTGTCCGTGTAGCCGACGATGCAGTTTCGATCCGCATTCATGATCTGTTGTTGCCTCTCGAACTCGCCTCCGCGCCGAATAACCTTCCGCGGGCTGCATCTAACTCCAGCGAAGCCGCGCCTTTACGTGCGCTCACGGAACGCCTGATTCGCCGTCTGTATGAAGGTGTCCGCGGGGATCGCAAAGATTTAATCGCACAGCACGTCGAGCAGGTCATCCGGCTGGCCACAGAATCATCGAGTGGCCGTCGCCTGGAAATGCCCGGAGACATCATTGTCGAGCGGAGCTTTGGAAAACTGACCTTTTCGCATGCCACTCCAAGCCGGCCTTCGCTGACTGTCAAAGAAACCGCCGCGCAAGCGAATATTTATCAATACGTTGTAAGCCTCCCGAACAGTGGCGCGACGGTTGTTTCCATTCCGGAACTTGGAAGTCGCTTCCGTTTGAAAGTCATTGACTGGACTTTGCAGGCGAGCGACACTAAAAGCGACGGCGAAGCCCTCGATGCTGGCCTCCTCCGCGGTTCTCTAATCTTGCGGAATTGGCGGCCAGGTGACGCCTACAGGCCCTACGGTCGCCGGCAGGCCAGTAAATTGAAACAGATGTTTCTCGCGGATCGCATTCCCGTCCGTGACCGGGCGCGATGGCCCGTGCTTGAATGCGGCGGCCAAGTGGTCTGGACTCGGGGCATGGCACCTGCGGATGATTTTTGCGCAAGGGCGCGGACGCAAGTGGGTGTGCTGATCGAAGAACTTCAGCTCTAAGGCGTGGTGTTCGGCGGTTTGCACGTGCATACACTGGCTAGGCTGCCGCATCTAACAATAAGTGGCATAATGATCCGGGACCGCTTCAATCGTATCCAGAGGACGGGGTAAGACGGTGAACTCAACAGTCCGCACTATTCTATTTTGGCTTCTAATGATTCTGCTTGCGGTCGTCTTGTGGAAGATGGCCTCGACCGGCGGTCAAGCGGCAAAAGACGAAGAGCCTAACTACACCACCTTCCTCGCCAACGTGCAAGCGGGCAAAGTGAAGGATGTCACCATTTATCTCGCGCCCAACAGCGCGGAAATTCAAGGTGAATATCGCGACTCCACCGCGAAGTTCAAAGGCGTAACCATCGCCAACACCGCGATACCAGACGTCACCAAAGCTCTTCAGGATCACAACGTCCTCTATAACTACAAGGAAGTGAAGAACGCCGATTGGATGACGTTTCTTTTCAATTTCGCTCCGCTGATCCTCCTCGTACTCTTCTGGGTTTTCATGATGAAGCAGATGCAGGCGGGCGGAAACAAAGCGCTGAGCTTCGGGAAATCCCGCGCGCGCCTATTAACCGCGCAGCAGAAGAAAGCGACGTTCAAAGATGTCGCCGGAATCGATGAGCCGAAGGAAGAGCTTTACGAAATCATCGACTTCTTGAAGGACCCGCAAAAATTCCAAAAGCTCGGCGGACGCATTCCGAAAGGCGTCCTGCTGGTCGGCCCTCCAGGCACCGGGAAAACTTTGCTGGCCCGCGCAATCGCAGGCGAGGCCAACGTTCCCTTTTTCTCGATTTCCGGT
>JBEKSN010000208.1:0-6367 GCA_049517055.1 Candidatus Acidiferrales bacterium | reverse complement strand
GGAACTTCGCCGGATGGAAAAGTTTACAAAGTTACGCCTGAAGGTCAGAAAAGCGTTTTCTTCGACCCGAAGACCAAGTACATCTGGGCGCTGACACTGGATTCGCAGGGCACCCTATTCGTGGCGACGGGAGATAAAGGCGAAGTATTCGCGGTGACGCCGGATGGCAAGGGCCAGCTCTTCTATCAAAGTGATGAACGCCACGCGCGTTCTCTCGCGTTCGATCAGAAGAGGAATCTTTTGATTGGAACCGATCCCAACGGCTTAATTTTGCGAGTTGCAATCGTCCGGAAAAATTCTCAGGCTATGCCCGAAGCGGGCCCTGTATTTGTTATTTATGAGACGAGTAAGAAGGAAGTGACCTCTCTACTGACGGATGACAAAGGCAGTATTTATGCCGCATCCATCGGAGAGAAGCAGCGCGCCACAACCGCCTCGCCGGTGATTAATGTGCCGCCGTCTTTGTCCCCATTGCAAGCGAACAACACACCCCAGGGAAACGTTACGCTGCAATTGCAAGCACAAGCGCCCCAGCCCGCTATTTCATTTCCGTTTATTTCATCGGCGACGGGTGGCGCGGAAGTGATAAAAATATCGCCGGACGGATCTCCCGAGACACTGTGGACTTCGCGCGATGATCTGGTATTCGCGATGGGGCTTTCGTCCACGCAAAATATTCTTCTGGGCACTGGAAATAAGGGCGCCATTCTCTCGCTGCAAGGCAACGATATTTATTCGAGTATCGCGAAAACCGCCTCGGCGCAGGTTACCAGCATTATCGCAGGCCCCCACGGGGAGATGTACGTCGCCACCGCGAACCCCGGGAAAATCTTCACTCTCGGGCCAGGATACGATCCCAGCGGCAGCTTCGAATCCGACACATTCGACGCCAAGATATTTTCGCACTGGGGACGTTTGTCATGGTGGGGCGATGGCGCGACGCAAGGCAAGGTCGCTTTCTATGTCCGCTCCGGAAACACCTCCACTCCACAAAAGAATTGGAGCGCCTGGGCCGGACCCTACAAGAATGCCTCGGGCGAAACCGTGGATTGTCCTGCGGCACGATTCGTGCAATGGAAGGCGGTCTTCCTGGACACGGACAGCGGTGGCGTGCCGAATATTTCTTGGGTAGGTTTGGCCTATCAGCCGAAAAATGTTGCGCCGGTGATTGACGACATCGCGATTCAAGATCCTGGAATTCGCGTGCAGGGTTTCGCGAGCCCACAGAGCGGACTCGCAATTCCTGCATCCGTGCAGCTCCGGCAGCCGCAACGCAATACCACAAATTTTCCGACAGCGCCGGGCGTCAGTCCGGACATTCCTGCGCGATTTCCAAAGATGGAAGTGCCTCCCCAGGGTTTTGAGGATAAGGGTTACTCCAGCGTGCTGTGGAGCGCGCATGACGACAACGACGACGATCTCACGTTTTCCATTTATTATCACGGAGAAGGCGAGCAAAACTGGCGCCTGTTGAAAGATAAGCTCACCCAAAAATATTATTCCTGGGACGCCACAACGATGCCGGACGGAGCCTACTACTTGAAAATCGTAGCTTCGGACTCTCCGTCGAATCCCGTGGATCAGTCCCTCACGGGTGAACGCGAGAGCGATCGCTTTGAAATCGAGAATACGCCGCCCAGTATCGCGAATCTGCGCGCCGTGGCGGCGGGCTCGGCAAAAATAACCTTCGAAGCGGTTAGCTCTTCGGGTGCCATCGCGCGGGCGCGCTATAGTGTTGACGCTGGCGATTGGACCATCGTTTTTCCGGAGGGCTTGCTTTCCGATGCGCCGAAGGAGAGCTACCAGATTTCGATCGCCGGCCTCTCGCCGGGCGAGCACACTGTAGCGGTGCAAATCGCCGATCGCTTCGACAACAGCACCGCTGCCAAGGTGACATTCACGGTCCCGGGGCACCTGACCAAGTGAGCCGCCCGCGCCGATGCATATGAACGCGACATCCTTGCAAAAAGACGCGCCAAACTTCGAAGCGATCCTTGCTGCGCACGCGCGTATCGCTCCGCGCATTCACCGCACGCCGGTAGTCACCTCCACCTCGCTCAACGAGATCGCCGGCGCCCACCTGTATTTCAAATGTGAAAACTTGCAAAAGACAGGCTCGTTTAAAATACGCGGCGCAACGAATGCTGTTTTCTCACTCACGGATGAAGAAGCGCGCCACGGCGTAGTGGCTCCCTCGTCCGGAAATCACGCAGCCGCCCTGGCGCTGGCAGCTCGTTGGCGAGGCATTCCGGCATTCATCGTGATGCCTTCGAATTCTTCCGCCGCAAAAATGCGTGCGGTGGAATCTTACGGCGGAAAGATCACCCAGTGCGAGCCGAATATGGCCTCGCGTGAAGAAACCTGCGCCGAAGTAATGAAAAAGACCGGCGCTCATTTGGTGCATCCCTACAACGACCCGCGTGTGATCGCGGGCCAGGGGACCGCGGCGCTCGAATTGATCGAAGACGTGGGTGAACTCGACCTGGTCATTGCGCCAGTGAGCGGCGGCGGCCTTCTGAGCGGAACAGCGATCGCCGCGAAAAGCATGCGTCCCGGAATTCGTGTTATCGGCGGCGAGCCGCGCAACGCGGACGATGCCTACCGCTCGCTTGCAGCGAAAAAGATCGAACCGGCGGCACCATTTGAGACCATGGCAGACGGCCTGCGTGCCACCCTTTGCCCTTTAACGTTTTCGATTCTGCAATCTTTTGTGGATGAAATCTCGGTAGTCACTGAAGAAGAACTCACCGCTGCGATGTTATTGCTGTGGGAACGGATGAAACTTGTCGTCGAACCTTCCGGCGCGGTGGCAGCCGCTCCTGCGCTGAACCGCCGAATCCGGGCCGAGGGCAAGAGAATCGGAATAATTCTCTCCGGCGGCAATCTCGATCTGCACAAACTTCCCTTCTAACAAATGTAAGTATTTTGCATACCCGGGATTTTCCGCAAGCTAAGCCCAAGTTCGGCTTTACGGTACAGTCGAGTAATTGCTTAAGGGCATTTACAGATCGTCGGGAGGACGCCAGTCGGACGGAGGAAATGCGATGCGCCAGAAATTAGGCGCGGGAGAATCAAATTCGAGCGGGATGTGGAATCCTTCCGGCATCTCGCGCGCGATCCGCGCCACTTTACACGCGACTCGCTCTTTCGTGCCGCTGTGCTCAAGAACCAGCCGCGTATCGCACGGCAGACTCTGGCTAAGCACAACCAGCGCGCCGTGATTGCTGACGCTGAGTGTCACTGTCTCGAAGCTCACAGGCTTTCCCTGCAGTGCAACATGAATGCTGGCTCGCACGCGCAAGAGAACCCGGTAGCTGCGGCGGCGCTCTTCTCCGGCGATGACCTGCTTGACCGGCAAGGAAGCCGCCTTCGCGAGCGGCGTATGCAAAGGCTGCGGAGTATGTTTCACAGGCGTCGCTATTGTTTTACCTTTTACCGGCGAGCCTGGAGCTTTAGTCGGGACCCTTAAGCTTTCAAATTTCAAAGTTCGATACCCCAGAAATCCTGTCCACGCGCTAGGATTTCGATTCCCATGTCCCATCCGTCAGTTCCTTGCATTCCCTTCCAGACGACTATGGCCTCGACCGACCTTCGCGTGGACAAATTCGTCAGCCTCAAACGCTGCTGCAATTCAAGTTCCTTCGGGCTCACAAGTAAACAGCCGTTCGCGCTCACTACTCGAGTAAAACCTGGCTCAGAGTGCAGCGGCCCTGCGTGCCCACTCCATTCGATCCCCACCGGAACGCGCGAATTCATACGTGGCCCGCGCCGTTTCGGGCGCATTCTCATATCTTTTGGGAAATCTTCTCCATATTGCATCGTGGCTGGGTTCCTGCGGGTCAAAACGAAACACGGGAATCCAATCCCACATTCCGGGGCGCGTTCGCGTCCTGAATCATGCTAAGGAACGGTCGGAACAGGGTCAATGGTACGGGATGCCAGCTACTTTGGTACGCAACGACAGGGGCGAAGACTGTCCTGAAGGTCAGTTGACTGCCGAAAAGGTGTCGCGCGGTAGCCGGTGAGACTGATGTCAATCGGCTGACGAGTGCTCGTCCGCGAGAATCGGATTCCGCTTTCGGGTTAGTTTCCCGAAACGGCTCTCCGCCCACGTCTGAAACGAATCCATGTATGTGTAGAAAACGGGCGTTAGATACAGCGTGACCGCCTGCGAGAAAACCAAACCCCCGACTACGGCGAGGCCCAAAGGCCGCCGTGAATCAGCTCCCGCACCTGAACCTAAAGCGATGGGGAGTGTGCCCATCAACGCCGCCATTGTCGTCATCATGATGGGGCGAAAACGAATCAAGCAGCCTTCATAGATCGCTTCTTCAGCAGTCTTGTTGCTGTGGCGTTCGCGCTCGATTGCGAAGTCAACCATCATAATTGCGTTCTTCTTCACGATACCTATCAACATGATGACGCCGACAAATCCGTAAAGGTCGAGGCTCAAATTAAAAATCTGCAACGTCAGCAGAGCGCCAAAAGCCGCCGACGGCAACCCGGAAAGAATCGTAATCGGATGGATGAAGCTTTCATACAAAATGCCCAGAACGATATAGATCACCAGAATGGCCATGAACAGCAATATCCCCAGGCCGGTCAAAGAAGCTTGAAATGCCTGTGCCGCTCCTTGAAATTCCGTGGTAACGGTTGGCGGTAAAACCTCCCGAGCGAGTTTGTTGATGCCGTTCACGGCGTCGCCAATGGCGGCTCCATTTTTCAAGTTGAATGAAATCGTCACAGCAGGCAGTTGGCCGAGATGATTTACCGTCAAGGGGCCGAGGTTCGTAGTCAAGTTTGCGACTGCGTTCAACGGAACCAGGTTTCCGCTGCTCGAATGAACGTAGAGCATGGAGAGAGCCGCGGGGTCCGCCTGATATTTGTCCTCGAGCTCCATCACCACCCAATATTCGTCGTTGGGGGCATAGATGGTGGAAATTTGGCGCTGGCCGTAAGCGGTGTAAAGAGCGTCTTCCACTTGCTGGGCCGAAACGCCGAGCGCCGAGGCTTTGTCGCGATCGATGTTGACGTTCACCTGCGGATTCGCGATGAGCAAATCCGTAGTCACGTCCATAAGACCGGGAAGCTTGGCCATCTCCTTCATGAAAGAGGTGGAGTCACGATAAAGCTCCGCCGTGTCCGGACTCTGAAGCGCTAGCTGATATTGGCTCTTGGTAATCTGACCGCCGACCTGGATGGGCGGCAAGTTTTGCATGTAAGCGTTAATTCCAGTCACCGCGGAAAACTTCTCGCGAAGTTCCTCGATTACTTCATCGATGTCCGGATGGTGCGCGAACAAAGGCGCGACAGCGCGAATTGCGCCCCCCACCACGGGCACCCCGCCATACCGCTGCTCGAGATGCAACATGCCGGGGTTCTCAGTCGCGGGACGATCTTTGCGCTCCTTCAAGTGAATGAAGATGATCCCCCCGTTGCTGGCGGAAAAACTTCCTACGCTCGAAAAGAAATCATTGCGGTTGGGATCGTCGAATACAATCTTGTTCAATTCGAGTTGATGCTGCCTCATGGCATCGAAAGAAATTCCCTGCGCTGCTTCCGTAGAGATGAATATCTGGGATCTGTCTTCCGCGGGAAGAAACCCTTTCGGAATAACTGCGAACTGCCAGATCGTGATGATCAGAATGATTCCGGACACGGTCATTACGAACACTTTGTGGCGCAGGGACCACTGCAGCGAAACGTCGTAAATGTTCAGGAGCCGGTCGAAGAATCGCTCCAGCGCCATGTACAGACGGCCGTGTTTCATTTCGCCGGCCGGGCGAAGAAAGCGGCTGCACAACATCGGCGTCAGCGTTAGCGAAACAACTCCCGAAACAAGGATCGCCGTGATGATTACCACGGCGAATTCGTGCAGCAGACGTCCCATGATTCCGCCCATGAAAAATACCGGCAAAAACACCGCTGCCAGCGAAATCGTCATGGACAAAATTGTGAATCCAATTTCACGCGAGCCGCTCAGCGCCGCTTCCATCACTCCTTCGCCCATCTCCATGTGCCGCACGATGTTTTCGAGCATCACGATCGCGTCGTCCACCACGAAGCCCACCGAAAGCGTTAACGCCATCAGCGACAAATTGTCGACCGTGTAGCCCAGCAGATACATAACGGCGAAGGTGCCGATGATGGACATCGGCAGCGCGAAGCTGGGGATAACGGTGGCGGAAAGATTCCGCAGAAACAGAAAAATTACGAGAATCACCAGCGCGATTGCGAGGTACAACGTGAATTTCACGTCGGCAACGGAGTTGCGAATCGATGCCGATGCATCGTAAAGGGTCTGCATCTGCACCGACGGCGGAATGATGTCGCGAAATTGCGGCATCAAACGCTTCACCGCGTCCAC